>CAVHFC010000019.1:23082-25874 GCA_963635025.1 Eubacterium sp. CAG:786
AACCCGCTTACGCTTGCACGGTTGCCGTGGAGCCGGAGCGGGTTTTCTTCACGACGATCTTCTTCGAGATGTTCGCCTTTAAATCCTCCACGTGACTGATGATGCCGACGAGCTTCGTGCCGCCGGAAAGATCGGACAGCAAGCTGATGGCGTTACCGAGCGCCGCTTGGTCGAGCGAGCCAAATCCCTCGTCGACGAACATGGTGTCGAATTCGATACCGCCGGCATGCTCCTGCACGATGTCGGACAGCCCCAAGGCCAGGCACAGCGACGCCTCGAACGACTCGCCGCCGGAAAGCGACGAGGCATCGCGTGCGCGCCCCGTGAAGCTGTCGATGACGTAGAGGCCCAGGCCCGTCTTCGCGTTGCCCGACCCGCCATCGGCACGCACCAGCTCGAACTGGCCGCTGGTGAGCATGCGCAGACGTTCGTTGGCCGCCGCGATGACGCGGTCGAAGTAAATGGCCTGCACATACGCTTCGAAGCGTATTTTCGCCGCGCCGGTTCGCGTGCCGGCGGCCACATCGGCCAGGTCCTTCACGTTGCCCCAGCGGCGATCGAGGTCGCCCGCCTGTTGCAGCACCCTGGAAAGACGGCCGTGACAGCGCTTGTTCGCCTCAAGACGCGCCTTAACCGACGAAAGATTCTGCGACGCTTGCGCCCCCTCGCGCTCAAGGTTGGCAAGCGCTTCCCGCGTAGCGTCAAGGTCGACCGCGGGCAGGGCAGCGATCTGCTTTTGCTTTTCCTCAAGCAGCTGCTGCTTCGTGCTGCGGTCGGCCTTGTTCGCCGCAACGGCGCGCTCGGCCGCGTCGCGAGCCGCTTTCAGGGAACTCGCCTGCGCGCGCTGATTCTTGGCTTCGGCCTGCGCGACTTCAAGCGTGGGAAACTCCAGGTCGGAGTTGAGCTGTTCAAGCGTTGCCTCGACGACGGATGCGCGCTGCGAGGCCTCGTGCAAGGCCGTCTCGGCTTCGCGACATGCTCGATCGGCGCTTTGCTGTCGCATGTTGGCGCCTTCGAGCTGCTTTTCCAGGTTGGCCAGCTCACGCGCGGCGTTGACCGCGTTGTTACAGTGCGTCTGCGCGACCGCATGCGCCTCGCGCGCCGCGCCGAGGGCGGTGGCAAGCGCCGCCTCGTCGCCTGTCGTCTGCTCGAAATCGGCCAGCGCCGAGCGACGCTCGTCGAGTGTCGCCTTCAGACGCGCAGCTTCAAGCGAGCAGGTGTCGGCCGCCGACTTCGAACGCCTTTGCGCAGCATCCGCCCGGTCGATCTGCTCGTCGGTGGGAATGTCCTCAAGCGACGTTGCCGGGGCGGGATGGTCGCACGAACCACAAACCGGGCAGGGCTTGCCAGCTTCCAATTCCTGCGCGAGCACGCCCGCCCTTCCCGCGCGTTGCAGCTTCTGCAGGCGCTGGAAGGCAGCATTGTCCTGTTCGAAGGCTTTTTCGGCATCGGTGAGCTCGGCGACCTTCCGCTCGTACGGCACCTGGGCTGCAGCCGCCGCCTTCGCGAGACTCGCCCTCTTATCAAGCGCCTCCTGCGCCGCCGCAACCGCACGCTCGGCCTCCTTCAGCTCGGCCTGCGCTTGCGCCAAGCGAACATCGGCTCCCTGCAGCTTGTCGCGACGCGGCTGGATGTCCTTGACGGCGGCCTGAGCGCGGGCGAACTCGTCCTGCGCGTCCGTTTGCCGCTTGCTCGCGGCGGTCAACCGAGCCGCAGCGGCCTTCGACTCCGCCTGAGCGTTCTGCAGCTCCCGGTACTTCGGCAGCGTCCCTTCGATGACGGCCGCCCGCGCCGAAGCGACACGGTATTCCCCATCGCGGGCACATTGCGCCGCAAACGCCTCTTCAAGCTTCGGAAGGGCCTCGTCGAGCGCCGCGATAGACGCCTCGAAACCAGAACGCTGCTTTTCCAATCCGGGCTTCTGCTCGGCCTGCGCAAGCGTCGCTTTCGCGTCGGCCCAATCCTTCCGCAGCTTGCCAACGGTCTCTTCAAGCTGCGCACACGCCGGCTCATCTGCGGCGATAACGCCCTGCAGCGCGCCTAACAGCCACTCCCCTACGCGCGACCCCTCTCGCAGCTTATCCGCAAGTTCCCGGGCACATGCGTCTTCGGCAGGAAACACCACCTGATTGGCAAGGGCCGTCGTCTCGGCTTTCAGCTGCTCGTTTTCCCGCTCCAGCTCGCGCGCGGCCTCGCCGAGCCTTTTCTGCAAATCCTCGAAGCGCTGCGTTCCGAACAGCTTGCGGAAAATGGTTTCGCGCGTGGCGGTGTCGGCGGTGAGCAGGGTACGGAACTCCCCTTGCGCAAGCATAACGATCTGCTTGAACTGCCCGGCATCGATGCCAAGCAGCTCCTCGACGCGCGCGTTGACCGGGCGCGTGCCGCTTACGCTGGTTCCGTCGGGAAGCGTCAGCTCGGCGTTCGAATTCTGCTTCGTGAAGCCCTCGCCGCGCTTCTTCGCGCGTTCATAGTCGGGGTTGCGCTTGATGGTATAGGTTTCGCCGCGGTAGGAAAACACCAGTTCAACGAAGGTGCTCGCGTCGGGGGCGGCAAAGTCGCTGCGCAAGGTCGACGTGGATCGCGCGCCGCTTTTGCTATCACCGCTCGCCTCGCCGAACAGCGCAAACGAAATGGCGTCGAATATCATGGTTTTGCCCGCACCGGTGTCGCCGCACACCAGGTACACGCCCGAGTCTCCCAGCTGCGTGAAGTCGACCACGGTTTCGCCGGCGTAAGGACCGAATGCGGAAAGCGTCAAAGAGAGCGGCCTCATCGGGCGTCACCCCCTTCCG
>CAVHFC010000019.1:26470-31115 GCA_963635025.1 Eubacterium sp. CAG:786
GCCCGATCGGGCGCTTCCCCGAACGCCGTCACCAGCTGATGCGACAGGACAACGTTGCGCCCGCCGGTATCGATATCGCAGGTGGACAGCGCCGCACGCAGGGCCTTGCTGTAGCTGTCCCCAATTTCCTCGTCGGGGAAGAAGCGGCGCACATCACCGGGCTTCAAAAACGGCAGCAGCCAGAAGGAAGCGTCGCCGTGCTCGTCTTGCAGCACCACGCGCTCGACCCCACCCGCGTACACCGGAGGAAACGAAACCCCCTGATGAGCCAAAAGCTTCTGCGCGTAGGCGATGCGCTCGGCCGAGTCGTGGTTGCCCGGCACGGCCAGCACGCGCACCCCCGCGTCAACAACGCGCGTGAGGAAATCATCGAACAGCGCCACGGCCTCAGCCGACGGAGAAGCCTTGTCATAGATGTCGCCGGCGATGAGCAGCGCCGAAACCTGCTGCTCGACGGCAATGCGCAGTATCTGGCTCAAAATATGCCGCTGATCTTCCAGCATGGAAATGCCGTTGACGCGCTTGCCCACGTGCAGATCGGCCACGTGCAGAACCCTCATGCGCCAATTCCCTATTTCTCGGCTTTGTCGTCCGAAACGATTTCCTTCAAGCTGGCAGCCATACCGGCAAGTCCCTGCAGGTCGCTGGGGATAATGAGCTTGGTTGCCTGCCCGTTCGCCATGGCCTTGAGCGCTTCATAGGCCTGCAGCGTCAGCACGGCGTTGTCCGCGCCGGCTTCGCGCACCGCACGGATGCCGTCGGCCGTTGCCTGCTGCACCGTTTTGATGGCCTCTGCCTCGCCCTCGGCCTCGCGAATCTGGCGCTCCTTCTCCGCCTCGGCCGCAAGGATGGTGGCCTGCTTGTCGGCCTCGGCTTCCAAGATTTGCGCCTGCTTCTTGCCCTCGGCAACGGTGATGGCGGACTGCTTCTGGCCTTCCGCCAGCAACACCTGCTCGCGCTTTTCGCGCTCGGCCTTCATCTGCTTCTCCATGGCCTGCTGAATGGCTTGCGGCGGCTCGATGTTCTTCACTTCCACGCGATTGACCTTGATGCCCCACGCGTCGGTGGCGTCGTCAAGCACCGAGCGCATTTGGCTGTTGATGGTGTCGCGGCTGGTGAGCGTGGTATCGAGGTCCATGTCGCCGATGATGTTGCGCAGCGTGGTTGCCGTGAGGTTTTCGATGGCGGCCATCGGGCGCTCGACGCCGTAGGTATATAGTTTCGGATCCATGATCTTGAAATACACGACGGTGTCGATGGACATGGTGACGTTGTCCTTGGTGATAACGGGCTGCGGCGGGAAGTCGGCCACCTGCTCTTTCAGGCTGATGGAAGGGCGCGCTTGGTCGATGAAGGGAACCATGACGTGCAGGCCGTTGTTCCAGGTTGTCAGATAGCTGCCCAGGCGCTCCACGACGCGCGCTTCGGCCTGCGGGACGATCTTGATGCACGTGACGCATACCGCGACCACCAGCACCAAAAAGACGAGTAAGACGATCATGATTCCATCCTTTCCACGATAAGCTTTATGCTTTCCTGCCCGACAACGCGCACCGTTGCGCCTGCCGGGATGTTGCTACCGTCAGCCGAGCGCGCAACCCAGCTCATATGATCGGACGTCTGCACGCGCCCGGTTTGCGATTGGTTGTCGATCGGCTCGATGACCTGCGCAGTTGCACCTACAAGCGTCGGCTCGGCGGAAGGCCCGGTGTTGCAATGCTTGAGCGCCAACGGCCGAAGCAGCGCAAGGCACAGAAGGGAAACGACCAGAAACACGCCGATTTGAATGGCCAGCGATGCTCCAGCAAGCACGGCCAGAAAAGCCGCGAGCGCGCCGACGACGAACCAGACGGTGATAAGCCCCAGCGACAGCGCCTCGACGGCAGCCATCACCCCGGCGACGATAAGCCAGACGGCCCACAACATGAACGCTCCTTCCCCATTTCGCACGGCAGCGCAACTTCTCGAATGCGTCGTGCCGCACGCCCACCTTTTATAACAGGGTATCATGCGCAGGTGCGCAGCAGCACCCACGCGCGAAACCTTTGTTGAAGAGCGCCGAGAAAGAATGAGCGTGCCTAAAGGTGCACCAGACTTTTCAAGAAGCGGGGCAAACGCCGATCGCGCGCTTTTGAATTATGCGTCGCGCTGACGCGCTCTCCAATACGGGTTGAGCTGTCGCTCAACCCCACGAATTTCGGGTGTTAGATTAACGCTTCTGCCAGGCCCTTCGTGGGTGCGAGCAACAGCTCGCACCGTCATAGAGAGCATCCGAAGGATGCGACACTGGTTTGCCGGGAGAGACGCCAGATGTTTGCCAGCCGGCGGTGAGCCCGATTTTCAAGAGTGTGACGCGCCCTACGGGCGCTGAACGATTCACGCGCGAGTCGTGCCTCGCGCCCACGAAATCTTGGTTGAGCCGTTAACCTAGCAGCACAAACTTCGTGGGTGCGAGGCATGACTCGCACCTGAATAGAAAGCACCGAAGGTGCGCCACTGTCTTTGCCGCGGGAAGAAAACGGCCTGCAAATCGATATGCCCCGCATTCTGAAATTTGTGTCGCGCCTTCGGCGCTCTCCAATACGGGTTGAGCTGTCGCTCAACCCCACGAATCCTTGCTGTTTGGATAACGCTGCAGCAAGTATTCGTGGGTGCGAGGCATGACTCGCACCTGAATAGAAAGCACCGAAGGTGCGTCACTGTTTTCAACGTTGGACGATAACGCCCGAAAGCCCAACAACCTGCGCGGTCGAAACATGCCCCCGAAACCGTTTCGGGGGCGCATCGCGTTCCCTAGAACTGAACGTTGCCCACTTCCGACAGGCGCAGCTTCGGGTTGTGTTCTACGGCCCAGTTCACATTCCAGGCGTTGGTGAACAGCAGCAGCTTCCCGCCGCGCATGTCCTCGACCAGCTTGGTGTCGCGCGTGATGCTCAGGCGCGACAGATCCAGCTCGTCGGGGTCGTTCTCGATCCAGCGGATGTCGGTGAACGGCATGCCCTGCCTGCGGATTTCCACGTTGTACTCGTTGGCCAGGCGCGTTTCCAGCACGTCAAGCTGCAGCACGCCCACCACACCGGCGATGACGCTTTCCATGCCGAAGCCCGGCTCGCGGAAAATCTGCACGGCGCCTTCCTGGGCAAGCTCCTGCATCCCCTTGACGAACTGCTTGCGCTTGAGCGTGTTCACCTGCGTGATGCGCGCGAAATGCTCGGGCGAGAACGTGGGGATGGGCGGGAACTGCACCTTGCGTTTTTCCGCGCACACCGTGTCGCCGATGGAGAACACGCCGGGGTCGAACAGACCCACGATGTCGCCCGCATACGCCTCGTCGACGATGGAACGGTCGTCGGCCATGAGCGACGTGCCGGTGGCCAGCTTCATCTTGCGTTCGCCCTGCGTGTGCCAGGCGTCCATACCGCGCTCGAACTTGCCCGAGCAAATGCGCACGAAGGCAACGCGGTCGCGGTGATGCTTGTCCATGTTCGCCTGAATCTTGAACACGAAGCCCGAAAATGTCTCGGACGTGGGTTCCACCTGCTCGTCGGCGAGCGTGTCGGTGTAGGGCAGCGGCGAGGGCGCAAGGCGCAAAAATTCGTTCAAAAACGGTTCGACGCCGAAGTTCGTCAGCGCGCTGCCGAAGAACGCCGGCGTGAGCTTTCCGCAGTTCACAGCCTCAAGATCAAGCTCGTCGCCCGCGCCGTCCAGAAGCTCGATGTCGTCGTTTAAGTTGGCGTGGTTCTCCTCGCCAATAAGCTCATCCATTTCCGGCGCGCCCAGCTCGGCCTCGATCTCGGCAACCTTCTTCGTGGAGTTGCCGCGACCGTCGCCGTCGAAGGCGATGACGCGACGCGTTTGACGGTCGAAAACGCCACGGAAGTTACGGCCGGAACCGATAGGCCAGTTCATCGGGTAGGTTCCGATGCCCAGCACGTCTTCGATCTCCTCCATCAGCTCGAAGGGGTCGCGCGCGTCGCGGTCGAGCTTGTTCACGAACGTGAAAATGGGAATATGACGAAGCGTGCAGGCCTTGAACAGCTTGATGGTCTGCGGCTCGACGCCCTTTGCCGCGTCGATGACCATGACCGCTGCGTCGGCAGCCATGAGCGTGCGGTAGGTGTCTTCGGAAAAGTCCTGGTGGCCGGGGGTGTCAAGGATGTTCACGCACTTGCCGGCGTAGTTGAACTGCAGCACCGAGGACGTGACGGAGATACCGCGCTCCTTTTCGATGTCCATCCAGTCGGAAACGGCGTGTTTCGCCGAAGCCTTGCCCTTGACTGAACCGGCCGTCTGGATGCTGCCTGAATACAGGAGCAGTTTCTCGGTCAGGGTTGTTTTGCCGGCATCGGGGTGCGAGATGATCGCGAAGGTCCGGCGCGAAGATATCTGGTCTGACATCGAAGCCATTGAGTTGCTCTTTCCGCTGTCCCTTCCGGACGATATAGCCAGCGGAGCGGGACGTATTGTCGATGGTTGTTTGCGATTGCTCGCGCGCAAGACGCAAGCCTTGTAATTGTACCGGCAAAGCCTGCGTGCGTCGACCTAACCCTTTCTAAATGCACGGATTACGACAGCCCCCGGCGTTTTCCGCGCCCAGCGTTGAAAACACTGGCGCACCTTCGGGTGCTTCCTAGTACGGTGCGAG
>CAVHFC010000020.1:0-20285 GCA_963635025.1 Eubacterium sp. CAG:786
TACAAGCTCGAGCAGATCGAGGGCGAATGGGTGCTGGTGGAGGACGAGAACGCCGCGCCGGTTCGCAAGGAAATCAGCTGCAACCGCATCAAGGTGCTCATGGGCATGCACAGCTACTACCTGTACGACCAAACGCTCATGACCGACAACTACGCGCACTGGGCGTTTTTGGCCGCCGAGGACAATCCGCAGGTCACGTTCGTGGAATGCGTGCGCGAGGATTCGCGCGTCTACCCGAGGCCCTATGCTGCCGAGTGCCTGCGCAACCCGCCGTTCTCCATGACCGACGAGCAGATTCAGCGAACATGGGAAGCGGTGCGCGATTCGGGCAACTACCCCGACATCGAGCGAACCGTCGCATCGAACGGCGACGTGTACTACTACTCGACGAAATATCTCGAGCCCGGATACGCAGCGTCGCTAGCAGAGTACGACGCCGTAGAGCGCCCCGCCAACGTATAGGGGAAATTATGTGTCGCGCCTGGCGTCGCTCTTAAGTGCGGGTCGAGCTTTCGCTCGACCCCACGAATTTTTATTGCCGGCTTTCGCCTGACGCGAACCCCTGCTGCAAGCTTGACGCTTTCATGAGGCGCATATTCTTGTTGTGGGGCAGGATGATCCCGCAACATCCTGCCACTGGATTAACGCCCCACCTGGAATTTCGTGGGTGCGAGGCATGACTCGCACCTTACTTGAAAGCGCGAAGCGCGTCACATTTCTCGAAACGCGAGCGGAAGGGCCTCCTGTGGCAAGTTTCGCGAGTTTCCGAACCGCCGTGCACGGGATTCGGCCTCCGATGGCGAACCATCGGCGTTCCTGTATCGCAAAACGCGCACGGCGCTACAGGAGCTCGAGTTTCTTGCCATTTCGCCCCGTTTCGGCTGCACAGAGGCCCGGAAACTCGAAAAACTTGCCAGCGCCCCTGCCCCTGAGCGGGCGGGCTGTCCCATTCGAGCCGGCCCGCCCCGTCGCGCCGCGCCGTGCAAAACCCTTACTCGTAATCCTTCTTCAGCGCTGCGAAGGCGGGCATGCTGTCCTCGATGGTCTTCTTCGCGATGCAGTAACTCAAGCGCACCCAACCCGGCACGCCGAAGCTGTCGGAAGGCACCAGCAAAAGCTCGTGCTTCTTGGCTTTTTCGCCAAACGCCTGCGCATCGTCCTCGAGCGCGCGCACCCACAGGTAGAACGCGCCGTCGGGCTGCACGTATTCGTAACCCAGCTCGTCAAGACCCTCGGTGAGGATGCGACGGTTCTCGGCGTAGGCGGCAACGTCGGCAGGCTCGTCGACGCACGCGGCCGCCACGCGCTGGAACAGCACCGGCGCGCAAACGTAACCATGCGCGCGACCAGCGCCGGCGACGGCGAAGAACACGCGGTCGGCCTCTTCGGCATCCATGGTATCGGACACGTAAATGTAGCCGACGCGCTCGCCCGGCAGGCTGAGCGCCTTGGAATACGAATAGCACACGAGCGTGCGCGCGTAGATGGAAGGCACGTAGGGAACCTCGGCGCCGTACACAATCTCGCGATACGGCTCGTCGCTGATCAGGTAAATCGGGTGGCCGATCTCCTCTTCCTTAGCGTGCAGCATGGCGGCGAGCGCTTCCAGATTCTCGCGCGTGTACACGGCGCCGACCGGGTTGTTCGGCGAGTTGACGATGACGGCGGCCGTCTTGGGCGTGATGGCGGCGCCCATGGCCTCGATGTCGAGCTGGAAGCTGGGAACCTGCGCCGGCACCTCCACGATGGAGCAACCCATCGTCTCGATCCAAACCTTGTACTCGGGGAAGTACGGGGTGGGCACGATGACCTCGTCGCCGGGGCTGGTGATGGCGCCCAGGCTGATGGTGATGGAAGCGGCGGCGCCCACGGTCATGTACACGTGGGAAGCCTTGGCCTCAATGCCATAGCGGCGCGCGATGCTGTCGGCAACGGCCTGGCGCACCGCGGGGATGCCGGCCGCGGGTGAATATGCGTGCAGCTCAACAGGGGAAAGCTTTATTGCCTCAGCGATGGTGTCGGCCACCTTCTGCGGGGCGGGCACGCTCGGGTTGCCGATGCTGTAGTCGAACACCTTGTCTTCGCCGATTTCGGCCTTGCGCTTCATGCCGTAAGCGAACAGCTCGCGGATTGCCGAAGGCTCGTTACCCAGGTTGTACATGCGATCGTCGATCATAGGTGCTCCTTGCATTGCGCCACGCGGCAAATTCCCACGCGCGGCCTTTCCATATTACTGGGCAAACCTTACCACTTCGCCCGATGAAACCCGCTGATACGCGGCCGGCCGGGCAAACTTTCACATCGAAATGCGGAAGGCGGGCGAACTTTCCCGTCCCTAGCGTTTCTCGTTTACGAGCCGAAACATCCAAGGCCGCAGGTTGGGGTACAATGTCGTTGAAAGCGGGCGCCGCCGAACTTGGCGCACTCTATTCCACCCGCCATAAAACCGCGCGACCGGGGTCGCGCATGACGAAAGGGGTTTCCCATGGCATTCGGATACAAGCGCATTTTCGCGGCATTGGACGGTTCGTCCACGCAGCGCGCCGTTATGGAGCGCGCTATCGCTCTGGCTGCCGCAGACGGCGCCGACCTGATTTTCGGTCACGTCATCGACTCCGTGCCTTACGAGGCTTCGGGCGTTGACTTCGAGCTTTTGTGCAACGAGGGCAAGACCCGCATCGAAACCGACCTGGCCGATCTGTTCGAGGCTGCGCGCAGCAACCCGGACATCCCCTCCGTGCAGCTGATGGTGCGCGCCGGCCGCATCACCGACACGCTGTCCAAGCAGCTCATCGAGCCGAACACCCCCGACCTGGTCATCTGCGGCGAGCGCGGCCTCTCCAACATCAAGTACGTGTTCGTGGGCAGCGTCTCCACCTACCTGATCCGCAACGTCCGCTGCGACGTGCTGGTGGTCAAGCAGGACTAGCCTTCGGCAATCGGCGTTCGGTCGACGGCGTTCAACCGTTTGGTGACAGCCGGCGTTCAACCGCTCGGCCGTTCGGCAGCCGAAATCACGCACGAAACAACGCCCCCTGCAGCTTGCAGCCGCAGGGGGCGCTTTCGGTTGGAAACCTTGTCGTTGGGTTGACGCCCTCGCCAAGATTCGTGTGTCGCGCCTACGGCGCTCTCTATTGATGCGCGAGTCGTGCCTCGCGCCTACGAATTTTTGCTGCCAAGGAGACGCCTTTCCCTGGCGGAGATTTTTGTTGCGAGGGGAACGATCCCGCGACATCTTGCTGCTCTATTACCGTTTTCACCTGGGGTTTCGTGGGTGCGAGGCATAACTCGCACCTTAATCGAAAGCGGTTCAGAATGAACCGCGCCACACTTTTTTACGCGGGACGGGAACGGTTCGCGAGATCGGCACATCCCGCGGTTTTAAATTTTGCGTCGCGCCTTCGGCGCTCTCTAATAGCGCTCTCGCTCGATCCCACGAATTGCCTGCCGCAAGCCCGTTTAGCTGGTTGCTAGCAGCACGGCTCCGATTACCAGCAGCAGGACGTACGCCAGTTTCAGGAAGCGTTCTTGGCTCAGACGTTTGCCCAGCTTGCCGCCCACGAACGTTGCCAGCGCGATCAGCGGGATGCAGCAGACAACGGTGATCCACACGTCACCGGTGAAATGCCCCTGCTGCACCTGGAAGATGGCGTACAGCAGGTTCAAAATCGCCCACACCGCCGACAGCGTGGCGCGAAACTGCTCCTTGTCGTGCAGCTTCTGCACCGCGTAGATGACCAGCAAGGCGCCGCCGGAAACGAACATGCCCTGCACCAGGCCCGCCGCGATGAGCACCATCCACAGCGCCCATTCGGGCAGAAACGACTGCTTCTTCTGCACCAGGTTCTTAATGCCGATGGCAAGGATGATCAGGCCATATATCTTCAGCAGCGCATGCAGCGGGATGACGGAGTCAAGCCAAGCGCCGAACGCCACGAACGGCAGCATGACCAGTACGATCTTGCCCAGCTCCTGCCAGTGGATGTTCTTGCGGTGAATCACGGCCAAAAGGCCGCAGCCCAAAAACCCCGTCGTGTTCAAAATGGAAACCGAGTTCTGCAGCCCCAGCAGATAGGTGCCCACGGGCATGCAGAATATGTTGCCGGCGAACCCGGTGATGGCCTGCACCGTGTACCCGAACAGGAACACGGCCAGGAAAATAGCTCTTTCCATCCTCAACGCTTTCGTTATCCTCGGCGTCAATGCGCTCGACGCCGCTCAACTTACCCTTACGCACGCGACCGCCAGCCGATTGGATACGCATCCGAAACACAGCGGGCGGTGCGGTGAATTACTATTAATCAGATAGGTTGCAAGTATATTACCAAAATGCCGTTTCGCCCCACTTTGCTTTAGCATGGTGGAGGAACAAAACGATCAACGTGAGGGTACATCTTGGCTGGATTCGACATCACCGTCGCCGGCGACTCCGCGATAAACCTGGAGTTCGCGAAAACGATATCGCCGCAAACAAGCGGCATGATCCGCGTCGCCGCGCAAACGCTTTCCGACGACCCCATCCCCGGCGTTCGGGAACTGGTGCCCACGTTCTGCTCGCTCATGGTCACCTACGACCCCTGCACCATCAGCTACGACGATCTGTGCCGGCGCGTTCGCGGCAAGCTGCGCGACCTTGCGGCCGCCGAGGCAACCATCAAGCGCATCGTGGTCATTCCCGTGTGCTACGAAGGCGAATTCGCCCCCGACCTGCCCACCGTCGCCGAGCACGCCGACATGAGCGAGCAGGACGTGATAGCCCTGCATTCCGGGCGCGATTACCTGATCGACATGCTGGGATTCCTGCCCGGCTTCGCCTACTTGGGAGGCCTGGACGAGCGCCTGCACACGCCGCGCCTAGCTCAGCCGCGCACGGAAATCCCCGCAGGCAGCGTGGGCATCGGCGGCGCGCAAACGGGCATCTACCCGCTGGCAAGCCCCGGCGGCTGGCAGATCATCGGCCGCAGCCCCGTGCGCCCCTACGACCCCGACCGCACGCCGCCCATTCTGTATCAGGCCGGCGAATACCTGCGATTCCAGCCCATCACCCGCGCCCAGTACGACGCCATCGAGGCCCAGATAGCCGCCGGCGACTGGGAGTGCAACGTCATCGTGGAAGGAGCCTAACATGGGAGTGACCGCCATCAAGCCCGGCATCCTCACCACGGTTCAGGACAAAGGCCGCGTCGGGTATCTGGGCAGCGGCTTTTCGCCTTCCGGCGTCATGGACGCGCGCGCCTTCCGCATCGCGAACCTACTGGTGGACAACGACCCGAACGCGCCGGTGCTGGAGTTCTGCCTGGCCGGGCCCACACTGCGCTTCACCACCAACACCTTCGTCGCCATCACCGGCGGCGATTTCGGACCCAAGCTGGACGGGCGCCCCGTGCCCATGTACATGGCGGTGCTCGTGCGCCGCGGCAGCGTGCTTTCGTTCGGCGCGCCGAAGAAGGGCATGTACGGGTATTTGGCCGTCGCCGGCGGAAGCATTGACGCGCCCGAGGTCATGGGCAGCCGATCCACCAACCTGAAGTGTGGCATCGGCGGATGGAAAGGACGCTCGCTTATCACGGGCGACTACCTGCCCTTCCGCACCAGCAACATCGATTTCCTGCCGAACATGGGCTCGCACGTCGTTGAATACGACGACGCGTTCTACGGCTTCGACGACGATTCGGTCACGCTGCGCGTCGTGCCCGGCCCGCAGGAGGACATGTTCACGCAAGAAGGCATCGACACCTTCTACGGCAAGCCGTACACGACCACCAGCAAATGCGACCGCATGGGCTTTCGCCTGGACGGACCGGAGATCGACACCTACGACGGCAGCGACATCATCTCCGACGGCATCGCCTACGGCGCGGTGCAAATCCCCGCAGACGGGCGCCCGATCATCATGCTTTCCGACCGCCAAACCACCGGCGGCTACGCGAAGATCGGCACCGTTTGCAGCGTTGACGTTCCGAAACTCGTGCAGTGCACGCCGGGGCGCACCATCCGCTTCACCCCGGTGAGCGTGCAGGAAGCCCAGGAGGCCTACCGCGCCGAGGCGCGCCACATGGAGGCGCTTGCAAAGATGGTGAAGCGCCCGTGCTACGGAGGCATTTCACCCCGTCGAACCGCCAGGCGCCTGACGCCCATCTTAGAAGCGCAATCGCGCGAGCGAGGGTCGGGCGAGCAGCGACTTTGGATCGAGCTGAACAAGCCAACCCCCGGCCAGGCGGGAGCGCAACCGCGCAGCGATTCCGACTTGACCGCAAACACCAGCAACCATGCCGCAGGGCAGCACTAGATAGGAGCACCGATGAGCCACAACGAAACCACCGAAACGCAAGCCGGCACCACCGACGCCGCACGCGAGGCAGAACTCAAGCAACGCCGCGAGAACATTCTCGACCTGCTCAGCGTCATGGACGAGGGCGAGCTCACGTCGCTGCGCTACAAGGACGCCACCTGCGAGATCGAGCTGGAGCGCAAGCCCGCCGCCGGCGCCTCCATCCCGGTGATGGCCGAGCGCGTCGGACAGCTGCTCAACGCGCGCGCCGAGCTGACCGGGGTCACCGCCGGAGCAGCCGCCGCGCCCCTGCCTGCCGAGGACGATTCCGACAGCCTGGTGCGCAGCCCCATGGTCGGCACGTTCTACGTGGCGCCGAGCCCCGACGAGGACCCGTTCGTCAAGGTCGGCCAGGAGGTTTTGGCCGGCCAGACGCTCGCTATCGTGGAGGCCATGAAGATGATGAACGAGATCACGGCCCCCGCCCCCGGCGTGGTCACCGAGATTTTGGCCGCAAACGGCAAGCAGGTCGAATACGATCAGCCGCTGTTCCGCATCGACACCAGCGCGAACGCTTAAGCGCGGGAAGCTGGCGAGCATGTTCAACAAGATCCTCATCGCGAACCGTGGCGAGATAGCCGTGCGCATCATCCGCGCCTGCCGCGCCATGGGCATCAAGACGGTGGCCGTCTACTCCACGGCCGACCGCCACGCGCTGCACGTGTACCTGGCCGACGAGGCCGTATGCATCGGGCCCGCCCCCGCGCGCGATTCCTACCTCAACACCACCGCCATCCTGGCGGCCGCGCAGGGCACCGGGGCCGACGCCATCCATCCCGGCTACGGCTTCCTGTCCGAAAATTCCACCTTCGCCAAGCTGTGCCGCGAAAACGACATCGTGTTCATCGGCCCGGCGCCCGAGGTTATCGACCGCATGGGCAACAAGAGCCAGGCGCGCCGCACCATGATGGACGCCGGCGTTCCGGTTGTTCCCGGCACGAAGAAGGGCCTGCACGACGTTGACGAGGCGCTTGAGCAGGCACGACTCATTGGCTGGCCCATCATGATCAAGGCGTCGTCGGGCGGCGGCGGCAAGGGCATGCGCGTGTCGGAATCGGAAGAGGATTTCGCCGAGATGTTCAGCATCGCGCAGCGCGAATCGGTCAACGGCTTCGGCGACAACACCATGTACCTGGAGCGCGCCGTGCAGAACCCGCGCCACGTGGAGGTGCAGATCATCGCCGACAACCACGGCAACGTGGTGGCCCTTGGCGAGCGCGACTGCAGCGTGCAGCGCAACCATCAGAAGATGATCGAGGAAAGCCCGAGCCCGCTGCTAGCAGCCGACGAGAAGCTTCGCCAGAGTATGATGGCCGACGCGGTGAAGGCCGCGAAGGCCGCCGGGTACACCTCGGCGGGCACCATCGAGTTTCTGATGGACCCCGATCGCAACTACTACTTCATGGAGATGAACACGCGCATCCAGGTGGAGCACTGCGTCACGGAGATGGTGACGCACACCGACCTGGTGGGCGAGATGATCCGCGTGGCCGCCGGCGAGCCGCTGTCGTTTTCCCAGGAAGACGTGGCGCTGCAGGGACACGCCATCGAGTGCCGCATCAACGCCGAAACGCCCGAGAAGAACTTCATGCCCTCGCCCGGCACCATCACGCAGATGCATCTGCCCGGCGGCAACGGCGTGCGCGTCGACACCGCCGCCTACGACGGGTTCGAGATCTCGCCGTTCTACGATTCCATGATTGCGAAGATTATCGTGCACGGGCGCGACCGCACCGAGGCCATCGCGAAAATGCGCACCGCGCTTGAGGAAATGGTCATCGTGGGCGTGAACACCAACCTGGACTTCCAGTACACCATCATGGAAAACGACACGTTCTGCGCCGGAGAGGCCGACACCAGCTTCATCGAGCGCTTCCTAGCAGGCGAAGTCTAAGCGAAAGGAAGGATGCGTTATGGGAATCGAAATGCCGACGCCCGCAAAACCGGAAGGCGTTGACCAGGGGATTTGGGAGAAGATGCTGAGCGCCACGCCGGTCGAGGCGCGCCACTTGATCCGCTCCGGCCAGTTCGCCGCACCCACCAGCGGCCTGTGCCCCGGATACGCGCAGGCGAACCTGATCATCCTGCCGCGCGAGCAGGCCTGGGACTTTCTGCTGTTCGCACAGCGCAACCCCAAGCCCTGCCCCATCCTAGAGGTCACCGAGATCGGCGACCGCATGACGCATATCTGCGCCGAGGACTGCGACGTGGCCACCGACTTCCCGCGCTACCGCATCTACGAGAACGGCGTGATGACCGACGAGGTCACCGACGTTTCCAGCTATTGGCGCGATGACCTGGTCGCCTTCATCATCGGCTGCTCGTTCAGCTTCGAAAGCGAGCTCATCGAGGCCGGCATCGAGATGCGCCACAACACCATGGGCCGCAACGTGTCCATGTACCTGACGAACAAGGCGTGCCACCCCGCCGGGTCGATGAGCGGCAACACCGTGGTCAGCATGCGCCCCATCCCATACGACCAGGTGGTGAAGGCGGTGCAGATTTCCGGCGCCATCCCGAAGGTGCACGGCGCGCCCATCCACATCGGCGACCCGGCGGCCATCGGCATCGCCGACATCAACAAGCCCGACTTCGGCGACCCGGTGGAGATCAAGGACGGCGAGGTGCCGGTGTTCTGGGCATGCGGCGTCACCCCGCAGTCCATCGTCATGAACAGCAAGCCGCCGTTCGCCATAACGCACGCCCCCGGCCACATGCTGATCACCGACACGAAGAATGTGGATTTGAAGGGGTAGCTTATCCCATCTGCCTGACGGCAGACGGCAACGCCGACGCTGTGCGGGCCTGCAGCACGCCACCTTCGCATTCAGCTGCGCGGGCATGGCCAAGAAGGCCAATGCCCGCTTGCTTCACGCGAATTCGACGCACTGCAGGCCCGCTCACTGACTTTAGTGGACCTGCGAGGTTCAGGAAGGGGCAACCGCGATCGGTCTTCGGCCGGGACGGTTGCCCAACTTGTTGAGGAAGGGATTCTCAATGGCACGCATCGATCTTAATTCCGATTTGGGCGAAAGCTTCGGGCGCTATACGCTGGGACTTGACGACCAGGTCATCCCGCTTGTTTCGAGCGTCAACGTGGCGTGCGGCATGCACGCCGGCGACCCGGTTGTAATGCGGCGCACCGTGAAGCTGGCCGCCGAGGCAGGCGTGGCCATCGGCGCGCATCCGGGGTATCCCGACCTGCAGGGCTTTGGCCGCAGGGATATGGCGCTTTCGCCCGATGAAGCGTATTCCTATGTGTTGTACCAGATGGGGGCGCTGCAGGCGTTCTGTCGATCGGTCGGGGCGCGCATGCATCACGTGAAGCCGCACGGCCAGCTGTACAACCGCGCCGCCGTCGATGCCGACCTGGCGCAGGCAATCGCGCAGGCCGTCCACGATGCCGATCCGGATCTGGTGCTGGTGGGCTTGGCGAACGGCGAGCTTATCCGCGCAGGTGAGGCAGCGGGCATTCGCACCGCGCAGGAGTTCTTCGCCGACCGCAACTACACCGACGAGGGGCTGCTGGTGTCGCGCAAGCTTCCCGACGCCGTCATCACCGACGAAGAGTTCGCCGTGGCCCGCGTCGTGCGCGCGGTTTCGCAGGGGAACATCGAGGCGGCTTCGGGAAAGACCATCGCCGTACAGGCCGACACCGTGTGCGTCCACGGCGACAACGCCCACGCGTTGGAGTTCGCCGGCAAGATCCGCAAGGCTTTGCGGGAAGCAGGGATTGAGGTGCGGGCGGTTTAGGGTCGAAGTGCGTGTTGCCCCCGCGCGAGAGGGGCTGACCCAACGGCCCCAGCTTCGTGGGTGCGAGCGACAGCTCGCACCTTAATCGAGAGCACCCGAAGGGTGCGACAGTGTTTTTATGCGGAGCGATGGCGGTTTGCGAGATTGCGACGCTCGCAGCCTCATTGAATTTTGTGTCGCGCCTTCGGCGCTCTCTAGTACTGCGCGAGCCATGGCTTGCGCCTACGAATTTTGCAGCGTCATACCTCGCTACGAAAATCTTGCTGCAGCGTTATCCCGACATCGAAGTTTCGTGGGTGCGAGGCATGGCTCGCACCTTAATCAAAAGCGCGAAGCGCGCCACACTCTTCCCGGCGCAAGCCGGGACCTACCGGCGTGGCCGCTATCGGGACCTACCGGAGCGAGCCGCTACCGGAGCCTATCGACGTGGCATCGCCCCCCCACATCATGGCGTCCCTCTCTCTGCGGAACACCTCCACCACACAGAAAGAGCCGCGAGCGAAACCGCTCGCGGCTCTTTTGCGGGGGCGGCGGTTCCTCGTCCCGCCGCCCCCGCTGCGCCACGGTGGCATGCGCTCCACCGGGCCCCTTCGCTAATCGCGCTTACGCGCGAAGGCGATTGCGATGATCATGCCCGCCACCGCGGCAACCATCAGGCCGAACGCCACAGCCAAAGAGAAGATCTCGTCGCCCGTTTTCACGGGGGTCGCCTTCGTCGTCGTGGTCGTGGTGGTCGTAGTCGTGGTCGGAGTTGCCGTCTGCTTCGGCGTGGGCGTCGGCGTCACCTTCGGAGTCGGGGTCGGTTCCGGCTCGGGCGTCGGCTCGACGTAGGCGTTGTGGAACACCGCCGCATCTTCGCCGTCGCCGGCAACCACGGCAACCAGATGCCCCTTGCCATCGTCGGTCACCGTAACCGTCACCTTATAAGCAGCCGTATCGTAGGTCACGTTCGCCTGCTCGTCGTCGACCTCGGTCATCGTGTATGCATACGTCCCCTCCTCGTCGAACGTGATGGCCGCGAACGTCACCGTGCCGTCGGCCTTGTTCTTCGCGAACAGCTCCGTGCCGTCGGCACCGGTCAGCTTGAACGTGAACTGGCCGTCGGTCAGGTCCTTCCCCTCAAGGGCCTTGGATGCCCCGATGACCGCCGAGGCCGGCTCGACTGCGTACGTGTTCCCGAACACGGCGCCTTCACCGCTTGCAAGCTTGTGCGTAACGGTCAGGCCCCCCTTGCCGTCGTCGGTTACCGTGGTGTTCACCTGGTACGTCGCGCCGTCGTACGTCACGCCGTCGACAGTGGTGCCAGCGCCCACCTCGCGCATCGCGTACTGATGCGTTCCGGGCTTCGCGTAGGTGATCGGGTCGAATGTCACCGCACCGCTGGCATCGTTGACGCCCTGCGCCACCACTTCTTCACCTTCAAGCAGTTCGAAGGTGAACTCACTAGCAGCCATATCGCGCCCGGTCAGCTTCTTGGTGACGTCGATCTGATCCGTCACGCTGGACTCGGTCGGCACCACGTTGTAGCTGTTGGCGAACGTGAACGCCGGTTTGCCGGACTCTCCGAGCACCTCGGCCGTCAGCTTGCCCACGCCGTCGTCGGTCACCTTGACGGAAACCGTCTTGGCTGTCGCATCGTTCGTCACGCCGGGGACGGAACCCGTCTCGGTGATGGTGTAGACGAACGTGTACGAACGCGGCGCAGGTGCCGCAGCCTTGTCGGCCTTGGCTTCGCCCGCGGTCTTGGCAGCAGCCTCGCCGGTCGCAGCCTCGGCCGCAGCCTTACCAGCCGCCTCATCGGCCTTGCCCGCGGCCTCACCCGCAGCCTCGGCCTTCTTCCCCGCATCCCCCAATGCGCGGTTCAGGTCGTCCAACGTGAACGCGATCGTCCCGAACGCCACGTTGCCGTTCGCGTCGTTGGTCGCCGTCGTAGCAACAGCGCCTTGCATGTCCGCCGGCAGCGGAGCCGCCGGGTCAGCAGAGCTGATGGTGAAGGTGAACTTCCCAGCGATGCTATCGGGCGTCAGGCCCTCGTCATGCTGCAGCACCTTCACACCGGCGATGCCAACCGTCGCAGGGTCACCCGTCGCGTACTGGTTCGCGAACGCCAGCCCGCCCTCGGGCATGTCAGCCGCGGCCGTCAGGGTTCCGTCGCCGTTGTCGACGACGGTCACCGTGAACGCGATGGGCTGCGTCGTCGCCGTGACGCCCACCTCAGCGAGCCCCTCGGTGTCCTCGTGCGCCACGTACGGGATTGTCCAGGCCACCTTGCCGTCGGCCGTCGCGCCCTTGGTCGCGTGGCCCGCGGCCACCAGGTCGGCCAGGGTGTCGGTCGTGTAGCTCAGCTTCCCGAACGCCACGGTTCCGTCGGCCGCGTTCGCCGCGGTCAGCACATCGGCGTCGGTACCGGCCAGGCGCACCCCGAAGGTGAACTCGCCGGCAACCATGTCGCGCCCGGTCAGCGTCTTGGTCGCGTCCACTTCAGCCGCCGTGCCCCCCGGAACGTCGGTCGAAGCGAAATACGTGTTCACGAAGGGAACAACCGCCGTCGCACCCACGGCACCGTCCTTCGCATACGTGAACACCTGCGTGCCCTCGGGCCCGCCCGCAACCGTCGTGGTGACGGTGAGCGCCGCCTTCGTCGGATTATCGGCCACGGCAATGATCACCGTACGTTCAGCCTGGTCATAGGTGTAGCCGTCCTGCGTGCCCACGACCTCGTGAACCTTGTAGCCGAAGACCTTGCCCGCGTCGTTCTGCGTGAACGTCACGTTGCGCCCGGCCAGCACGCTACACACCGCCTGCGCACCGTCGGCAGCAGCCGGCATGGCAACCTTCACGCCTTCAGCCGGAATGCCCAGAGCCGCAGCCGCCGCTTCGCCATCAGGCACAACGGCAATCGTGAACTGGCCTTCCGTCATATCGCGGCCATTCAGCGTCTTCGCCACGTTCAGCCCGCCAGCCGCCGTGTAGCTCAAGGACGTCTGGTACGCGTTGGTGAACGTCGGGTTTTCGACCGCCGCCGTCGCGGTCAGCTCGCCCTGGTTGTTGTCGCTCACGGTGACCTTGATGGTCGCCGCGTTGGTGGAGTACGCAACGCCGGGGATGTCGCCCGCAACCTCGGTCACCACATACTCGAACACCTTGGTGCGGTTCGGCTCGTTCTTGACCATATCCTGCGTGAACGTCATGGTCCCGAAGCCGAACGCCTTGGCATTGGCCTTCGTCACCACAACTTCGTCCACCGTCTTGCCGGCGGCGTCCTGCGGCAGAGGCGCGCCTTCGGTCTTCGCAGCGATCTTGAACGTGAAGGCATCGGAATCAAGCCAATCGCGGCCGGTCAGAACCTTGTTCAGGCCCGCGTTCGCCGTGTCGTAGGAAACGTTCGTCGCCCCATAGGTGTTGGTGAACCCAACGGTGCCGGAATCAAGCTTCAGCGAAGCAATGACGAGCTTGCCGGTGTGCGCGCCGTCCTTGTCGAGGTCGGTCACCTCGACGGTGAACTTCGCCGCGTTGGCGGAATGCGCCACGCCCGCGATCGTCTTGCCGGCGTTCTGCTCGGTCACCTGGTACTGGTAGGTGCCGGGCTTCGTGTACGTGATGTTCCCGAAGGTCACAGGAGCCTTGCCGTCGGTGCCCACGTTCGCCTTGGTCACCGTGGCGGTTGCGTTCTCGGGCATAGGCGCGCCGTCGGTCAGCGCCTTGATCTCGAACGTGAACTCATCGGAATCCATCCACCCGCGGCCCTCGAGCTGCTTGTAAATACCCAGGTTCGCAACGGCGTCGTAGGACACCTGCTTAGGCTCGTAGGAGTTTGCGAATACGAGCCCGCCCTCGGGCATGTCGGCCGTGGCCGTCAGGGTGCCGTCGCCGTTGTCGATGACGGTCACCGTGAACGCGATGGGCTGCGTCGTGGCGATGATGCCCTTGTCAGCCAGGCCGTCGGTGTTCTCGTGCGCCACATACGGGATCATCCAAGCGGCCTTGCCGTCGGCCGTCGTAGCCTTGGTCGCATGGCCCGCGGCTACCAGGTCGGCCAGGGTGTCGGTCGTGTAGCTCAGCTTCCCGAACGCCACGGTTCCGTCAGCCGCGTTCGCCGCGGTCAGCACGTCGGTCTTCTCATTGGCCAAGCGCACCCCGAAGGTGAACTCGCCGGCTGCCATGTCGCGCCCGGTCAGCGTCTTGGTCGCGGAAATCTGCACCGCGCCCTTATCGCCGGTAGAGGCCTCATACGTGTTCGTGAACGCCGCCTCGCCGCCCTCATCCATCGTGGCGGTGGCAACAAGCTTGCCGGTGTGCGCGCCATCCTTGTTAAGGTCGGTCACCTCGACGGTGAACTTCGCCGCGTTGGCGGAATGCGCCACGCCCGCGATCGTCTTGCCGGCGTTCTGCTCGGTCACCTGGTACTGGTAGGTGCCGGGCTTCGTGTACGTGATGTTGCCGAAGGTCACGGGGGCCTTGCCGCCTGCGGCCACGTTCGCCTTGGTCACCGTGGCGGTGGCTTTCGCAGGCATGGGCGCGCCGTCGGTCAGCGCCTCAAGCGTGAAGGTGAACTCGTCGGAGTCAAGCCAATCGCGACCCGTAAGTTGCTTGTAGATACCCAGCTGCGCGGCGGCATCATAGTCGACCGGATCCGCAGCATAGGTGTTGACGAACTTCAGGCTGCTGGCAACAGCGTCAAGCGAAGCGCCCGCGTCGCTGTTCAGCTGCTTTATGGCAGGCTCGACCTTCAAGGTGCCGTCGCCGTTGTCGATCACCGTCACCGTAACCTCATAGAGCGCCTGCGATGCGGTCACGCCAGGGTTGATCTCGCTTGCACCGGTGTCCTCGAAGACCCGATAGACATAAGTCCCCGGCTTGTCATAAGCGATGTCGCCAAAATTGAAGCCGACCTTATCGCCCGCCTTGGCACCCGCCTCGGGGCACGTAACGGTAACCGTATCGGCCACCTTGCCCTGCGCGTCCTTCGGCAGCGGGGCACCGGCTGTCTCAGCGGCGATCTTGAACGTGAAGGAATCCGTCTTCTCCCAGTCGCGACCGGTCAGCACCTTGGAGCCAGCAAGGGCCGTTTCCCCCTCGAGCTTACCGGTGGCGCTGTAGCTGTTGATAAAGCTCGCCCGTGCGGTCTGGCCGGCAGCAAACGTGCCTTCCGCGCCCGAAGCAGCTTTCGTGAAGCCGTCAACAGACTGCTCGCTAACCGTATAGGTCCATCCGGCGTCCAGGCCGAACACCCGCAGCGTTTGCCCGTGCTTCAAGGAATGCTGAGCCTTGCCAGTCGGATCAAATGCCAGCTTAAAGGAGTCGCCCACTGCTTTCCCGCTTGCATCGAACACCTGGGCGACAAAGGTCTTGCCCTTTGCCTGGGGAATGCTCACCTCGAAAGTGAAATCGGTGTTCGAATAATCGTCCAGCTGATAGCCACCGGGCACGGTGACGGTCTTGGAAATATCAAGCGTCGCAGGCTTCTCGACGGAAAGCTTGCCGTTGTTGCCCAGGTGGGACGTCACCGTCGTCGCCTCGGCGACGGAAGTCTCGCTGTTCCACATCGGGTTCAGCACGTCGGCTGCCGTCTCGGTGGTGTTGGGCTTCTTCTGCTTGTGCAGTTCGTTGATGTACACCAAGCGCGCGGTGCCGGCCTTGAAGTAATAGCAGTTGTTCTCATCCTTCTTAAGTGCACCCTCGAAAACCTTCGCCTTGTCACCAGGGAAGCTTCGCGTACCGTAATCAAGGACGGGCTCATTACTCGCGTTAGCGCGGTAATACTCGTGCTTGTAGTAATAGGTAGCGCCGTCATCGATCGAGGTGGCGCGCTGCGTGCACGCCTCATCGGTATAGATGGGCGTGTCCTGCGTGAAGTAGTAATACCTGTTCGCGCTGGAGGGGTTGAAGACCGCCGTCGCGTCGCCCAGGGTACCGCCGTTCCACTTGTTGGCATAGAAGTTCACCTTGCCAGTGGTCGAGTCGGTGTTGGTCGCGATGTACTTGGCCATTGCCGCGTCGGGGTTGGCGAGAAGATTTTTCACCCCGTCCTTCAACGCCGTGGTGTAGAACAGCGCAATCGGCTTGGTCTCGTCAACGCTCATCTCGTTTTTGGTCAGATCGACGTTGAAATGACGCAGCGGGATAAGCGAGGCCGGAATCCTCATTCGCACCAGGTCGCCCGTGGCCACGTCGTCGGTGTGCGTCACGGTGATCACCAGATCGCTCAGATTGCCTTTGCCGGTGCCGGAGTTCACCTCACCGCTGAAGGTATAGGTGTCGATGCTGCCATTGGTAGTCTTATAGGTGCTCTTACTGGGGCTCGTGTACACCACGCGGTCGTAGACAAGAACAAGCGCCGATAGGTAGGTCGTCGACTGGTCGGTCACCTGCATGTAGTCGTCGGTCACCTGCATATAGTCGCCCAGCTGGTCGTTGAAGGTGATATAGCCGGACGTGGAGGCGTAGCCCTCCTCAGTCGCGGTGGGATAGCCCGCGCCTTCCGTAATCTCTTTGGAGATGTCTTCGAAGATCTTATTCAGCTCAGTGGCATTTGTCGCGCTCTTGTAGAACGTGGCATCTTTGCCGTCGGAGCCCTTCGTGCGATCGCCGAAAGACCAGGTGCTGCTCTTATACGTCGCACTTGGGTAGTTGCTCGACACCGCGTGCAGGAACTTGTTTTCATTGGCGCCAGAAGCGTACGTGCCGGTAACGGGGTCGATCGAGGGATCCGCGTTGCCAAGGACGCCAATGGTGTAAATAGTCGCCTTCTCGCCCTTCATGGCACCGGCGGTGGTTACAGCCGCGCTGGCGATGGAAGAATCGAAGGTCCCGCTCTCCGTTGGAGTGCCGTCGGTAAAGAACACGACGATCTGCTTAGCTCCATCGCGCTTGGAGTCTTTCAGCACCGTCTGGGCCTCCTGCAAACCGTAATCGGAGCGCGTGCCTTGAGAAGTTTTCAGATTATTAATCGCGGTCTTGAGAGCAGTGGCGTTATCCCCAGCGCAGGTCTTCATTTTTTGCTGGGTTGTTGCCTTCGAATTGAAGCTCACCAGAGCAACCTGATGCTGTTGATTCGCATCGGTGATTTTCCCGTTCTGCTCCTCAATCGTACCGACAAACGTGTTTGCCGCAGTCTTAAGCGCATCAATCTTCTTGGTCGTGGTCGTGCCCATGGTGTCGTTCATGGACGATGACATATCCAGCACCAGCACGATATCAAGCGGCGTGGTGGACGTGCTCGACAGGTTCGACGTCGAGGACAGGGCCGTGAGTGCCGTGAGGAAATCGCCGCCATCGGCCTTCTTCACGGTGATGTTCTCTTTGGTCATGTCGCCCGTCGAAACGGTCTTGTCGGTCCAAATGCGGCCGACATTCATCGTTTTGTCGTTGATGAGGCCTTCCCAGTCCCAAATGGTGGACGGGTCAGAGATGGCGGCGCCGTCGCTCACTATTGTGGGCTGCGCGCTGGTGCCGCTCGTCGGCGTGTTGCTGCCTGTGGACGCGCTGCCCGCGGACGTGTCGTCCACTGCGAACGCCAGCCCGCTGAACAGGGGACTGAGCGCCAGCGTCAAAAGAGCGGCCATCGCAACACGAAGGCGCTTACCTTTGTTTTGCTTCATGCTTCGTTTCATGTCGGATTTCATGGTGTGGCCTCCTTCCATCGTGCTGCCGCCTTCCACATTCCCTTGCGCTTGAAAGTTCGTGCCCTCAAGCGCCATTTCCCTCTTGATACGTTCATTGCCTTTCCCCCTTTCGCGCGGCCCTCGACAGGCAAGGACCCCGCATTGCGCATGTCCGACGCGGCGAGGGATAACGCCACGTCACCTGTTTACAGTGTTCCCAAAGAAGGGCGCGCAAGGTAGGCCGCACATACGGCAGACGGGCAAAGTGACGAAACGACCCCGTTTCACCTGGGGAAATGCAAACAGGGGTCGCATATACGACCCCTCGATGGATAATGGTGGCGCGCCTTCGGCGCTTTCTATTTGGGTGCGAGCCATGGCTCGCACCTACGAAGTTCGGATTGCCGAGTTAACCTTCCCGCCAGAAATCCGTAGGCGCGAGGCATGACTCGCGCATTACTTGGTCAGCGCCTTTAGGCGCATCACACACTTCCCCGCCGGTTGACAAGCCCCTCTCGTCACGCCAGCAAGCAGCACCTACATAAAAGCACATGGCCTTCGCTCGCACCTCTCACCGTCGGCTCAACGCACCGGTCAAATTTTCCCAAGCACAAGGAGCTCAACGCATCCAGCCAATTTTCATGGGCGCGAGGGCTCAGCGCGTCCAGCCAATTTTCATGGGCGCGAGGGCTCAGCGCTTCCAGCCATTTTTCGTAGGCGCGAGGCATGACTCGCGCATCAATTGTTCAGCGCCTTTAGGCGCGTCACTCATTTCCCCGCCAACCGGCGGGGCCCATCCCGACAGCTGCCGGGACCCTCACGCTGCCCGACAGGACTCCATCCCATCGGCTGCCGAGACCCTCGCGCCCGACCGACCCTCCCGCAACTCTTTTTCAAGAATCGGGAAAATGCAAGAACCCCCCTGACTAATGACCGGTAGAATAGTTCGGTTGTAAATGACCGACGGGGAAATTCGATCACGGGGGAGGCGAGCATGGACAGGATCGACGGCAAAAACGCGCGTCTGTTCTGCGCGCTCATCTTGTTCTTCTTCGTGTTCCTTGAGGCGACGCTGTTCTTCCAAACGCGCATGGGCAGCCTCGCCGGTCCGGGCACCACGCTCGCACAGCTTCCCATCCAGGGCGCCAGCACCGTCGGCCTTCTGGCGTTTCCGCTGCTCAATCGCTTTCTTCCCGAGAAATTCCGCAGCGCATTCGTCACCTTCGCAACGATACTCGGAATCGTGAGCCTCGCCGGCGTGGCCGGAGGCCCCACCCCATATTCGATCGTTGCCGCCGGAAGCGTTTCCTTTCTGCTGATCGGATGCGCAGGGGGCGCCGTGTACTGGACCTGCTGCGTGCGCTCTCGCGACGTCGCGCATCCGGCCACCTTCATCGGCGCTAGCCATGCGCTCGCCATGTTGGCGCAGATCCCCTTCTTCGGCCTCACACCAAACGGCGTAGGCGAGGTCATCGTCCTTTCCGTCGGCATCATGGCGATGAGCGTGCTCGTCATCGGCACATGGCCGGCCGCGAGCGCGATCGAAGAGCTGAAGGCCTACCGATCCACGCGCGCCGACAAGCGCATCGAACCGCACCCGACTGTCGGATGGCGCCTCGACCACCTGACGGCCAACACCGCGATAGCCCTGATGCTCGCCTTGGTCTTGTTGTTCGCGCTGCTGTTCAACACGCTGTATAACCTCACCTTCGACGAAATTGTGCCCTGGACCAGCCAATATACCGATCCAGCGCCGCGCCTTATGCTGGCGGCGGGCGGACTGCTGGGCGGCATCCTATTCGACATCAAGCATGCGCGTTATATCGGCGTCACCATGTTCTGGATCGCCCTTCTCACCGCCGCGGCCGTTCTGGGGCTGCAGGCCGACATGCCCGATTTCATCGGAAACGCCGCCTACTTCTTCGGATCGGGCGCGTTCATGACGTTCTACACGGCGACGTTCATCTGGATCGCCCCGCACCTGAGGCTGCCCGATTTTTGGTGCAGCATGGGACGCGCGCTCAACAACGTGACCGCCATCGCGGTCGGCGCGCCGTATATGCTGGTCATCCAGTTCAGCAACCCAGTGGCCGTCACCGCAACCACGCTTCCGCTGCTCGTTGGCATCAACGTGCTGCTGTTCGCCACCGGCATGATGGATTTGCGTTCGGGGGAGGCGGTTGCGAGCAGGCAAGCTGTGCCGGGTGAAGATGGGAGCGCTGCGGGCGATGTTACGGTGCCGAGCGGTGCTGCGGTGGCGGGCGACTGCGCCAGCGCAATGCCGGCTGAGGCCGAGGCAAGCGGCTGCACCAGTGCGACGCCGACCGATGCTGCAGCGACCACGGCAGCCAACACCGGCTCCGCACCCGTCGCCGCCCCGACGCCCGAGGAACGCTGCGCCGCGTTCGCTGAACGCTATGGGCTCACCCCACGCGAAACCGAAGTGCTCGCCGCCGTCACCGCCACCGATCAGCCGCTCAAACAGGTGGCGTCCGACCTGGGAATTTCCCTGCGCGTGGTACAGCGACACCTCACCTCGCTATACAGCAAAACCGGAACGCAAACGCGCATAGGCCTCACCAAGCGCTTCTGGGACT
>CAVHFC010000020.1:20542-30837 GCA_963635025.1 Eubacterium sp. CAG:786
GGCACGAGCCATGGCTCGTGCCCTAATCGAGAGCACCGAAGGTGCGACACTGTTCTCTCTCGGCGCGAGCTGAGACCCGAACAGAAGCCCCGCCCCGACATCGCACTCCCTCGCGCGCAACCCCCTCATCTGCACCCCCCCAACTTCCGCAACAGAAGCCTCCTTCAACAGGGATTCCCACAACGCAGGCTTCCGAGCCGCCCTCCTTCCTCGCCGCGCACTTCCCGCGGCACTCGCCTTCCGTGCCGCCCTCCTTCCCCACCGCACGTCTTCCATAATGCGGGCCTTCCGTATGCAACCTCTCATCCACCCCCAGAGCGCTACAATACCCAGTACGTGATTCGCGTATGCGAAGCGAAGCCGCTTTGCGCACAACTTGGCAGCGCGCAATGCCAAACACGAAAGGAATTTCATGAAGAAGTTCAGCAACGTCATCGTCCGCCGTCCCGCCCATTCGCTGACCGACGGCATCACCAGTGCTCCTGAGCTGGGCAAGCCTGACTACAACCTGGCGCTGAAGCAGCACGACGACTACATCGCGGCGCTCAAGCAGTGCGACGTTGAGGTGACCGTCCTCCCCGCGCTCGAGGAGTTCCCCGACAGCTGCTTCGTCGAGGATCCGGCGGTCATCACGCGCTGCGGCGCCATCATCACCAACCCCGGCGCCTCTTCGCGCAACGGCGAGAAGAACGAGATCGAGCCCGCCATCCGCCAGTTCTTCGACGACGACCACATCGCGCACATCGAGGCACCCGGCACGCTTGAGGGCGGCGACGTCATGATGGTCGGCGATCACTTCTACGTGGGCCGCAGCGCCCGCACCAACGAAGAGGGCATCCGCCAGTTCTGCGAGATCTTGAAGGGTTGGGGGCTTGAAGGCTCCGAGGTGCCGCTGGAGCTGGTGCTGCACCTGAAGACCGGCGTGAACTACCTTGAGAACAACAACATGCTGGTCAGCGGCGAATTTGTTACCAAGCCCGATTTCGAGCAGTACAACCGCATCGAAATCCCCGAAAGCGAAGCCTATGCGGCAAACTGCATCTGGGTCAACGACACCGTCATCGTGCCCGAAGGCTACCCCGCCGTGCTGGCGGCCGTGCAGAACGCCGGCTATAAGACGCTCGTCGTCGACACGAGCGAATACCGCAAGCTCGACGGCGGCCTGTCCTGCCTGTCGCTGCGGTTTTAACGGGTGAAGCGAGGCTTGAGGGCCGGACAGGGAACGAGTTCGTAGGCCTTTCGGGTAAGAATGCGTCGCGCTAACGCGCTCTCGATTAAGGTGCGAGCTGTCGCTCGCACCCACGAATTTTGCTTGGGAGGTTAGCTCTTTCGTTGGGTTCCACGGCGGCGCGAATGGCGTTCGCGCGGAGTGCGAAGTTGGGGTTGCTGGATTAACCTGTCTGGTCGAATTTCGTGGGTTCGAGCCATGGCTCGAACCGTACTCGAGAGCGCCGCTAGGCGCGACACCATTTTCAAAATGCGGGACATATCGATTTCGCGAGCCGTTCCCGCCCCCACGCCAAAATGCACTGTCGCACCTTCGGTGCTCTCTATTTGGGCGCGAGCCATGGCTCGCGCCTACGATTTCTGCTTGGGAGTTTAATCTCTTTCACCTAGTTTTTCGTGGGCGCGAGGCATGACTCGCGCATTAGTAGATCAGCGCGAAGCGCGTCAGACTCTTATGAATCGGGACCCAATAATGAAGCGCGACACATTTTTGTCCGACCCGCGAAACCTCCTCGCCCTCCGTTTCGCCAGCCTCCCGGCCTGCGGGCCTCACCCCTCCGCAAAGCAAAAGCCCCCGTTCGGTCATTCCCGAACGGGGGCTTTCTCATTCCCGGGTCAACCGGGAAGCTTCACCTTGCAAACGCTAGGCGGCCTTCTTGGCTTTCGCCTGGTTCATGAGCGTCTTGGCGCCCTTGACGGCCAACACGATGGCCAGCACGAACAGCAGCACGGCAAGCAGAGCCTGCAGGCAGGAGGCGAAGATGTCGCCGCCCTTCATGATCAGTAGCACCTTCGCGTAGAAGGTCTGACCGAGCGAGGTCAGCGTCGCGGCCAGCATGAACACCATCGGGATGAAGAACATCTTGTTGTTCTTGCCGGCGTTGCCGAGCCACGCGCACACGGCCAGCAGAGCCAGAGCGGCGAGCAGCTGGTTGGCGGCGCCGAACAGCGGCCAGATGATGGAGTAGCCGGTCATGCCGAGCACGATGCCGATGATCACCGTGACGATGGTGGCAACGTAGGGATTCGTCATGACCTTGCGCACGCCCGTGAGGTCTTCCATCTCGGTGTTCGCCGGGGTCCACAGCTCCTGGAACATGTAACGAGCCAGGCGGGTAGCCGTGTCGAGCGAGGTCAGGCAGAATGCGGAAACCGCCAGGATGAGCAGCGCGTACGCCAAGCCCTGCACGTCGGCGAGGCCGGGGATGCACGCGAGCATCTGGGACAGGCCGTCAGCGAAAACGGCAGTCGGGGAAGCGTATCCACCTGCGGCGTACTTGCTCCACACGAAACCGACGGCGCACAGCGAGATCACGGCCAGCAGGCACTCGATGAGCATGCCGCCGTAACCGATCGGCTGAGCCTGGCTTTCCTTGTCGATCTGCTTGGACGTGGTGCCCGAGGCGACCAGGCTATGGAAGCCGGAGATGGCGCCGCAAGCGATGGTGATGAACAGCGCGGGGAACAGGAAGCCGGAAGCGGCGGCCTTGTTCGTGATGGCCTTGCCGGCCTCGTCCACCAGCGCCTGGCCGGTGGAGGCGTCATACGCAGCGTTCGTGGCCACGAAGCCCGTGAAGGCCGGGATCTGCAGGTCGGAAGCCGCACCCATGAGGCTGGCGCCCACGATGCCGATGATGGCCAGGATGATCATGCCGTACAGCAGGTAGCTGGACAGGTAGTCGCGCGGCTGCAGCAGGATCCACACCGGGGCAACCGAGGCGATAAGGATGTACACGCCCAGGATGATCATCCACGTGTTGTAATCAAGGGAGATGGCGATGCCCATGAGCGGCAGATTGTAGCCGATGGCAACCATGATGACGATCAGCACGATGGCGGAGCCGATGTTGAGCGCCGTCGGGATGTTGCGGCCGCGGGTAACCAGACCGTAAACAACGGCAACGCCGATGAACAGGACGGAAATCATGGCCGTCTGCTGGTTCGCCAGGTTGGTGGCGTCGGTGGCCTTCGCGGAAACCACGAAGGTGTTCGCCACGATGGACGCGAACGCGGCAACAACCAGCAAAAGCGTCAGGTAAGCGAAGACGCAGAACAGCTTCTTGGCGGTGTCGTCGATGTTCTCGGCAACGACGGTCGCGAGCGTCTGGCCCTTGTGGCGGATGGACGCGAACAGCGAGCCGAAGTCATGCATGGCGCCGAAGAAGATGCCGCCGATGAGGACCCACAGAAGCACGGGCACCCAGCCGAACACGGCCGCCTGGATGGGGCCGTTGATGGGGCCTGCGCCAGCGATGGACGAGAAATGATGGCCCAGCACCACGTACGGCGGTGCGGGCACGTAGTCGACGCCGTCCTCCAGCTCGTGAGCCGGGGTGGGACGATTCGCGTCAACGCCCCATTGCTTCGCCAGCCAGCCACCGTAGCACACATAGCCGATGACCAGGATGACCGCAGTAATGAGGAAGATTACGAGTGCGTTCATGTACTAATCCCTACTTTTGGTTCGATTTTTGGCGGGCAGGCGTGCGAAGGGCGCGCTCGAGCGTTTCCTTCATCTGCTTGCCAGCACCGTTCGTGCATACGTTCTGCGCGGAAACGTCCGCGACGGCCAGGCGCAAATCGGCCCAACCGCGCAACCCGAAGGCGAAGTCCTTGCGAAAGCGCGTCTTGCGCACCAGTCGCCGGGCTTCGTCGGAGCAGGAGTCCGCAACGATGACCAGAGAAATTGCCGAAGACATGTGATCCTTTTCCAGGGTCACCTTCTTCAGGCCGTCCGATTTCATGAAGCTCACCCAATCGGCGACCTGCGCCTCATCAAGGTTTTCCGCCTCGACGAAAAACAGGTACTCGTGCGAGTTCGCTCCCCACAGCTTCGCCCTCTTCACGAGGACGTACTTTTCGCCATAGGAATGAAATTCGGCGTACCCCGGAAACGTGCGGCCAGCGTACCCGTATCCCCGTTGCACATCGAACCATTGCTCGTGTGCGGCGAGAATACGTTTCATGACCAGGTGTTTTTCGTCCTTTGCGTCGACTGGCGCGGCCGACTGCCGAAGGGCTGGCGACTCCACGCACGCGGCGGCCTGTTCCTCCGCCTCGCGTGTGGCCGTTTCCATCGCACCTGCATGGTTAGCCAGTGCAACAGCGCCTGTTTCTCCTGGTTGAATCGCTGTTGAGCTTTTCAACTGCCCGCTTTCTTCTTGGTTTCCGAACGTTTCACGTAGAACGTGAGCAATCTATTTTATGAGTTGGTAACGGAAAGATTACACACTGGTTTCAGAATAGTTCCGCAGGCGGTTGAATTTACCCGCAAAAGGGGTTTTGGGGGGGAAGCGGCAACCTGTGGCTCGCAGCTGGGCGGTGGCGAGAAAGAGGAGCTTCTGCAGCTTGGGGGCCGGCGGTTGGCGAGAAAGCGGCGCTCCCGCACCTCGCGGGCTTGCGGGTGGCAAGAAAGCGGCGCTCCTGTAGCCCGCGGGTCGTGAGCTGGCAAGAAAGCGGAGCTTCTGTAGCTCGGGGGCCGGCAGGCGGCGAGAAAGGGGCGTTCCTGTACCGCCGTGCAGGCGGAAGGGCCTCCCGTGGCAAGTTTCGCGAGTTTCCGAACCGCCGTGCACGGGATTCGGCCTCCGATGGCGAACCATCGGCGTTCCTGTATCGCAAAACGCGCACGGCGCTACAGGAGCTCGAGTTTCTTGCCATTTCGCCCCGTTTCGGCTGCACGGAGGACCGGAAACTCGAAAAACTTGCCAGCGCCCCTAGAGCGAACCGAGTCTTAGTGGCACGCCCAACGGGTACCTACCGCAAGCAACCAACACGCCGCAGGCCGCTCATCGCAGAATACTGCAGGCCACAACCAAAGTCAGCGTGGCACGTGTCGAGCTGGGGCTCACGCAGGCCAAGGCCACGTCGATGGTCCTGATGTCGCAGTCGAAGGTCAGCGTCGTCGAGCGCGGTACGCTCTGCTCGCCCTGAGTTACGCGGAAGCCCTCGAAAAGCTTGGAAAGGGGCCTGGCGGGTATAGGCGCTTTCTCGATGACTCGTCGCACTTATCCGAAACAAGGGGGCATTGGCCCGAAGGGCCATGCCGGCGACAGCCGGCATATTGGACTCGCAGGTGGCGCAAAAGTCAGCGAGGGGCCCTGTGGTGCCCGGAATTCGCTTGAAGCAAGCGGGCATTGGCCTTTGGGCCATGCCCGTGAAGCTGAAAGCGAAGGCCGGGTGCCACAGGGCCCCGCAGCGTCGGCAGATACGGCGGCCGCAAGGCCGCCGCAACCCAACTATTCCCAGGTGAAGTCTTTTTCGCCGTTGAAAACAGCCAGCGCGTCGGCGACGCTGTAGTCGGCGAGCGTGATGGCGCTGATGGCCTTCGTCAGACGAACGGCCTCGTCGAGGCTGCGCTGATGGATGTTGCGACCCGTGGCGTTGCCGTCGGCACCACCGATGTGGATCTGGTCATGCAGCTGCGTCAGGAAGGTTTCCGCGTCGACCGTGGAACCGCCCGCGCACACCAGGCCGGTGCGACCGCAAGCAAGGGAAGCAACCTTCAGGGCCTCGGCCGGGGTGCGACCGTCCTCGCCCTCGGGCTTCGGCGGGTTGACCTTGACGAAGTCGGCGCCCAGGCACAGCGCGACGCCAGCGGCACCGGCGATGAGGTCCGGATCCTTCTCAGCGGTGACAGCCTTGCCGCGGGGGTAGATCCACAGCACGACCAGCAGGCCGTTGGCATGAGCGGCGGCGATGAGCTCGCCAGCCTCGGCCATCATGGAAGCCTCGTACTCGCTGCCCAGATAGATGGTGTAACCCAGACCAACGACGTTCACGCCGTTGTCGCGCATGGCAAGCACGGCCTCCAGGTCGTGCAGCTGCGGGCTGTAGGGATCTTCCTGAGAAGTCTTGACCAGGTTGGTCTTGGAGTTCATCTTCACCAGGTAGTTGATCTCCGGGTAGTCGGCCGCGTACTGAGCGATCAGACCGCGCTGACCAGCCAGAACGCCGCAAACGCCCTGACGACCGATCTGGAACAGATGCTCCGGCTCGGCGTCGGCGATATCGATGCCCTCGCCGTAGAAGTCCTTGTTCAGATGCTCGATCTTCTGGTCGCAGGCGAACAGCATCAGACGACCGGTGCCTCGCGTGGCCTTCATGTAGTTGTCGACATACGTCTCGCGAGCGTCAGCCAGAACATCGGCGGGCACTTTTACCTGGTCGCGAGTGATCTTGGGCATGTTTTCCTCCTTATGGGATACATGAGATTGTGGCGGTTGAACCTTAAGCGAACGCATCCGCCGGATTTGCGCATGGCAAACCAGCGGACTACCGCCGCCCGATACGCAGTATTGTAGCGAACGCGCCACCGAGGCATGCACCGTCCACGGAAAAACCGGTCTCGTGCCCGGTTAACGGGCAAAACTCGACATCTTCGAGCATCAAATGGGAACGAACGCGAATGCTCGCCCTCGAGAACGCACTCGCGGACGCAGTCGCGAAACCGAACGCACCGCCTAACGAGCGCAGGCGGGCGCCTCCCCCTAGAACCATTCCCGCTTGTTGAAGACGTACATCTGCTCGAACTCGGATTGGCTTTTCGTCAGATACAGGATTCCCTCGACGATGCCGATGATGCACATGACACCCGCCGCCAGCGAAAACGTGACGATGCCGCCAAGGATGGAGACGCCAAGCATGATGAACCCGGAGGTGTTGTAGCCAAGATAGAACTTGTGGATGCCCAGCCAACCGAAAATGATGGCGAGCAAGCCGGCGGCAACATGGTCTTTCGTGCCCACTGCAGGGGGCATATAAGTCGGCTGCGCGTAGGTCTGCTGCTGAGACGAGGTTTGCTGAGAGTACGGTTGCTGCTGAGCGTATGACGGCTGCGCGTAGGTCTGCTGGCTCGCCGTCGCCTGCTGCGCATAGGGTTGCTGGTTCGCGGAAGCCTGCTGATCCACGAAGGCTTGCTGCGCATACGCCTGCTGACCGCCAGCGCCAGGCTGCTGTTCCTGCGCACGCTTTCGCGCGGCATCGAGACGTTCCTGAGCGACCTTCAGCGCCGCTTCCGCAGCGGCAACCTCATCCTGCGTATGCTGATCGACAGACTCGTTCATGAGCGCCTCCTAACTCGTTCGATTACAAGGGTTTACCACGGAAACGAGAGGGGTCACCCGGCTGAAACCAGGCCGTTACTTCTTGCGGGCAAGCTTCTCCAGCGCACCCATGAGGCGCTCGCGGAAGATAAGGCACACCACCGCAATAACCGCGATGACCACGAAGATGACGATGCTCTCCCACACCTTGCCGTCGACCAGGCCGCTTGCCGCATAGGTGGATATCAGGATGCCCGGGATGCGCGCAACGTTCGACAGGAACAAAAACGTGCGCATGCGCATTTCCGTCAGCGGCACCAGGTACGTGAACACGTCTTTCGGCATCGCGGGGATCAAGAACAGGATGAACACCGTTAGTTCCAGCTTGCCCGATTTTTGGAACTTGTCGAACTTTTCCATCCACTTGTCCGACACCATATCGCGCACGAACGGAGCCCCGAGCCTATGCACCACGACGAACACGAAGGCGCTCGAGATCACGCAGCCGACAACCATGATGAGCGTGCCGATCCACGGGCCGTAGAGCATGCCCGCTGCCATCTGCGTGGCCTCGCCGGGGATGAATGCGACCACGATCTGCAAGAATTGCAACGCCAGCAGAATGAGGAAGCCCCAGGGGCCGGCGTCGCGCACGTCGTTGATGACCTTGTCGATGCCGCCGGGCTCGAACAGGTCGTGGATGTAAGGCCACAGCAGCCAGCAAACGACGCCCATGATGACGACGAACGCCACCAAGCCGACGATCTTGAAGATGTCGCCGTTGCGCACCGGGCGCCCGCGCAGCTCGGTTTCGCGATTCGCCGCTTCCTGCAGCTTTTCCCGACGCTCCTGCGCATGCTCTTTCAGAACGGCACGGCGATTGGCGTTCGACGCTCGCTGAAAATGCCGCTTATTGGCGCTGCGACGATTACGCGCAGTGCCCACGCGAGAAGAGGCCTTTACTCCGCGACGCTTTGATTTCTTCTTGATACTGCTTCCCATGAGGCGTTATTCCCCTCGGCGCGCTTTGTCGTACTCGTCCTTGAACGATGCGAACATGTTCTTCTTTTTCGGGGCGGCCTTCTTTTTGGCTGAGGTTGCGCTCTTGCCGGAAGACGTTTTCTTGGCGGTCGACTTTTGCGAGGAGGAAGCGGATGACGAGCCCTTTTTCGACGCGCCTCCGCTGGGTGCGACCGCCTTGTCGTATTCGCTCTTGAAATCCTGGAACATGTGCGTGGAGCGCTTCAGCTGCTTGCCGGTGGCGTACGCGCCCTTGTTCACCGCCTCGCCCGTTGCGGCGGCCGCCTTGCTGACCACGGGTTTCGCCGCTTCGGTGGCGGTGTGCACCTTGTCCATGGCTACCGCAGTGGCCTGCCCGGCCTTTTCCGCCACGCCGCCCTCGGAATTCAAGTCGGCGGCCTCGTCGGAAACGAGCAGGGCACCGAGCTGCACCTCATCGGTCGCCGTGCCTTCCTCGCCCATGTTCGCCAGCGCCGCGCCAACGCCGCGCTTGAACCCGCGCATCATGTTTGAGGGAATCTTTCGCTTGCCCAGAAGCGCGTTCGAGGTTGCGCCGCTGTCCGTTTCGAATTCATCAACGGTGCCGGTCAGGCGATTGAAAGTGACGTTGCCCACGAAACCGAGCGACTCGCCGCTTTCGGTCATGACGGGCAAGCCGACCCACAATACGCACTCGTCCCAGTTCAGACCCATTGCTTTGCAAGCCGCCTTGCCGCTGGTGGCCGCGTCGGGGTGCAACATGACGCGGCCGTCAACCAGGTCGTAACCGTCGATGGGCACGAACTGGTCGGCACGGTGGAACATCCAGAGCAAGTCGGGGCGCTTGACCACGAAGCCGATGACGCGCTTTTCCTTCGGATGGAACACGAAGCGGCGCACTTTCCCGATGCGCTTCGTTCCCTTTTTGCCACCGATGACGCGCACACCGGTCAGCTCGTTGGTGGTTATCAGCTTGCTTGCCATGTTCTTCCCCCGTATAGCAAGGAAGCGGCACGCCCGCCGCGCGCATTACGCGGATGGGGCGTGCCGCTTCGCAATTCGTTCATCAGATTCGATGATTATTCGGCGTCCGCCTTTTCGGCAGGTGCTTCGGCAGCTTCCTCGGCTGCAGCGGGCTCGGCCTCGGCAGCCGGCTCTTCCGCCACCGGCTCGGTCTCGACCGGAGCCTCAGCGGCTGCGGCGCTGTCGGCCTCGGCGTTCTTGGCGACCTGGTTGGCGATGCGCTGACGGGCGGCTTCGATCTTCTCGCGCAGCTCGTCGTTGTTCTGCGTGAAGTTCGGCTTGATGTTGCTGGCCACTTCCTGCACGCGAGCGTTCACGTTGGAAACGACTTCCTGACCGCGAATGCTGGCGGCCTGATAGGCCTGCTGGGCGCTGCTGCCGGCGTTCGCGCCGATGTTCTGGGCGTCACCCCAGGCGGCGTTGGCCTTCTCAGCGACGATGGCGCGGGTTTCCTCGCCCGTACGCGGAGCGCACAGCAAAGCCGCCACGGCACCAATTGCGCCACCTGCCAGGAAAAATCCGAGTTTGTTGCTCATAACGGCCTCCTTATAGCCTTTGATAGCGTTGTCTCTCCTAAGGGGTCATTATACGGGGTGCCGCTTCAATCCCGGGGAGATTTTACACACCTGCGGAAAACGGTTGCCATTTCGTTAGGTTGGGGGGGCGCGGGGAGAAAGCGGGCCGGAAGGCGGCAGCGGGCCGAAAGGCGGCGGCCCCGCGATTTTGAGATTTGTGTCGCGCCTTCGGCGCTCTCGGATACGGGCCGAGCTTTCGTTCGACCCCACAAATTTTTAGCGGAAAGGTTACCCCATCTGCCAAAACTTCGTGGGTGCGAGCGACAGCTAGCACCTTCATCGAGAGCATCCGAAGGATGCGACAGTGTTTTGCTGGAAGGAGCGCCGGGGGTTTGCCAGCCGACGGTGAGTCCCGGTTTTCAAAAGCGTGACGCGCCCTTGCGGGCGCTGGCCTAGTGCTGCGCGAGTCGTGCCTCGCGCCCACGAAAAG
>CAVHFC010000021.1:0-11891 GCA_963635025.1 Eubacterium sp. CAG:786
GACTTGAGAAAATGAAACCGACGGTACAGGCATAACCACCAGCTGAGCAATGCGATCGCCTTTTTCGATAGTAAACGGGCTATGCGGATCGAGGTTTACGAGGCACACCTTCACTTCGCCCCTATAATTGCTGTCGATAAGTCCTGGCGCATTAACTATCGAAATGCCATGCTTAACAGCGAGGCCGCTTCGCGGAAGAACGAAACCCGCAAAGCCATCAGGAAGCTCGATTGCGAGCCCGGTAGGAATCAATGTACGTTCAAAGGGCTGCAATACGTAATCCTGCATTGAGCACAAATCAACTCCGGCATCGCCCGCATACGCAGAGCTGGGCACGATAGCTGATTCATCCAGCTTTTTTAGTGGCACGCAAATGCTCTCAGGCATTATTTCAGTCCTTCCAACGCCGCCGCAAACTCCTCCACGTTCTGGAAATCCTTGTATACGCTCGCGAAACGCACGTATGCGACATCGTCTAATTTTGCCAAACGGATCAACGCCATGTCGCCAAGATCCTTTGAACGGATCTCATTACGAGAAGCATTGCGGAGCTCCGATTCAATGCTGTCGATAAGAGTGCCGATTTGCTCGGGGGAAATCGGTCTCTTGGCACACGCGATAAGCAGTCCGCGCATAAGTTTTTGCCGATCATAGGCTTCCGAAGATCCATCGGATTTGATGACGATAAGAGGGTTGTCGCCGAGCCGTTCATAGGTGGTGAACCGCCGACCGCAAGACAGGCATTCTCGACGACGTCGGATTGCGGAGCCTTCGTCCGCTGGACGAGAATCCACTACTTTGGACTCAATATGACCGCAGGCAGGACATTTCATAGCATCGCACTCCTTTGAACCGATTAGCTAAGCCTACCATACAATATATAGCGGTAATGGATTCGTTACGTTTCGTAAAGCGCAGACAAAGCCCCATATCTATGACAAGCGTAAAAATGCCTGCATGACGCCGATAATGCCTTGGCTAGAGAAAGGCGATGAGATAAAAGACCAGCGAGCACGCGGCGACTGCAACAGCAGATAGGACCGGCGATACCTCTTCGCAAGAAGGACGCTCGTCCGCTCGCTGATCGGAGACGGGAAACTCGATGAGAATCGTACGTTCTTCAAGTTCGCAACTTTTGAGCGCTGACGTGCCAACCGTTTGAAACTGTTGCTGCGAATTCATTTTCTTCCTCCAAGCTCTTGCATAGAACCTTTGTTCGCATATATAATAAGGCGAACAAAGGTTCATGTCAACGAGAATTAAAACATTTGTTCGATACCAAGGAAAGGACGTCCGATGAACGAGAAGATCACGAAACGCCAAGAAGCGGTTCTCCACGTTATCGAGCAATGCATTCAGGAAAAGGGCTATGGCCCCACAGTGCGCGAGATATGCCAGGCGCTTGACCTCTCCTCCCCTTCCACCGTTCATGTGCATCTGAAGGCGCTCGAGGACAAAGGGCTCATCAAGCGAGATCCGCTGAAGTCGCGATCCATCGCACTCGCCCATCCTGTTGGTAACGAGCCTGAAAGCGTAGGGGTGGCAAGCACCGGTTTCGACAACGTGGTTTCGGTGCCTCTTGTGGGCGACGTTGCGGCAGGTGTGCCTATTCTTGCAGAGCAAAACATCACCGAGCGGATGACTTTGCCTACGGAAATCGTTGGAGACGCACCATCATTTATGCTTTCCGTGCATGGTGACAGCATGGTGGAAGCCGGCATCAACGACGGAGACTACGTAGTCGTGAAGGAGCAACCCGTCGCAAACAACGGCGACATTGTGGTAGCGATCGTTGATGACGGCGCAACGGTTAAAAGGTTCTACAAAGAAAGCAACTGCATTCGTTTGCAACCGGAAAACTCAAGCATGGATCCGATAATCGTTAATGATTGCTCCATTGCAGGTAAAGTGGTCGCGGTCTTCCGCCGTATTTAGATACTATTCGATGCGCGCATCGGAATCTTCAGACAGGGTGTATGCATCGAACTCATGGCAGTAAGCGGGACTTACCAATAAGCGCATGCGCGTGCCTGTCTCTTCGTGATCTTCGCTGATGATATGGCAACGCTCATGCGCTTTTGCGACCAAATCCCCCCGGTGATAGGGAATCAGAACGTCCATATGCGTATCGCGCGCAGAAGCGAGGGCGGCAATCCGTTCGATAAGCCAATCTATCCCAAAGCCCGTAGCAGCGGAAACGAATAATGCCCCATCATAGCGATGCGTGAGAGCATAAAGCTGTTCATCGGAAAGAAGATCGCACTTGTTGAAGACAAGCAGACGAGGCAACGCTTGCGCTTTAATTTGATCAAGCACTTCCTGAACCGAGGTGATTTGCGCCTCAAACTCCTCTGAAGAGCCATCGACGACGTGAAGGATGCAGTCGGCGCCGGTAATTTCATCCAGGGTTGATTTAAACGCCTCGACCAATGTGGTCGGTAGTTTTTGAATAAAGCCTACCGTATCGGTAAGGGTTATCTCTCGCCCTTCTGGCAACTCGAATTTTCGAGTGGTTGAATCGAGGGTTGCAAACAGCTTGTCGTATGCAAGCACATCTGCTCCGGTGAGCCTATTCAAAAGGCTTGATTTTCCTGCGTTGGTATAGCCGGCCAAGGCAACCTTGAACATCCCGCTCTCATAGCGGCTCTCGCGTTGCACAGAGCGAACGCGCGCTAGGTGATCGAGCTCGCGCTTGATCGACGTGATCCTTTTGCGCACCAAGCGACGGTCAACTTCAAGCTGGCTTTCACCCTCGCCAAAGCGGGACCCAACACCGCCACCCATCCTGTTCGAGGCCAAGTGGGCCCACATACCACGCAGTCGAGGCAGCAGATACTGATTCTGAGCCAAGCGAACCTGCAGACGGCCTTCCTTGCTTGTCGCGTGAAGCGCGAAGATATCGAGAATCAAAGCCGTACGATCAATGACTTTCAAGTCGCGATCGACTGATTTTTCCAAATTGGACTGCTGTGAAGGCGTCAGTTCATCGTCGAAGATAACAAGATCTGCCGAATAGGAACGGCAAAGCGATGCGATTTCCTCGACTTTGCCGCTCCCTACAAAAGTTTTCGGATTCGGGGCGTCAAGCTTTTGCGTGGTTACGGCAACCGTGTCGGCACCCGCCGTGTCAGCGAGGCGTTCAAGCTCGGCTAGCGAAGTGGCCAGCGGCCAAGATTGGCCGGGACGATCGACCCCGACCAAAACCGCTCGTTCTCGGCGCTGCTCCAGCGAAGTTTTCGCACCTTTGGTGATAACCGACGATGAATATTCCGACATGCAGTAAACCTCTCAAAACAGCTTAATGGTAAATGCGGGGCATTAAAAAAGGCATGACCTAAAGAGATCATGCCTTACAAGTATAGTCCAATCAGGCGAATCTACACCTCAACGCTGCCCTGAAAAGACTCCACAGCAGGTCCGGTCATCATCACATGATCATTCTCGTCCCAGGCAATATGTAAAACGCCGCCGCGCAAGCGCAAATCGTTCTCTCGCGAGCTGCGACCGGTCAGAGCAGCAGCTACGTTGGTCGCGCATGCGCCCGTACCGCAGGCAAGCGTCTCGCCGCAGCCTCGTTCGAACACGCGCATCTCGATGACGCCCTCGGATACGACATGGGCAAACTCAACGTTCGTCTTTTCAGGGAACACCTCATGCGATTCGTAATATGCGCCGATCTTATTCAAATCAAGCGTAGAGAGCTGCTTGTCGGCAGGATCGGCGAACAACTCATCGGACAACTTCTCAAAGTCATCGATGAAGCAGATAGCGTGGGGGTTTCCCATGGAAACGCACGTGAAAGCGAAGGTACCCCACGAAGAGGAGATTTCGAAATCCTGCGCAAAAGTGCGACCATCGTCAATGGAACCATTTGCAGGAGCGTTAACCGGAACCTCCGCGGGCTCAAGAATCGGGTGACCCATGTCCACGGTGGCGGCGGTCATCTTATCGTTTTCATCGACCGTGAAGCGGATCGGTTTCGGACCTGCAAGGGTGTCGGCGACGAACTGACCATCACTCGCTTGCACGAAACCCCGATCGACCAGATATTTTGCAAAACAACGCACACCGTTGCCGCACATTTGAGCAAGCGTGCCGTCGGAATTAATGTAGTGCATGTAAGCGGCGCACTCAGAACGCTCGGACGGGCGCACCAGGATAACGCCATCGGCACCGATGCCGAAATGGCGATCGCAAAGCAGCGAAACCTGCTCCGTCGAAAGCGTGATGTCGCGGGAAAAATCATCAACGAAAACGAAATCGTTGCCAAGGCCATGCAACTTAACGAAATCTAGGTCCATGGAAGAAAGACACGCTCCTTATAGGTGATTACAGTGCGTCGATTCTATCAAGTAGCTCGAGAGACGATGCAAGCAGTGTTTTGGTATCCCCCGAATCTGCGCAAAGCCAGTGTATACGGCTATCATTTCGAAACCATGTCCGCTGTCGTTTTGCATAGCGGCAGGTGGAAACCTTGATGGAAGAGATAGCTTCATCGAGGGAACAGTGCCTGTCAATTGCCGAAACTATTTCTTTATATCCAATTGCCTGAGGCGCGGTGATGCCCTCGCGAAATCCCTGCGCAAGTAACCTGCGAACTTCTTCCACCAGGCCATGCGCAACCATTGAGTCAACACGGCGGCAAATGCGCTCTCGCAGTATATCAGGGTCAACGGAAAGCCCGATGAAAACCGCTGGGACGATTTGCTGAATCGAGGCGAGTTTTTTCTTTTGCTCTGCATACGAAGTGCCGTCGTCAAGCAACTCAAATGCACGCACGAGTCGTTTGACGTCTCGCGGGGGAATCACTTCGGCACTGCGAGGATCCACCGCATTGAGCTGGTCCCAGAGTGCTTGGGCGCCGTGCTTCTCAGCGAAACGATTCCAGCGCTTGCGAATGGGGTTATCGATCTGCTCGCCCGATGGAAAACGATAGTCGTCAAGGGCGGCACGGACATAAAACCCCGTTCCACCCGCCAGCACGCTGCGTTTACCGGAAGCATCGATGCGGGCAAAGGCTTCTCGCGCATACGACTGGAAAAGCGCTGCCGAGAACGGCTGCCCCGGATCTACCAGATCAAAGCCGTAATGGGTAACTTTCCGCTCGGACAAAGGAAGCTTGCCGGTACCGATATCCATCCCTCGATACACCTGCATGGAATCAGCGCTCACCACTTCCCCGTTTAAGGAAACGGCCAGCTCCTGCGCCAGATCGGTCTTACCGGATGCGGTAGGTCCCACAACGCAAATAACCGGACGTTCTACGTTGACCGAAGGCGCGCCCGGTTGATCGCAGCACTTAAGAGACAACGACGTCACCGGCCAGATACCACGTTTTCGCTTCGCTTATCCGCACGTTGACAATGGTGCCAACCAGCTCATCGATGGTTGTTCCGCACGGTATAGGCGCATGAACCGTCTGGTTTTTCGGGCTTTTGCCGGAAAGCAGCGTCGCGTCGCGTTTTGAGGAGCCCTCGACGAGAACGGGCACCACCGCACCAAGTTCTTTCTGATTGCATGCAAACGCGTTCTTCTGCACGATCTCAACGAGCGAATCGAAACGCTGCTGGATAACCTCGCGCGGCGTGTCGTCCTGCATGCGAGCTGCCGGAGTGCCTTCCCGTTTCGAGTAGATGAAGGTGAAAACCTGGTGATACCCAACCTCGTCCACCAGGCGCGCAGTAGCCTCGAAGTCTTCCTGCGTCTCGCCGGGAAAACCAACGATGATATCGGTGGAAAGCGCGATATCGGGGCATACGGCCCGCAGCTTTTCGACAAGCTCAAGGTAATGAGCCGAATCGTAGCGGCGATTCATGGCTTTCAGGACCGTATCGGAACCAGACTGAACGGGAAGATGCAGCGCCGGCATAAGGGAGCGCAGGGTCCCAAACTTTTCGATGACCTCATCGGAGAGATCTTTCGGATGGCTCGTTGCGAAACGCAGACGCTCAATCCCCGTTTTATCGAGCGCTTCCAGCACTTCGGCAAAGTGAGGAGAACCGTAGAGGTCGCGACCGTAAGAGTTAACGTTTTGGCCCAACAGGGTGATTTCTTTGACGCCCGCTGCAACGTAGCGCTCGGCTTCCGCAACGATATCTTCCAAAGGACGAGACTTTTCGCGACCGCGAACATACGGCACGATACAGTACGAGCAAAAATTATTGCAGCCAATGGTGATAGGCAGCCAGGCAGCCCACGAATGTTCGCGAGACGTCGGCAGCTCCGTCGCAAAAGACGATGACGCATCAAGAACCTCAACGTGATGCTTGCCGTCAGCCAAAACGCCTTCAAGCAGCCGAGGCAAGCTGGCAAGGTTGTGCGTGCCAAAAACCACGTCGAGATGAGGAAGCTTGCGTGTGAGCTCTTCCCCATCGCGCTGACCGATGCATCCGCCAACCGCGATAATGCGCTTTTTTAAGCGCGATCCCTTACGCAAGGGGATGTTCTTCATCGAAGCAACCTGCCCATACAAGCGGGTGTCAGCAGCTTCGCGCACACAACAGGTCATGAAGACGACGATGTCCGCCTCCTCGACGGTTTCAACAGCTAGACCGCCAAGTCCCTCAAGCATGCCGGCGATGCGCTCGGAGTCGTGCTTGTTCATCTGGCACCCGAACGTATGGATGCAAAACGTGATATCGGTAAAGGGAGTTTGCATAGCTGGGCAACTACTTCCTACGAGCAAAAATAATTACGAGCGAAAAGGTTGAGATATCTTGACAGGAGCGTTATTCGAAGGGCACCTGAACGGAGCCGCCATGAATAACTTCCGGTTTGATTGCGAAACGTATGGCGGTACGATATTCCCCGTCGATGACGATGTCGGCAAATGATGGAATGCAGGAAACTTCTATACCAACTGGAGAAAGGAAGCCGCGAGATATGGCCACCGCCTTCACGGCCTGATTCACGGCACCCGCCCCTACCGCTTGTATCTCAACCTTTACACCATCTTTTACCATGCCTGCGATGGCGCCGGCAACTGACGCGGGAGACGACTTGCTGGAAACCTTCAAGCATCCAGTTTCGTTCGATTGAACTTGTGCGCTCATGAAGTGCCCTTTTCGTAATACGTTTCGAGTGCGTTAAGTGGTTGCTATTGTAGTCCGATGCCGATTTGAACCGTGCTTCAACGGGGTGAAACATCGGGAATTCCATACGCTTACCGCAGCTTGACGACGGGAATATCGATGCGAATCCTGTCTTTTGAGACGCTGATTTGAGGCTCAACATCTCCATTCAGGAAATAAGCTTGCGCCAGGGGTCGAAAAGCCGCATGAATCGATTGCTCGAATTCGCTGAGCTCTTCCGCCGAAATGCGCAACCCCCGCGCATCGGCGATATTGCGTCGAGTTGTTCTCGGTGCGCTGTCGAAGCTATCTTGCTGAGACGATTCGGAGCCGGCGATGCTGATAAACGAGAGAAGCTGATCGAGGGGTTTGATCTGTCCGTCTAAAATGCGGCGAGCAGAACGTTCGGACATATCAAGCCCCAGCGTGGCCGCAATAGCCGCAAACGAAGCCGGCGTATTCGCTTTCGCAAGGCGTTTGCAGACAGGGAGATTATCGGGGTTCTGCCCGGAAACCCGATCGAGCGGAGAGGTTGTAGCGCGCCCGTATTCGTAAAGCGTTGCAGCAATATCGGTTGCGGACCCGACGAACACGGAGCACGAAGATCGCGATTCGATCGCGAATTCGCATGCGGTGCGCAGGATGTTTTTCGGCCCTCTGACGGAAATAGTTCCCTCATCGGTGGGCAAGAAAGTGGGAAACGACGATTGATCGGTCTTTTCGCCAAGCTGAGCGGTGTCCGTCTCAACAACGAAAGACGAACCGAGATGAGGACCCGAAGCGATGATGTAGGCGTTATCGGCATTTTCAGAGATGGAATAGAGCGCCATACCTCGCCCATGCACGCCCCATTTGTCCATATGGAACGTGTCGAGCTTCGAGGTAACGCGGGGCTCGAATATGGTTTGCTGGAGGTGGTCGGGAACGCCATCGCCGTCATCAAGCATGACGATACGTCGCATGCTCCCGTTTTTGCTGGTAGCTAGAAAGATATTGCGAGCATGCGCGTCGCGCGCGTTACGCAACATTTCTATCACGATGTCTTCGCTGCAGCGAATGTCCTGCGCCGCCTGGCGACGCTGCGCTTCAGAGCTCCGAAGACGGACGAAGCCATCTCCGAGGTCGTCTTCGACCCGGAGATGGCTCTCGCCGCAAACCGTTTCAACAAATGATGCCAGGGTTGAATCAGGCATACGAAACCTTTGCTCTAAAGCTATTTAGCAATGCCTACGGCACGCGACTCGCGAATGACCACAACCTTGACCTGGCCGGGATACTGCAACTCGTTTTCGATACGCTGAGCGATGTCATGAGCCAACACGGTGGTCTGCGCCTCGTCGACGACATCGGGCTCAACCATAACGCGAACCTCGCGACCAGCCTGAATAGCATAAGTGCGCTCAACGCCCTTATAGGAGTTGGCGATTTCCTCAAGCTTTTCGAGGCGCTTCACGTAAGCGTCAAGGGTTTCCTTACGCGCGCCGGGACGTGCGGCCGAAACCGCGTCAGCGGCCTGGATAAGAACATCAAGCACGGTATTCGGCTCGACGTCGTTGTGATGCGCTTCGATAGCGTGCACGATTTCCGGGCGCTCGCCAAAACGACGCGCAAGATCGGCACCGATGACCGCATGGCTGCCCTCTACCTCATGGTCGACGGCCTTGCCGAGGTCATGCAGCAAGCCCGCGCGCTTTGCCTGAACGGGATCGAGACCAAGCTCGGAAGCCATAACGCCCGCAAGGTAAGCAACCTCAAGCGAATGATTCAGCACGTTTTGACCATATGAAGTGCGGTAACGAAGGCGCCCGAGCGTACGGACGAGCTCGGGATGAAGATCGTGGATGCCGGTATCGAAGGTGGCCTGCTCGCCCGCCTCCTGCACACGCTGGTTCACGAGCTTTTCGGCCTTACCGAACATTTCCTCGATGCGTGCCGGATGAATACGGCCGTCGGCGATGAGGTTTTCCATGGTGACGCGACCGATCTCGCGGCGAACAGGATCGAAGCAGGATATGGTAACGCACTCAGGAGTGTCGTCGATGATGAGGTTGGTACCCGTCAGCTGTTCAAAAGAGCGGATGTTGCGCCCCTCGCGGCCGATGATGCGACCTTTCAGGTCATCGGAAGGGATATGGATTGCGGAAACCGTGGTTTCTGCGGTGTGATCGGCGGCAACGCGCTGAATGGCTAGGCTTAGAATGGAACGGGCCTTCTTATCGGCCTCGGCCTTCGTGCGCGTCTCGGAATCCCTGATGATGGCTGCCGACTCGTGTGCCACTTCGTCCTTCAGCGTATCAAGCAGCTCCGATTTCGCCTCTTCTGCGGACATGCCGGCAACCTGCTGAAGGCGACGGCCGACTTCCTGCTCCGCCTCATCGAGATCGAGCTTACGACGATCGAGCTGACCTTGCATGGAGGAAATCTGATGCTCTCGCGCATCAAGGGATTGTTCGCGCGAATCGAGGGAATCGATGCGACGGTCAACCGATTCCTCGCGCTGAGAAACACGCTGCTCAGCCGCACGAACTTCCTTGAGACGTTCCTTGTTTTCAGCTTGCGCTTCCTGACGAAGGCGCAGAGCCTCGTCCTTCGCCTCCACAGAGGCTTCCCTTCGAATCGTTTCAGCTTGGCGCTCAGCTTCGTCAACCTTTGCTTTGGCCTCTTCGGCAGCTCGCTTCGTGGAAGCGTTTGCAAGGTACTTGGTGACGACGAAGCCAAGGGCGGCACCGACGATGACGCCGATAACGAGCATAATGGTGGCGCTCATAAGCTCCCCTTTCATTCGTGCATGTACTTCATACGTTTCTCATGTTCAAAGGCAAAAAGAAACCCGGCATAACCGGGCTAGAGCATACGTGACCAGTATGGCTGCATTCATATACATTTGTAGCATATAAACAGTGCGCATCTGCGCACGTGCACTCAAGCATTCCTATCATAATGGTTTGAAAAGATTTCGAAAAGACCACCCCGACAAAAAAGCCGGTTTCATCCGAAACCGGCTTTTTTATTTTAGGTACTGCAACTTATTACCCACAACGCAACTCAGATGACCTCAGTCGCATGCATTACGATCAAGCTCCGCCTCCCACCACATGCGAGACGCATCAGCCGCAACGGAAGACGTGTACCCCTTTGTCATCAAGCGGCGATAAGCAGATGCTCGAGGATTCTTTGAACGCGGGGGTTTTCGCCGCAGCAAATCAACCGCTCGCGATACTTCCCTATCGTGCGCATGCCCATCGGAAAACGACTGAAAAGCCTCTACCGTACAAGCATCGATCCCAAACCCTTGCAATTCTCGACGTATGCCCTCGATGCCCTTTCCTTGCGAAAGACGAGAGCGAACGAGGGTGTCCGCAAAACGCTCATCATCGACCAACCCGCATCGCACTGCTCGACCAACTGCCGCGCGAGCAACGTCTTCGGGAAACCCATCCCGAACAAGCCGATCGTGCAGCTCCTTGCTGCAGCGCTCGCGAACATTCACCAGTCGACAGATCTTGCTGAACCCCTCTTCCTTATCAGAGGCGCAGCCGTTATCTGCATCGACCCGAGAAGCCCTAGAGGATGTTTCCAATTCCCCCTCGTTTTGCTTTGAACCATCCCAGAAAGGAGACAAACCATGCGACGAAGAGCCACTATCGCATTGACCGGAAACGTCCTCTAAGGCCGAACCCCCTGACTGGATCGCTTCGATCTGATCGCGCAGTCTCGCAATGACGTCAGCGTTTCTTGCCCCCATAGGCTAGCGCTTGCCCTTCGGCTTTGCAACGGGCGTCACGGCGTCGAAATCTTCCTGCTCGCGAGTGATGATCGGGATTTCATACGCTTCGCGTACCTTCATTTCAAGCTCGTCGCGCAAATCAGGATTCTCGCGCAAACGCTTCTTCGCGGCCTCGCGGCCCTGACCGAGCCTCTCTTCGCCATAGGTGTACCACGCACCGCTCTTCTTCGCGACACCGGCTTCCACGGCCATGTCGACAATGCAACCCTCGCGGGAAATGCCTTCCCCGTACATAAGATCGAACTCCGCCTGGCGGAACGGCGGCGCAACCTTGTTCTTCACCACTTTCGCACGCACACGATTACCCACGACCTCGCCGTCATGCTTGATGGAATCGATACGACGAATGTCGATGCGTACGCTGGCGAAGAATTTCAGCGCACGACCGCCCGTTGTCGTTTCGGGATTGCCGAACATGACACCGATCTTCTCGCGAAGCTGATTGATGAAGATACAGGTGGTATTCGATTTGGAAAGCGAACCGGCAAGCTTTCGAAGCGCTTGCGACATCAAACGGGCCTGCAGGCCAACCGTGGTATCACCGATTTCACCCTCGATTTCGGCTCGAGGAACAAGCGCGGCTACCGAGTCGATGACGACGCAATCGATAGCGCCGGAGCGTACCAGCATGTCGCATATCTCCAAGGCTTGCTCGCCGTAATCGGGTTGAGAGATAAGCACCTCATCAACGTCGACACCTAAACGAGCAGCGTAGACAGGATCAAGCGCATGTTCTGCGTCGATGAACGCGACCACGCCACCAAGAGCTTGAGCCTCGGCGATAATCTGCAGTGCAAGCGTGGTCTTGCCGCTTGATTCCGGACCGTAGATCTCAATGATGCGACCACGGGGAACGCCTCCGATGCCCAAAGCTGCATCCAGCGGCAAGGAACCGGTAGGGATAGCTCCCACGCTTAAGTCATGCCCGCCATCTCCGTACTTCATAATGGAGCCCTTGCCGAACTTGGACTCGATTTGGTCGGTGGCAACTTTAAGCATCTTGGTTTTTTCGTCGTTCATGCGCTGCCTTTCTT
>CAVHFC010000021.1:12124-22856 GCA_963635025.1 Eubacterium sp. CAG:786
TGATGGCAGGTTTGCTCGCGCACGCAGGCTCGATCGCCTTCGAAATGCCAGGTTGCGCAGGCGCTTCCAGAAGGGGAAATACATGCTGTGCAAACGGTTCCCACCGGCAGGCCCAGCTCAGCGCCGCCCGGTCCGGCGATGCCCGTAACAGCAACCGCGACATCGCAGGATAGAACGTCAATCGCCCCTTGAGCCATCTGCAGCGCGACTTCTTCGCTTACCACTCCACATTCATCGACGACGGAGCCCTCGACGCTGAGCACGTCTTCCTTCACCTCGGTCATATACGACATAACTCCGCCGCGAACAACATCCGATGAGCCGGGAACAGCCGTCAAGCAAGCGCAGATCAACCCACCAGTGAGGCTTTCGGCGCATCCAATGGTAAGCCCCCTCGAGCGGGCGGCCGACAATACGGATGCAGCAAGTTTCTCGTCATCGATATCAAAACATCCAGCAGGCTCGGATGCTGAATCGGCCCCATCGTTCGCGCCGCACCCGTCAGCCGCTTTGCTTTCGGCGACCTTGCCTTTGCGTCCGATCGAGCCAAGACCGATAAGGTCGCGCGCCTTGGATATGTAATCGAGCATGGAAACGACGGTGAGCACGAGGGCGATGACCATGACGATCCAGCTGAGGACCCACATCACATCGGAGAAAGCCTCGACGAGAGACCCCATCGCATAGCTGTCCTTGATGGTGAACATGACGATGGCGATCATCTGGAACACGGTTTTGAACTTGCCGTACCAGCTTGCGGCGATGACAACGCCCTTGCTGGCGGCAACCATCCTCACGCCCGACACGATAAATTCGCGCGCAACGATGATGAGAGCAACCCAACTCGGAAGCGCACCGAGCTCGATCAAGGCGAGCAGCGCAGCCACCACGAGAATCTTATCCGCGAGAGGATCCATGAACTTACCGAAGTCGGTGACTTCCCCACGGCTGCGCGCAAGATAGCCGTCAAGCCAGTCCGTGCACGATATCAGGACGAATATGCCGGCAGCTATCAGGCTCTTCGATTCGTAGGCGATCTTCGGAAGGGAGAACCACTCTGGCCAAGGGCTCAAAAGCGCCGCGACGAAGACCGGCACGAGGCAAATGCGCACCAGCGTGACAACGTTGGCGGGCGTGAGCAGACGCGTGTGGGTCTCAGGAGCGGACTCTACCTGTAAAGACGACACGTTATTCGCCTTCCATCTCGTAAAGGAGCGTATCGGTGATGCGGACCTTGCGAATTTCCCCCGGTTGGCCTTCGGAAATATAGGTTACGCCGTCGACTTCGGGAGCCTGGCACATCGCACGTCCGAACAGCTGCCCGTCTTCTTCGCGTCCTTCGACAAGCACATCGAGCGTTGAGCCAACGCGCGATGCGACCAGCGGGGTGCATACCGCATCCGCAAGGTCACGCAGGCGCTGTGCGCGATCAGCCTTCTCATCCTCATCGAGCTGATCGGGTAGATCGTAGGCGCGCGTACCCTCCTCGCGGGAATATGCGAACACACCGACATAATCGAAGTAGCCTTCCTCCACAAACGCGCAAAGCTCTTCGAAGTCATCATCGCTTTCACCAGGAAAACCGGCGATGAGCGTCGTACGCAGCGTGACACCGGGAACCATCTCGCGAACGTGATTGGCAAGCGCAACGTAATCCTCGACCGAGCCCTTGCGATGCATAGCCTTCAACAGGTGCGGCTGCACATGCTGAAGGGGAATATCGAAGTAGCTGCAAATGTTTTCATGGCTCGCAACAACGCCGAGAAGGTCATCGGTAACCCCTTCGGGCTGGATATACATGATCCGAAACCACGTATCGGAAAATTCATCGGCAAGCGACCCTACCAGCCACGCAAGCATTTCGGGCCCGTCGAAATCCTGACCCCATCGACCGGTATCCTGCGCGATGAGAACGATCTCGCGAACCCCGGATTCCACTTGATGCGCAACATCGTCGCGAATTTGCGCATACGGGAAGCTATGATAGCGACCACGGATGTAAGGGATGGTGCAATAGGAGCAGAACCTGTCGCACCCATCGGATATTTTGACGTATGCGGAAACGGCACGCGATCCGGGCACGGAAACCGCACCCTCTCGAACCGCCCCGAGCGCTGCGGACGTCAAAGCGAACAAATCGTTTTCGCCCAGATGAAGTGCATCGGCAAGCACTGTAACGATATCGTCTTCTTTGCTACACGGCACGAATGCGGTCGCCTCGGGAAGCTCACCGGTAAGCTCGTCACCATAACGCGCCGGCATGCAGCCAGCAACGATGAGAACCGCACCGGCGGCGATGTTGGGCATCCCCGCAACCTCGAAGATCGCCTCGAGACTTTCCTCGGTGGCACTCTGAATGAACGAGCAGGTGTTCACCACCACGGCGTCAGCTTGGGAGGGATCGTCAATCACGGCAAAACCCGCCCGTCTGAGCTCGGCTTGCATGCGCTGCGTATCCACTTCGTTCTTGGCGCAACCAAGCGTCACGAATGCCACGCCAGGGATGCGCCGATCATCGGCGAAAACGGAATTGCTCACGATATTCCTTAGCGATAGTTGACGTACTGGAGGGGCTGACCGTAATCCTGGCCTTTCAGGAAGGCGATGACCTCCTGTAAGGTGTCGCGCGAAGCGGAGGACACGCGAAGCTTATCCCCCTCGATGGTGACCTTGACCTTAAGCTTTTGAGCCTTGATGTCCTTATTGATCTTGCCGGCAGTTTCCTTGTCGATGCCGTCAACGATGGTCGCGGTCTGGCGCACGCTCTGCCCCGTAGCGGCAACCGGGTCACCCCAGGTGAGAGCGGAAAGCTCGATGCCTCGCTTGATAAGCTTCGAACCAATGATGTCGATGACCTGCCTTGCGACGAACTCGGCCGGGGCAGACACCGTCAGCGTGCGCTTTTGCTTATCGAGAGAGATTTCAGCTCCCGACCCTTTCAAGTCGTAACGCTGCGAAAGTTCTTTCTTGGCCTGCTGAAACGCATTGTCGACTTCCTGCATATCGACGCTGGAAACCACGTCGAAGCTCGATTCCTTTGCCATAAGCATCCTTCCTCTTAGACGCGCGCGAATGTGACGCACTTCGATTCATGTGTTGATGAAAGCATAGCAAACACAGGACGCGAGCGCATCGCGTCCCCATGGTATCTGCAGCTGCGAAAAACAAATCCCCAATGCCAGAGGGCATGCCTTCTGCTAGGCCGAAGTGGAAGATCCTGAAGTGGTCTTCGTCGAGGACGATCCGCCTGTGGTGGAGCTGCTAGAGCTCGACGATCCAGTCGTCGAAGCGGAACCCGACGTGGAGCCGGTTGAAGAGCTGGTTCCCGATGAAGCCGAGGTCCCTGACGAGGTCTTCGAGGAAGACGACGTACTGCCACTGGTCTGAGAAGTGTCAACCTTCACGTTAGGGTGCTCGGACGCCCACGTTTGCAGATAATCGGCAAAACTGACGGTAGCGGTCGGCATGCCCGTCGTCGAATCAACCTCGAAGGAAACTTCCTTACCATCCATCGTGATGGTAAACGCGTCGCTGACATAGGAAGCCAAACTCCACGTTCCGCTGACCTCAACGGTCTCATCAACCGGACCCGTGAGCATGGCTTCCGTGGATTCGTCATCATTGGTGATGACCACGTATGCCTGCTGTCCCGACGCCAGCTTGTACTCTACCTTGACGCTTGTCGGAACGGTTACCGTCGCCGCAGCCGTTTGCGACTCATTTTCAGTCGACGATGAACCGGATCCGTCGGCCGATGTATCGGTCACGCCGGTAACGGGAACTTTCGGGACATCCTGGGAACCGGACGAGCCATGATTGCCGAATGCCATTGCGATAATGACCACCAAGAGCACCAAGATAACCGCTGCAACGATAAGGTAAGGAGCTCTGGTGCTCTGCCCCGAATGCCCGCTCAACGAAGCCGATCCGGAATAGAAGTTGGTGAACTGGGTGGTGAGCGTCGATCCGATTTTGCCTCTGCGGGCCGATTCGTCAGCACGCGCTGCGCGAGACGCCAAAGACTCACGATAACCATCGGAATGCTGCCGGCCGCGGGGTCGGTCGGAAGAGGAACGTGGCGGGCGGCCGTCTGCCGAACGGCGACGACCGGAACCCTCGCGCTGATCCTCGCGAGAAGCGCGCTGCTGCCCCCGGCCGCCGCGAGAAGACGACACGGATTTGCGGCCGGAAACGTGGGTTGGCGAGTCCGCTTCGCTACGGCTTCTCCCCACCTGGTAAGCGTACTGCTCATCCAGGAACATACGAGTCATCTCGGAAGGGTTAAGCCCGACCAAGCGCGCATACGCATTGACCATGTTTCGCGTATAGCCGCGCGGAGGCATACGCGAAAAATCGTTGTTTTCGATAGCCCGCAGGATATCGGGGCGGATGCGAAGCTTGCGCGCGGCGGACTGCACGTCCATGCCCTTGCGTTCACGAGCTTCGCGAAGAATAGAACCGAATGCCATCTGCGACATATGAACTCCTAATCATCAACGTCATGCTGCTCGAAGGCCTTCAGCGTTTCGAGTTCCATGACGTCGACGAGCACCTCTCGAGGCTTGCTGCCGTTGGGGGGTCCCACAACGCCTTTTTCTTCCAGCATGTCCATTATACGCCCTGCACGCGAATAGCCGACTTTCAAGCGGCGCTGTATGTTCGATGTTGAGCCCAGACCGCTTGACACCACGATATCGGCGGCTTCCCAGATAAGCGGATCGTCGTCGGTGCAGGTGCCACCGGAAGCGTCGGAGGGGCACGAGCCGAGCGTGATGAGATTCGTGGAAAGAATCTCAGAGTGATACTCCGGCTCCCCTTGGCTGCGAAGCTGCTCGACCACCGCGTTAATCTCGTCCTCGGAAACGTAACAACCCTGGATGCGGACCGGTTTAGCGTATTCGGGCTTGCTGAACAGCAGGTCTCCAAGTCCGATAAGGTTTTCCGCACCGGGGGTGTCAAGCACCACGCGACTGTCGATGCTGCTTGCAACGTTGAAGGCGATTCGGTTCGTAATATTGGCCTTGATCAGACCCGTAACCACATTGGCAGAAGGGCGCTGCGTCGCAACGATAAGATGAATGCCGGCGGCGCGGGCGAGTTGCGCGATGCGGCTGATGGAGAACTCAACCTCTTTACCGACGTTCATCATAAGGTCCGCAAGCTCGTCGATGATGATCACGATGTAAGGCAGCTCGTCCCCCAGCTCGTTTTCCGGTGGCTCCTCCCCCGCTTCTTCAGCCTTCGCCGCTTCAGCAATGGCTGCTTGCACCTTGGCGTTGTATTGCCCGATGTTGCGAGCGCCGACCTTCGAGAACACCTTCAGGCGACGCTCCATCTCGGCAACACCCCAAGACAGCGCGCTCGCCGCCTCCTTGGCTTCCGTCACCACGGGAACGTACAGATGAGGGATGCCGTTATACGGGGTGAACTCGACGCGCTTCGGGTCGATCATGATGAAGCGAACCTCGGCCGGAGTGGCGCGCATGAGGATGGACATGATCATGGCGTTGATGGAAACCGATTTGCCCGAGCCGGTGGTGCCGCCGATAAGCAGGTGCGGCATCTTGGCAAGATCGGACACGATGCAATGCCCCTCGACGTCTTTGCCGATGGCGATTTGCAGCGGGCCTTCGGGGGCACCTTTGATGACATCGCCCAGCAAAACGGTCTGCCTGGTACGATTCGGAACCTCGATACCAACGAAATTCGTTCCGGGAATGGGCGCGAAGATGCGCACGCCAGGAGCGGCAAGCGCCAGAGCGATATCGTCCTCGAGCGCGGTGACGCGGCTGACGCGCACGCCGGCGGGAAGATCAACCTTGAAGAGCGTGACCGTCGGACCGGCAACCCAGCCCACAACCTTCGCCATGATGTTGAAGTCCTCGAGCGTCTCCTGCAAGCAGGCGCCCGTTTCCTGCAGCTCGGCATCGGTCGCAAGGTCGGCTTCGGGATTCACGGAAGTGGCAAGTAAATCCATTGAGGGGAGCTCAAAGCCCTGTTCTGGACGAGGCGTGGCAACGGGCGAAGCCGTCTTGGAAGCTCGCTTCGGAGCATCGGCGCCATGAGGAACGCTCGGACGATTACGTCGTCCGAGTTTTCGCGTGATCGCCGCAGGCTGCTCTTGCACCGAGTCGGCGGCTTGCTTTTCAGTCAGCGGCCTCCCGTCATGGCCTCGAGACGAAAGCTTGCGGGTGACTGCCGAAGCGCGCGTGCCATCATCAAGCACCTTTGTTTGAGCAGACGAAAGATCTTCGGCATCCGCCGCCGAGGGCTGATGCGATTTGCGCTTTATAGCAAGCGAGATGCGAGGCAGGGGCGAAGGACGACCGCAATCGGAACCGTCGCCTACCGTGTCGTCACCTTCATCACGACGCTCTTGCAAAGCGTCGAGGAGTTTCGAGAGCGAAAAGCCGATGATGGAAATGCCGACGACGATGACGCCGACCAAGATAATGGCCGACACGACGAGGCCGAACAATTTCAGGCCGACCCACGCGATGCCCGCCCCGAGATACCCACCACGGCAAGCAAGCTGGTCAGCAAGGAAAAGATTATCGGTCGCGTCAGGAGTAACCTGGGGTGTGAACAGGGAAAGCAGGGCAAGCAGAGCGACGAAGACCATCGCGAGACCGACGGTCACGCGCAACGGGATGCGTTCACGATTGATACGAGCCAAGCAACTTGCCCCAACGGCAACCAAAAAGAAGGGCAGGATATAAGCGCCAAGACCCAGGGAAAGATGCAGCGCCTGCGAGGTTACCGAGGTTATCAGAGCATCGGTGGGAACCACTGCAGCCACGAACAGCACGATGCCGAGCACCGAGACGCACACACCGGTGACGTCGCGCTTGGTTCGCTCGTCGAAAATTCGCGGCTGGCGCTCCTTTTCGGATGCAGCCTGGGTACCTGCGCGCCTTTTCGTGCCCGCCCCCGATGCTGCTTTCGCACGAGAGGACTGGGGCTTCTTGGCGTTGGCCGAGCCTTTGCTTTTCGTCGTGTTCTTTTGCGCGGATCGAGCCACGCGACCTCCTTTTCGCATCGCCTGCGCTGGCTAGAAAAACCAGAGACGAACTGAAATACCACGCGCCCGCAGGCGATTCCGCTTGCGGGCGCAAAAAAGAGCTCTACCTCGAAGAAACTACACGTCGAGCAGATGCATGACCGTCATCGGACGCGTCTTCGTACGCTCCCACAGAAGAGACAGCAACGCATCTCGGCACGACTTCTTCAGTTCCTTGGCGCTTGCGCCTTTGCCGAGCTGCTTGGAAAGGGCGTTCTTCACGCACTTCTCGCATTCACGCACCAGGTACGGATCGTCGCCGCCGGTGATGCCGCGCATCTCGACGCACACGTTGCCGAGCACGGACTTCTTTCGACCTGAAACCGCCGCAGAGACGGCCACGAAACCCTGGCTGCCGAGCGCCGTGCGCTCCTCCAAAACCTCCTCGGAGGTGTCGCCGACCGAAAGTCCGTCCACGAAGACAATGCCGGATTGAACGACCTCGCCCGGCACAACACCCTTCGTGGAAAGCTCGAGGCTCTCGCCGTTCTCGCAGATGAAGATGTTCTCCGCAGGCACGCCGACCGCTTCAGCCAGGCTGGCGTGAGCTCGCAGGTGCGTCGCCTCGCCGTGCACGGGCATGAATGCCTTGGGCTCGACAATGCTCAGCACGATCTTGAGCTCCTCAGCAGAGGCGTGGCCCGAAACATGAACGCGCGCGCGGGACTTGTCGTAGACATCAGCGCCGATCTTCGCCAACGAATTGATGACCTTGGTGACGGCCTTTTCGTTGCCGGGCACGGGTGTGGCGGAGATGATGACCGTGTCGCCGGCATCCATCTCGATGGTCTTGTGTTCACCGTTGGCGATGCGCGCCAACGCAGACAGGGGCTCGCCCTGGCTGCCCGTGCACATGATGACCACCTGCTCGGGCGGGATTCCCTTGAGATCGTATGCGTCGATGATGTCGGCATCGGAAACGTTAAGGTATCCGAGCTTACGGGCGATGTCGGTGTTCTGAACCATGGAACGGCCCGTCACGACGACCTTGCGCCCATTGGCAACCGCCGCATCGCAGATTTGCTGCAAACGGTGGATATGGCTCGCGAACGACGCGATGATGACGCGGCCGCGCGCTTGCGCGATGATGCGCTGGAGCACCTTGCCGACTTCGGCCTCGGAAGGCGTGAAATTCGGATTGGTGGCGTTGGTCGAGTCGGACATCATGAGGTCGACGCCTTCATGCGCAAAACGTGCGAGCGCACCGAAATCGGTATGCACACCGTCAATCGGCGTTTGATCGAGCTTGAAGTCGCCCGTATGCAAAACGTTACCAGCGGGGCTGCGGAAGAACACGCCCACCGCACCCGGAATGGAATGGTTGACGGCGAAGAATTCCGCGGTCATGCAACCGAGCTTCACGGTGTCGCCGGGCTTGATCTCGCACAGCTTGGCATTCTTGATGCGATGTTCCTTGAACTTGCCTTCGATAAGGCCAAGTGTCATCTTCGTGCCGTAAATGGGAACCTGGCGATCAAGATCCTTAATGAGATACGGCAAAGAACCGGTATGGTCCTCGTGACCGTGCGTGATAACGATGCCGCGCAGTTTATCAGCATGCTGCAGCACATACGTGTAGTCGGGCAAAATCAAATCGACGCCAGGATGGTTGTCGTCGGGGAACATCAATCCCGCATCATCGAGGATCATGTCGCCTTTGCATTGAAAGACGGTCATATTCTTTCCGATGGCATCCAAACCGCCCAGCGGAATGATCTTCAGCGTGGCATTCTTGTCTTTTTGAGCCGAATCGAAAGAACGGCGTTTCGATTTCTCGCAACCCTTCGGCGCTGCTCCCTTGCCCTCCTTGGTAAGCTGCGGCCGCTTCAAATCAAGTTTTACATGCTTGATTGATTGCGTCGACTTACCTTCGCGAGCGCGCACGTCATTGGTGCGCTTGCCACGCTTTTCATTTTGATCCATATTCTATTTCCTAACTGCTGCGGACAAAACTGCGCGCTGATCAGGCGCGCAGTTTTGCTCCCGGCTAAAGGACGCCGACCTCGCGCATCGTTTGCGCAAGTTCAGCCGACTGCTCCTCGGTGGCATTGACGAGCGGTAAGCGCACGCCGCCGACCGGAAAACCGCTCAGCTTCAAAGCCTCTTTAACCAGGATGGGGTTCGCTGTCTTGAACAGCCCTTCCATAAGGGGCATAAGGCGTTCATTCGCCTGCGCAGCCTGCTCCCATTCGCCGGCTGCGCACAGATCGACGATCTCCTTCATGCGGGAAGGAGCAACGTTGCCGATGGTGGAGATGACGCCTACGCCACCCAATTTCATGATGTCGTACGTGGCCGAATCGTCGCCGGAATAGACGCTGAAACCCTCGGGGGCGTCAGCAGTGATGGCAGCCACTTGGTCCATCTTCCCGGAAGCTTCCTTGACGGCGACGATGTTATCGAATTCATGCGCCAATCGCAACGTCGTAGCGGCCTCCATGTTCACCACGCAACGTCCGGGGATGTTGTACAGGATGATGGGAAGCTCGACTGCGCTTGCGATGGTACGGAAATGCTGGTAAATGCCCTCTTGCGGGGGTTTGTTGTAATACGGGACGACGCACATGAACCCGTCAACGCCGAGTTTGGACACGTCGTTGGCGAAATCAACCGTGTCTGCCGTGCAGTTGTCGCCCACGTTGGCGATAACCGGGACGCGACCATCAACCGCGGACACGACCGCGCGGAACAGCTCGATCTTGTCCGGATAGAAAACAGTCGGGCTCTCGCCGGTGGTGCCGTTGATGATGAGCGCATCCGAACCGCCTTCAACCAGGCGATTCGCAAGCTGCTGAGCGCGATCGAGATCGAGCTCGAGATTTTCCTTCATGGGCGTGACCATGGCCGGAATCATGCGGCCGAAACGAGGCTCAGACATCTTGGCACCTTTCCGAGTAAGCACGAACTCTTCCGAGCCGTGCCTCTTATGCAGGAATTCAACGTGTTGATATTATGACAGAAGGCTTCGGCGCCTTTGCCGAAGTCCATTACTTTGCCACGCGAAAGGACGCTCTAACCCATGAACGACTCGAGACCGATCACAAGCCCCTCGCATTCGCGCACGCTCCTGATGCCAAGCAGCACGCCGGGCATGTAAGAGGTGCGGTCCCATGAGTCGTGGCGGATGGTAAGCGTCTGCCCCATCGACCCGAACACCACTTCCTGGCTCGCAACGTAGCCCATCGAGCGGACGGAATGCACGGGGACGCCATCGACCAGCGCGCCACGTGCGCCCTCGCAACCTTCAAGCTCGGTTTCACGACCCGGGGCGGCGCTTGGGCGGCCGCCACGCGCTTCGGAGATGATTTGAGCAGTGCGGACAGCGGTACCCGAAGGAGCATCCTTCTTGTTGCAATGATGGAACTCAAGAACCTCCGCCTCCGGGAAAAACGGAGCGGCGGCGCGCGCTAACTGCATCATGAGAACGGCACCGGTGGTGAAGTTCGGTGCATAGAACAAGCAGGTGCCGCTAGCAGCGATCGAGGCCAGGTCATCGAGGACTTCGTTGGACAAGCCCGTGGTGCCGACCACGCAGTCGATTCCGGCCGGAAGCGCCGCGCGAAGGTTGCCTTCCACCACCTTCGGCTGGGTAAAGTCGACAATCACCTCGAAACCACCCGCGCGAACAGCCTCCTCGACCGTTGCATACACGGGGAAATCCGAGCTTTGCCC
>CAVHFC010000021.1:23437-28772 GCA_963635025.1 Eubacterium sp. CAG:786
GCGACGCGCGAGATGTGCAGCAGGCCGTCCTTGGCAGGCGTGAGTTTCACGAAGGCGCCAAAATCCTTGATGCCGACAACTTCGCCCTCGAACGTCTCGCCCACCTCAGGTTCCTTGACGATGCCCAAGATCATGGCCTTAGCAGCCTCGCCCGCCGGGCCTTCGATGGCAGCGATATGGATGGTGCCGTCTTCCTGGATGTCGATCTGAGCGCCGGTTTCATCCTGGATACCACGAACAACCTTGCCACCGGAGCCGATGACGTCGCGGATCTTGTCGACGGGGATATGGATGGTCTCGATGCGCGGAGCGGTGTCGCGCAGCTGCTCGCGAGGCTCGGGGAGTTCGCCGAGCATGGCGGAAAGGATATAAGCACGTCCCTCATGCGCCTGAGCGAGAGCACGACCGAGGATTTCGGTAGACAGGCCGCGGGCCTTGTTGTCCATCTGCAGAGCAGTGATGCCCTTTTCGGTGCCGCACACCTTGAAGTCCATGTCACCGAGGAAGTCCTCAAGACCCTGGATGTCGGACAGGATGACGACGTCGTCGCCTTCCTTGATAAGGCCCATGGCAATGCCGGAAACGGGAGCCTTGATCGGCACGCCCGCATCCATCAGCGCAAGGGTGGATCCACAGGTGGAAGCCATGGACGAAGAGCCGTTCGACTCAAGCACCTCGGAAACCACGCGGATGGCGTAGGGGAACTCCTCCTCGGAGGGGATCACCGGCAGAAGCGCGCGCTCGGCAAGGGCGCCGTGGCCCACCTCGCGACGCTTCGGGGCGCCCATGCGTCCAACCTCGCCGGTGCAGTACGGCGGGAAGTTGTACTGATGCATGTAGCGCTTGCCCTCGGCAGGATCGATGGTGTCGAGACGCTGCCACTCGTTGAGCATGCCGAGCGTGCAGATGGAAAGCGCCTGCGTCTGACCGCGCTGGAACAGGCCGGAGCCATGGACGCGCGGCAGATAGCCGGGAACGATGTGCAGCGGGCGGATCTCGTCGGGACGACGACCGTCGGCGCGCTCGCCGGTGGCGATGACCATGGCGCGCATGGCCTTCTTCTCGAGCTTCTTGAGCGCAGCGGCGATATCGGAGCCCCAAGCGGAAAGCTCCTCTTCGCTGAACTGTTCAGACTTGATACGGGCCTTCAGGTCCTCGACCTTGCCCATGCGCGCGAGTTTGTCGGCATCCTTGAGCGCTGCGGACATCTCGTCGAAGAACGGGTCGACACGCTCAGCGATGCTCGGGTCGGCAACATGGATAGGCCACTCGACCGGCGTGATGTCGCAACGATCGAGGAAGCGCTGCTGAGCCTCGCAGAACGCGGCGATAGCCTCCTGGCCGAAGTTCATGGCACGAAGCATCAGCTCCTCGGAAACCTGATCGGCGCCGGCCTCGACCATGGAGATGTAGTCGGCGGTGCCGGCGATGGTCAGCTCGAGGTCGGAGTTTTCCTGCTCAACATAGGTGGGGTTGACGATGAACTCGTCGGTTTCGGGGTTGTGCGCGATGCGAACGCAAGCGGCAGGGCCGTCGAAAGGCGCGCTACCGAGCATAAGGGCGGCAGAAGCGCCACCGACGCAGATGCAGTCGGGCGGATTCTGGCCATCGCACACCAGCGTGGTGGCCACAACGTGGACCTCGCGCTTGAAGCCGTCGGCAAAGCCGGGGCGAATCGGTCGATCGATCATGCGCGCGGTGAGCGTGCCCTTTTCGGAGGGACGGGCCTCACGCTTGAGGTAGCCGCCGGGAATGCGCCCGACGGAGTACATCTTCTCGATGAAGTCGACGGTCAGAGGGAAGAAGTCGTAGTTCTTCTCCTCTTTCGAGATGACGGCCGTGACGAGCACCGTGGTCTCGCCGCAGGTGACAAGCACCGCACCCGTGGCCTGCTTGGCAAGCTCACCGGTTTCGAAGCGATACTGTTTGCCGTACAGCTCGAAAGACTCGACGATCTTTTCCATATAATTCATTCTTTCTCTTACCTTGGCGCCGTAGTGCGTCCAAGCTTCTTCGGGCATATGGGGTACTCACGATTCCCCCCACCCACGGAAAGGCGCGCCTCATGCGCACCCGACCGTTATGCAAAAGCCCGCATTAAGCGGGCTTTCGTTGCGCTAGATGTTGTCGCGGATGCCGAGCTTCTTGATGAGGGCACGGTAACGCTCGATGTCGCGTTCCTTGATGTAGGAGAGCAGACCGCGACGCTTACCGATGAGCATCATCAGACCACGGCGGGAATGGTTATCCTTCTTGTGGACCTTCAGGTGCTCGGTGAGGTTGCGGATGCGCTCGGAGAGGATGGCGACCTGAACATCGGGATTGCCGGTGTCCTGCTCGTTAGCGCCGAACTCCTTGACCAGTTCAGCCGTGCGCTCCTTCGAGATGCTGAGTTTGCTAGGCATAGCTTAACTCCACCTTTCCTGCGGGTTTCCCCGCCTTCCGTGCAGCTTATTTGGCGCTGCGCTCTTCACGCTTTCCGCTGGGTTGCATGCTCGCATGCCGACTAAGCGGAAAGTGACGCCCTCTTTGGGCAACTTTTGCAGAATAGACCACTTCCTCAACCATGCCCAGCCGTTTGCACACGATGCCACAGCATCCGCACATAACCGGCCATTGGTGTTTAAACCCGCGTCACGATGAAGCAGGAATGGATGCGCCGGTTGCGCTCGAAATCGTGCGGAATGGTTTGAGCGGATATGTCGCGCAGCGCCACCCCATATTTCTCAAGTTGCTCAATATCGGGCTTGAACGAACGGAGGTTGCAGCTGAAGATAGCTTGACCCCCCTGCGTGAGCAGGCGGGACACACCTACAAGGAGCTCGACATGATCGCGCTGCACATCCCAGGTGCGCCGCCCCATGGCCTTCGAGTTGCTGAACGTGGGCGGGTCGACGAAGATGAGGTCGAAGCGACGGGGACTGCGGCGGCATTCGGTGATCCACTGCATGCAGTCACCTCGTTCGAACATGTGCTCATCACCGGTAAATCCATTCGCCTCCATGTTGCGCCGCGCCCAATCGAGATACGTTTGCGACAAATCGACCGTGACGGTTTCCGTGGCACCGCCTGCCGCGGCGAGCACCGAAGCCGTTCCCGTATAGGCGAACAGGTTGCAAAAACGCTTCCCAGCCGCGAGGTCACGGATCATTTTGCGCGTGTCTCGGTGGTCAAGGAAGATGCCGGTATCGAGGTAGCCGGAAAGATCGACCTCGAACAGACACCCCGATTCCTCGACGTTGGTCACGTAGCTACGACTTCCCGCATCAGAATACTGCCCACCACCGGATGCGCGCACGCGCATCTTGGAGAAGACATGATCAGGCCGAACGTCAAGCGTCACCGGAGCGAGCGCCAGGATGTCATCGAACCTCCTGCGCGCCTTATCCGGATCGATGGATTTGGGAGCCGCATATTCGGCGATATGCAAATACGTGTTGCCCGACGCCTGTCCCGCACCGGTATACAGATCGATGGCGCAAGAATACTCAGGCAAGTCGGCATCGTAGATGCGATAGCAGCTCACACCTTCGCGCTTCGCCCACTTGCGGCGTTCCTTGGCGACCTTGCGAAGACGGTCGACGAACTGCTGGGACGTTTCCTCGTACGCTTCGACATAACGCTCCGCTCCGCCGGCGTTGTCAGGCACGGTTATCAGCGTCATGCGCTCTGGGGGTCGCATGAACAGCTTCGCTTCGACGGCGACACGCCCACGGCCGAAGCGGATCGCGTCGGCCGGAGATACCCCGAAACGCCCCTCGGCACCGATGCCTCCGGAAACGGCGAAGACGCTGTTCGCGGGTGCCGCCTGAGCTGCCTTTACAAAAGCCGAAGCGTCAGCTTGCGCGCTCGCTTCCGAGCGAATGCGGTCGCCGAACGGAAGCGTGCTCGCGATAAGACACGGGCAAATACGATCATTCGAAGAGGCATCACCCGCGAAAAGCCGGGCGGAAACTGCGTTTGCGCGCCCTACCGCCTGCGCTGCGTCTTGCGCATCGCCCGCCTCCACGCTCAACGCAAGGCGTACGCCGGCACGCTTTGCACGCTCGCGAGCACGGGAGATGGCCACGGACGAGGTGCTTAAACCCACGATGCGAACGCGTTCCAAGTCGGGACGCGTCGATGAGCCGGCCTCCGCGGCGCCCTCGCCCGCAACGGCGGCAAGTCCGCACTCGAAACGTTCGTCAGCCTCATCGAGCAGGTCGTTCCATATATCCTCGTTAAACGCCGCCCACCCGGAAAATCCCCAGCAGCTGCGCGTTAGACCGGGCGCCATGTCGCAGGCGATGCTAGCCGCCTCCACAACAAGCGCGCCGTTGCCGCATGCCGGATCGACCAGTGCCGCCCCCCTTGACGCGCCAGCCCAATCCGCCATGCTCAGAAGACCGGCCGCCACCGCACATTCGAGCGGAGCATCCTGGCCGGCTTGGGGCTCAAGGTAGCTGCGCTGGTACAGCGAGCTTCCCGACAAGTCAAGCGACAGCGTTGCCCGAGAGTCGCGAATACGCACGTCGAAGGAGCAGTCTGGGTTATCGTTGTCCACGCTCGGACGCGCACCCGTACGCTCGCGAAGGGCATCGCAAATGCCGTCCTTCACCTTCAATTCCGTGAAATGGCTGTTGCGCAGCTCATCGTTGGTGCCGTGGGCGTGCACTGCGATGGTCGCGCCGGGCGCGATCACATCCCGCCAAGCGATACGGCGAACGCCCTCGTAGAGCAGCGCCGCATCGCCGGCGTTCACCCGGCCGACCACGAGCGTCACGCGCGACGCAAGACGCGACCACAAACACACCCGCAGACCTGCCTCGGCAGGCCCGAAGAACGCGACGCCGCCGCCAAGCGGACGAACACGGCGAACGCGCAGGGCCTTCAACTCATCGGCAAGAAAACGCTCCAAACCCACAAGGCAGCTGGCAAAGAACTCGTATTCGACCGTATCGCCACTAGACATGGTTGTCCTTTCCCCCATTGTCGGGCAAGTAAAGAAAGCGCGGGTCCAAACAGACCCGCGCTTCGATGCATCGATTTAATCTTCCAGGTAATCCTTCAGCTTCGAGCTGCGGCTGGGATGACGAAGCTTCGCGAGCGTCTTGCTCTCGATCTGGCGGATACGCTCACGCGTGACGCCGAATTCACGTCCCACCTCTTCGAGCGTTCGCGGATGGCCGTCTTCCAAGCCGAATCGCAGGCTGATGACCTTACGCTCGCGCTCGGCAAGACCGTCAAGCACCTTGGCAAGCTGCTCCTGCAGCATGCTGAAGGATGCGGCATCAGGCGGAACCACGGCAGCGTCGTCCTCGATGAAGTCGCCCAGCTGGGAATCCTCTTCCTCGCC
>CAVHFC010000022.1:0-5592 GCA_963635025.1 Eubacterium sp. CAG:786
CTTCCCGGCTATCCGGGCCAAACGAAAGCGGCGAGTTTCGCCAAAGGTCGCTTGCGAAGGAGCGCATCGCGGTTCAACGTGCCGCGCCGCCTTTGGGCGTGACCTCTGAAATCGGTGTAATAAAAAACGTCCGTGGCTTTGGAGCTACGGACGTCTCATATGAGCGAAACTACTTTGCTGCTTTGATCAGGTGATTATTTAAGCACATTCACCAGTCACTTCGTAAGTGTTCGTTCTGTGAATTTGCTGCTTGCCAGGGTGCCGACGTACCGGCGCGAAGGAAAAGGTGGTGCGCGGGCAATGGGGTAAAAACTCCCGCCACCAATCCCTAAACGCCCCCAATCAAAAAGTCTGACGCCCGCTAAAAGCGGGCTGCTTTGGAATGGGCATTCCACGCTGGGCATACCTTCCAGCCATCTGTAAAACCCATGCGCTGCAAATCGGATGGCGAGAGCGTCCCAAGCAGCGTGAACAACCACTTTCTCCACGTGGCGCTCGGTGCCGCTGCCTCGAGGGCGGCCAGTGAGGGTTAAACTAGCAAGAACCTATAGGCTATCTATTCCAGGCAGCAAGAAAGGGGCGTCAACCTTGACACCTGAAATAAACAGGGAAACCCAGCGAGCAGAGTTTCACAAGGCCATCTTTGACCTTGCTGACGAGGTTCGCAGGGCCGTGGACGGCCGGGACTTCAAAGCATGCATCCTTTGCTTCCTTTTCTACCGCTTCCTCTTCGAGGGTCTGGCCAAGACTATCGCCGGCATCCGCAATCTCAACTTCGGGGGCGTACGCGAGCGGGAACTCCTCGCCCAAATCGATGCCATCGTGACCAATCTCGAAGGACAGGGGGCGTAAAGTATGGAAGAGCTTGCAAGGCAAGACGCCGGAACAATCGTACCCGAGGGCTTCTACGATCAGATCGCCTCGATTCTGGACGCTGCGCGCAAAAGGGCCTATGCGGCGGTTAACTTCGCGATGGTCGAGGCGTACTGGGAAATCGGTCGAAGCATCATCGAGCAGCAGAACAGCGACGAGAGAGCGGGCTATGGCGAGGCGCTGCTGGAGGGCCTCGCCGGGAGGCTGACCGCAGACTTCGGCAAAGGCTTCGATGCGCGCAACCTTCGATTCATGCGCCAATTTTACCTTGCGTTCCCAATTCGGAACGCACTGCGTACCGAATTAAGCTGGACGCATTATCGCAGGTTATCGCGCATATCCGACGCCGATGCCCGCATGTGGTACATGAACGAGTGCGCCGACTCCCACTGGAGCACCCGGCAGCTCGAGCGACAGATAAACACGATGTTCCGCGAACGACTGCTCTCCAGCAAGGACAAGCAGGCCGTGTCGGCCGAGATCGAGAAAAGCGCTCCGGGGCCTTCTCCGGAGGATGTCATCCGCGACCCCTATGTGCTCGAGTTCCTGGGCTTCTCCGACGACACGGCGTTTCGGGAGAGCGACCTTGAGCGGGCGCTGATCACTCACCTACAGAAGTTCTTGCTCGAGCTCGGTCGTGGCTTCACCTTCGAGGCGCGCCAGAAGCGCATCACGTTCGATGGTCGCCACTTCTACATCGACCTCGTGTTCTATAACTATCGCATGCGGTGCTTTGTACTCATCGACCTCAAGACCGGCGATCTCACCCACCAGGACCTCGGTCAGATGCAGATGTACGTGAACTATTACACGCGCGAACTCATGAACGAGGGAGACAACCCGCCCATCGGCATCGTGCTGTGCGCAGACAAGAGCGATTCCATCGTGGAATACACCCTGCCGCAGGATAACAACCAGGTCTTTGCGGCCAAGTATCTGCCGTACCTTCCGACCAAGGAGGAGCTGTCCCGCGAGTTAAGCGCCGAATACCGCGCCCTCGGCGAGTTCGCCGCCGAGGAGGACAACAGATGAGCAAGGCAGACGGCATGATTGCCGGGTTCCGCCCTGAAAGAGTGGAGCGCAAGAAGCTTGGGAGCATTTGCCGTAAGGCTAAGACTATCCGTTGAAGTGAAGATAGCGACAGCAAGTTGTGCATCGCTCTATCTTCGTTCGATGTGCGGACCCGCACCATTGGAAGCTTTGAGCGGATTACCGCCGAAAATGCGCCATCGAGGGCGAGACAACTAGTTGAGGCTAATGACATTTTGCTTGCGACAGCTAGGCCAATTCGAATGCGATGCAGCGTACCTCAGAAGGGCACACCCGCGGCAAGGATTCTCCCACCTGTATCGCGCTTCGCCGAGGGCAATCCCAGGCCGTGAAGCGCCGACGCGTAGCCGCCCTGATATTCGCTTTCTGCGATCGTTTCCGCAGATTCACGTCGCGCTGCCCATATCTGAAGAAGATCCTGCTGCCTGATGCCTCGTAGTAGAATTCCAACCAGGAAGGAAACCTGGGAGGTCCCTATGAGCAGAAAAACACTGATGACGCTCGTAAGTCTAGCGCTGGCATCGGTTCTCGCCCTCGCCCTGTGCGGGTGCACGGCGACGCAGAACCAAACCTCAGAAGAAACAACCTCTGAACCCGAGCCGCAGGCCGCCATCAGCGAGGTTCCGGCCGAAGGGCCGGCCATCGCAGGCTCACCCGAGACCCCGCAGATCATCTCGGTAAGCGTTGTCGACAAGACGCGCGAGAGCATCCCGGGCGCCTCGTTCGAGGACTATTGGCTGGAGACGGTCTACGAATACGACGAGGCCGGAAGGCTGATCGAAACGTCGCAGAGCACCGACTACACCTCGAAGACGCCGCTCAACCTCGGCAAGGCCACCTTCGAATACGATGAGGCCGGCAGGCTCGCGAAGGTGTCGAACGCCTACGAGCAGTACGATTGGCATGTCGGCAACGTCGAAACGTTCTCCTACGACCCCCAAGGCCTCTGCGTCGAGCGCACCTATGACGTCGTCTCGCAGGGCTACGGCGGAACGACGATGACGTACTCCTACGACGGCGGTCGCATCGCGCGGGCGGTCGAGTCCGACAGGGGCAGGCCGAACACCGACCCGACTACCTTCGATCTAAGCTGGACGTATCTGGACGACGGGCGCATCGCCAAGGTAATATCGGGCGCCGGAGGCGAGGCGGGCTTCGGCCTGGTCGACGAGCTCTCAGACCCCGCTCAAGGCACCTACGCCTACCGCGATGTGTATGACGGGCTGAACACCCTCAAGTACAACGCTGACGGCACCCTTGCCAGCGTCACCACGCGAACCGCCAACGGCAAGTACCAGACCCAGAAGACCTACGAGTACAAGACCATAACGGTCGCCGCCTCGGAATACCGGCCAACCGTCTACAGCAATCCGACCGGCCTCGATCCGAAATGGAAGCCCCAAATCACCCTCGACGAGGTGCCCCATACTTTGATGGAGTAGCGATCATGAGTGCTTCGGTACTGTTGCGGCCACCGGAAACTCTTGCACGTAAGTTTGTGGAGGGGTGGTCATGCTGGGTCTCCTTGCTGTCGCGTCAATGCAATGCTTTCTGTCAATCCTCATCTTGGGGGACCTTCCTCTTTCGAGCGGTGTGCTAGGCTTGTTGGCAACGTTGCCGATCGATTGAGGAGGCCGGCTGTGGGCAAACCGCATATTCCGCTCGATGAGCTGCGCGCATCTGTGGCCGCATGCCGCCGCTGCCCGCTGGCCGACGGGCGCACGCAAACGGTTTTCGGCGTGGGCAACCCCCATGCGCGCGTCCTGTTCATCGGCGAAGCGCCGGGTCGCAACGAGGACTTGCAGGGCGAGCCGTTCGTCGGCGCGGCGGGGAACTACCTCAACGAGCTGCTGGGCGTCGCGGGCCTTCGCCGCGAGGACGTGTTCATCGCCAATATCCTGAAGTGCCGCCCGCCCGGAAACCGCGACCCGCGCCCCGAGGAAATTCAGGCCTGCACGCCGTTTCTGCGCGAGCAGACGCGCACCATCGATCCGGAAGTGCTCGTGACGCTGGGGAAGTTTTCGACGCAGTTCGTGTTGAAAACCCAGGTGGGCATCACGCGCCTGCATGGGCGCACCATGCGCGCCGGCAAGTTTTTGGTGTTCCCAATCTTTCATCCGGCCGCCGCACTCTACGACGGCGCCAAGCGCGAGGCGCTCGAAAACGACTTCGTCACGCTCGGGCAGGTGCTGCGCCAGCTTGATGAGGAGAAGGCTGCCGAGCGCGCAGCTACTCCTGACGTCACCGCCGCCGGCGCCGCAGTCGACGCTGCAGCCCCTTGTGTCACGGCGAAACAGTCGGCCAACCCCGCGTTAAACGCAACCAACCCCACGGAAGGAAATTCCCGTGCATAACCAGAATTCCGCGCTTGCTGCCGAAACTGGCACAGACGCAGTTGTTGAAGCAGCCGTCGCACCCGTTGCCGAAGCATCCGCGTGCTCCGAAGTCGACGATTGCGCAGCCGCTGAAGCCGCCACTCGCGCTGCCACCGCCGCCGCGCCGGCCGGCCTCTTCGACCCGGATACGTTCGACCCCATCGCCTATATCAACGAATCGCGCTGGCAGGCCTCGCGGCTGGGGCTCGACCGTATCCGCGATCTGCTCGAGCGCCTGGGCCGCCCGCAGGACAAGTTGCGCTTCGTTCACGTTGCCGGGACGAACGGCAAGGGCAGCACATGTGCGTACCTGGCAAGCATCCTGAAGGAGGCCGGCTGCACGACGGGCTGGTTCTCGAGTCCCTATATCGAGTGCTTCGAGGAACGCATCCGCGTCAACGGAGAGAACATCTCGGCCGACGAGCTGCGCAGCGTGACGCTCGAGGTGCGCGAGAGGGCCGAGGCAATATCGGTGGAAACCGGTGACCACCCCACGGAATTCGAGCTCATGACCGCCGTTGCGTTACTGCACTTTGCCCAGATGAAATGCGATATCGTGGTTCTGGAAGTCGGCCTGGGTGGGCGGCTTGATTCCACGAACGTCATCGATGCGCCCGACGTTGCGGTCATCTGTCGCATCGGGCTCGACCACACTGCCTGGCTCGGGAACACCACGGCCGAAGTCGCCGCCGAGAAGGCCGGCATCATCAAGGAGGGCTCCGCGGTGGTGTCATGGCCTCAGGATGGCCCGGCGATGGACGTGGTGCGCAACGCGGCTGCCGCGGTAAACGACACCCTCGCCACCGCCGATTTCGGCCAGCTATCCATAAGCTCGGTGCGCCATCGCGCGGCATACGAGATCGCCCCGGGTGAGCTTGCCGTCGTTCGCCCCTTCCTGTACAAGGGCGTGCCGTTCGAAACGTCGCTGCTCGGCACGTACCAGCCGCAGAACGCCGCTCTCGCGCTGGAGGCCGTGTTCGCTTTGCGCGCGCGCGGCTTCGCCATCGGCGTCGAAGCGGTGCGCGAGGGAATCGCGAAGACCCGCTGGGCAGGCCGTTTCGAGGTGCTTCCGCACATCGCGGGCAAGCCCTGCGTGGTCGTGGATGGCGGGCACAACCCGCAAGGCGCCGCTGTGCTGGCGCAGTCGATTGCCGACGTGTTCCCGAAACGCAAAGTGGTGTTGCTGTCAGGCGTGATGGCCGACAAGGACTACCCGGCCATGCTCGCCACCGTGCTGCCGCTTGCCGCAGGCTTCGTCGCGGTGACGCCCGACAACCCGCGCTCCCTGCCAGCA
>CAVHFC010000022.1:5921-27927 GCA_963635025.1 Eubacterium sp. CAG:786
TTACAGCGAATCGATGTACTCGACCAGTTCGCCGACGGTTTCGAGGCCTTCCGGCTCGCCGAAGTCGACGTCGCACTTCTCCTCCAGGTCGCAGATGAGCTCGACCATGTCGAGTGAGTCGATGCCCAGGGAATCGAACGTGGAGTCTTCGTTGACGGTTTCGGGATCGATATCGAGGTTCTCTTCCAAGACTTCCTTGACGGTGTCGATGGTAGCCATGTCGGCATTCCTTTCAGTAGGTTGCAATGGGGTGTATGGTACCACAAATAAGCAAGCCGGCCCGTGTTCGGACCGGCTTGCCATCATTTAGCATATTTGCTGTTCAGTTGCGCATTAATCCTTCTGCTTCAGCAGGCCGTACCCACCGCCGCTGCGGCGATACAGCACGTTGACCGTATTGGTGTCGCGGTCGGTGTAAGCGAAGAAGTCATGGCCGAGCAGGTCGATCTGCACGAGCGCCTCTTCCTCGGTCAGCGGCTGGAACTCGATTTCCTTCACGCGAACGACCTCGTCATCGGCGGAAAGCTCTTCCATCAGGCTGTCGGGATCGAACTCGCTGACAGGCGCCACGGCGTCCTCGCGCACCTTGCGATCGAGCACGCGGGTCTTGAACTTGCGCAGCTGGCGCAGAACCTTCGCGGCAGCCACGTCGATGGCGGCGTACATGTCCTCTTCGGCTTCCTCCACGCGCACGATGTGGCCCTTGGTGCGAAGCGTGACCTCGCAGATGGCCGGCAGGGCGTTCGCGGGGTTCTTTTCCATCTGCAGAACGACTTCAGCGTCGAGCGGGTTGATGTCCATGACCTTCATGGAATTGCCGATCTTCTCCTCGGCGTAGTCGCGCAAAGCTTCGGTGACGGGCATCTTGCGTCCGGTGACGGTAATGGTCATGATAACCACCTCTCCTCGTTGGAACAAAAAAGTTCGACTTGGAATCTGGCCTGCTCAAAGCCGTAAAGGCTATTGCGAGTTGCGGGGCTGGCCAACTCCTTTCGTCGAACCGTTGAGACAAGCATAGCGCACTTTGCGCGGTTTTTACCGGCGATTTTCGCATCATTCGGAAACGATTTGAAAACGCTCGGACCACGTCTCCGGGCGTGGCCAAAACGGCTCTGCTAGACTGTCGCAAGCCCGGCTTCCGCATGCGCGGCGCGCATCGCCGCAGGCACATGCGAGGCCCCTATACCGTTTGAAAGTAGGAACATGTCCGACAGCCGCATCTACATCTCCGAGGTTCAAGGCCACCAAAGCCGCTACCAGAAACTCATCCAGCTCACCCATTCGTCCACTCGCGCCGCCGGCGTCATGCTGCTTGCCGCCGTGGTTGCGCTCGTGGTCGCGAATTCGGGCGCCTACGAGCCGTTCCTTGAATTCTGGCACACGCATGTCGGCTTCTTCTTCGGCGAGCACGAGGCCGAGATGTCGCTCGCGCACATCATCAACGACGTGCTCATGGCCGTCTTCTTCCTGCTGGTGGGCCTTGAGGTGAAGTACGAGGTGACGGTAGGGGAGCTGACGAACATCCGCCAGGCGCTCCTTCCCATCATGGCCGCCGTTGGCGGCGTGGCAGCGCCTATCGTCATCTATTCGCTGTTCAACTGGGGAAATGCCGAAACCGCAGGCGCCTGGGGCGTTCCCACGGCAACCGACATCGCCTTCGCGCTGGGCATCCTGGCTCTGCTGGGCAATCGCGTGCCGGCCGGCGTGCGCGTGTTCTTAAGCACGCTCGCCGTGGCCGATGACATCATCGCCATCCTGGTCATCGCCATCTTCTACGGGCAGTCGCCCTCGCTTGCGTGGCTGGCGGCCGCCGGCGTGGTCTTGGTGGTGCTCATCGCCATGAACCGCGGGCATATCTATTCGCTTGCACCGTATATCCTGGTCGGCTGCGTGTTGTGGTACTGCGTGTACATGTCCGGCGTGCATTCGACCATCGCCGGCGTCCTTCTGGCTTTCACCATCCCGTCGGATTCGCGCGTGAACCTGCGCAGCTTCACGTCCTGGTCTACCACGAAGGTGCGCGAGGCCCACGAGGCTTTCGACCCCGACTCTCCGGTGCTCGGACAGGCCGGCTACATGAAGACGGTCGAGCACCTTTCGCACGTCGCACGCCAGGTGGTGCCCCCGGCCACGCGCCTGGAGCACAAGCTCTACCCGTGGGTGTACTTCGCCATCCTGCCGCTGTTCGCCCTGACCAACGCCGATGTCAGCTTCACCGGGCTTGATGTGGGCTCGCTCATAGCCTCGCCGGTGTTCTTCGGCGTGTTCTTCGGATTGGTGCTGGGCAAGCCGCTCGGCATCATGGCTATGAGCGCCTTGGTGGTGAAAACCAAGCTGGCGAGCCTGCCGGAAAACGTGAACTGGTTGCATATGCTCGGCGCGTCCATCTTGGGCGGCGTGGGCTTCACCATGGCCATCTTCGTGGCGAACCTCGCGTTTACCGACGAGGTGCTCATCGCCACGGCGAAGCTCGGCATCCTTCTGGCGTCGCTGGTGGCCGGCGTCATCGGCTTCACGTTCCTGCTGGTGCAGGCCCGCGGCGCGCAGAAGAAGGGCGTCGCGTTCGTGGAGGTCGCCGAGGACGAGGACGCCCTGCCCACCGCGGCCCGCGAGTCGGCCCGCGATTCGCACGAGATCATGCGCGAGGCCGGGCAGGAATAAGCGCGTATGCGTAAGCTGCGTGCGCAAGCGCCCCGCTGAAAGCCTTGGAGTATACTGTGGCAATATTTTGCATGTTCACCATGAACTGAAAGGATTGCCATGGAAGCCGCCGCGATCGTGCTGGCCGCAGGTGCCGGAACCCGTATGAAGTCCAAGAAGCCGAAGGTCGCCCACGAGGTTTTGGGTCGCCCGCTCGTGCGCTGGGTTATCGAGGCGGCGAAGGGCGCGGGTGCCAGCCGCGTTATCACCGTGGTCGGTCACGAGCGCGAGCAGGTCATCCCGCTGGTGGAGGCCGACACGCAGGTGGTCGTGCAGGAAAAGCGCGACGGTACCGCCGGCGCCGTGCTCGTATGCGCCGACGCCCTGGCCGATTTCGACGGCTCGCTCGTGGTGCTCACCGGCGACAGCCCGCTCATCAAGCCCGAAACCATCGCGCGCCTGGCTGCCGTTCGCGACGAGAACGACGCCGCCGTGGTCGTGCTCACCATGAAACTTGACGACCCGACCGGCTACGGGCGCATCATCCGCGACGAGGCAGGCCACGTCGAGCGCATCGTCGAGCAGAAGGACGCCACGCCCGAGGAAGCCGCGGTCAACGAATGCAATTCCGGCTTCTATTGCTTCGATGCCCGCGCGCTGTTTGAGGCTTTGAAGCAGGTCAACGACGACAACGCCCAGGGCGAGCTGTACCTGACCGACGTGCTGGAAATCTGCCGAAAGGCCGGCCGCGCCGTGCTTGCCCTTTCCACCGACGACGTCACCGAGTGCCTGGGTGTGAACTCCCGCGTGCAGCTTGCCGAGGCCACCAAGGCCATGCAGCGCCGCATCAACCACGCGCACATGATGGCCGGCGTCACCATGACCGACCCCGATCAGGTGTGGATCGGCCCCGACGTTACCATCGAGCCCGACGTCGAGCTGCTTCCGCAAACGTTCCTCGCCGGCAAGACCTCCATCGGTACGGATAGCGTCATCGGGCCGAATTCGCGCCTGACCGACACCACCGTCGGTCGCGGCTGCGCGATCGAGGAAACCGTCGCCATCGAGGCCGTTCTCGACGATGAGGCCACGGCCGGCCCGCGCGCCTACCTGCGCCCCGGCACGCACCTGTGCGAGGGCGCGAAGGCCGGCACGCACGTGGAAATCAAGAAGTCCACGATCGGCGCGGGCAGCAAAGTGCCGCACCTGTCCTACATCGGCGACACCACCATGGGCGCGGGCGTCAACATCGGCGCCGGATCGATCACCTGCAATTACGACGGCAAGAAGAAGTGGCCCACCGTCATCGGCGACGGCGCGTTCATCGGCTCGGACACCATGATGGTCGCCCCCGTGACCATCGGCGCCGGCTCCATCATCGGCGCGGCGTCGTGCATCACCAAGGAGGTCCAGCCCGACGCGCTGGCCCTGACGCGCCCCGAGCAAGTGGAAATTCCCGGATGGGCGGCGAAGAAGCGCGCCAAGCAGGCCGCGGGCGAGTAAACTGTTCAACAACTGTCAACTTTAGGCGATGCGAAGGAGCACGCGCATGACTGCGGAGATGGAAAAGAAGAAGCGTATGGCGTTGTTCTCGGGTTCCACCAACCCCGAACTTGCTGACGAGATCGCTCGTGAACTGGGCGTTTCCCTGGGCAACGTGAAGCTTGAGAAATTCGCGAACGGCGAAATCTACGCTCGTTACCTGGAAAGCGTGCGCGGTGCCGACGTGTTCATCGTGCAGTCGGTGTGCGGCAGCGCCGCGGGCTTTGACGTGAACGACGCGCTAATGGAGCTGCTCATCATGATCGACGCGGCCAAACGCGCCAGCGCCCACAGCGTCAGCGCCGTCATCACCCATTACGGCTACGCGCGCCAGGATCGCAAGGCCGCCCCACGCGAGCCTATCACCGCCAAACTCGTGGCCGACCTTTTGACCGCCGCAGGCGCCGACAACATCATCGCCATCGACCTGCACCAAGACGCCATCCAGGGCTTCTTCGACACGCCGGTCAACCACATGACCGCCATGCCCATTTTCGTCGACTACTTCAAGCAGATGGGGCTCGACGCCTCCGAGCTGTGCGTGGTTTCGCCCGACGTGGGACGCGCGAAGGCCGCGAAGAAGTTCTCCACGCTGCTCGACTGCGACATCGCCATCATGCATAAGGACCGCCCGAAGCACAACCAGGCCGAGATCACCGCGCTCATCGGCGACGTGAAGGACAAGATCTGCATCCTCAACGACGACATGATCGACACCGCCGGATCGCTCGTGGCCGCCGCTACCACGCTTTCGGCCAAGGGCGCCAAGAAGGTGTACGCGTGCGCCACGCACGGCCTGTTCAGCGGCCCGGCATACGACCGCATCGCCAACAGCTGCATCGAGGAGGTCGTGGTCACCAACGCCGTGCCCGTGCCGCTTGAGCGCCAGACGGGCAAGATCAAGGTGCTCACGCTGGCCCCGCTGTTCGCGCAGACCATCAAGAATGTGTACAACAACGGCTCGGTCGCAAGCCTGTTCGAGTAGGCCGCCGTGTTTTTGATCGTTGGCCTGGGAAATCCGGGCGAGGAATACGAGCATACGCGCCATAACGCCGGCTTCGATACCCTTGATCTGGTTGCCGAAGCCGTCGGCGCGCGCTATTGGAAAACCGAATGCGGCGCGCTTTCCACCAAGGGCGTGTGGCGCGACCACGACCTGGTGCTGGCCAAGCCGCAGAGCTACATGAACACTTCCGGCGGCCCGGTCAAGCAGCTCATGAACGCCTACGGCGTGAAGCCCGACCACCTCATCGTCATTCACGATGAACTCGATATCGACCCAGGTACTATCCGCGTGAAGTTCGGCGGCGGGCATGCGGGCCACAACGGCCTGCGTTCTATCTGCGACAAGCTTGGCACGCGCGACTGGTACCGCGTGCGCTGCGGCATCGGGCGCCCGCCGGGACGCATGCCGGTGGTCGATTGGGTGCTGGGCCGTCCGAAGAAGGAAGCGGCTGACGATTTTGCGCAGGCGTGCGATTTGGGCAGCCGTGCGGCGCTTAGCCTGGTGACCGACGGGTTGGAGAAAACCCAGCAGCAGTTCAACTAAAGCGGCCGCTTGCATGCGCGATCGGCTTGCGACATATTCCCTGTTCACCATTGTGGTGCTGACGGCGGCTTGCGGGAACCTCTCGCAGACCGCCGTTAACGCTATGATGACGGCGATCGTGGGCGAGTTCGGCGTCGGCGTGGAGCTGGGGCAGTGGCTCACCACCGCCTACATGCTCGTGCTGGGCGTGACGGTGCCTGCGGTCACGTGGATGTCGCGACGTTTCAGCGCTCGACAGCACGTGCTCATCGGGCTTGCGTGCTTGCTCGCCGGTGCGCTTTTGTGCCTGTGCGCGCAGAATTTCCCCTGCATGTTCGCCGGCCGTGTTTTGCAGGCCGTATCAACCGGCATGCTCCTTCCTATGATGCAGAACATCGCCATCGCAAGCTTCCCACCTGGCAGGCAGGCAACCGCCATGGGCATCGGCGGCATCGCCATGGGCTTTGCTCCCAACATCGGTCCGACCGTTGGCGGCGTCATGGTGGACGCTTGGGGGTGGCGCAGCTTCTTTTTGCTGCTTGCGGTGCTGGGGTTGGTGCTGATGGTTGCCGCCCTCGCGCTTATTCGGCCTGGTCAACCCACCGATCGCGCCGCTCGGCTCGACGCGTGCTCGCTTGCATTTTCCACGCTGGGATTCGGCGGGCTTCTGCTCGGGCTTTCCAACGCCAGCAGCTTTGCCGTGGCCGACGCGCACGTGTGGGCACCGGCGGCGGTGGGCGTCGTGTGCTTGATCGCGTTCGTGATCCGTCAGCGGCGCATTGCCAGTCCGCTCATCAGCATGGATATCTTCAAAAACCGCCAATACATCGATGGGTTCGTGGTGCTGAACTGTCTGTTCGCGTCGTTTATGGGCATCACGCTGGTTATTCCGCTCTACGTTGAGGGGCTCCTTGGCGGCACGGCGCTTGAAGCGGGCATGGTGCTTCTGCCCGGCACGGCGGCGGCGCTCGTGCTCAACCCGCTTGCCGGCGTGCTGACCGACCGTTTCGGGCCTCGGCGCGTGTGCGCTGCGGGCGGAGCCGCGCTGGCGGCGGGCGCTTGCGCGATGGTGCTGCTCGACGGAGATTCGCCACTGTGGATGGCCGTTGTGTTCCAAGGCGTGCGCGCCTGCGGGGTTTCGGCGCTCATCGGGCCGCTGAGCCAGTGGTGTTTGGCCGATCTGCCACGCCCGCTCGTGCCGCACGGCAGCTCGTTTTCCATTGCGACCCGTCAGGCATTCGCCTCGCTGGGCACCTCGGCGATGGTGCTGCTCATCGCGGTGGGGCAGGGCGCGGGTGGCGCGAATGCCGCTGCGTCCGCGTTACCGTATCATCTCGCGTTCGGCTTCTCCGCGCTGGCAGCTTTGGCGACTTTCCTGGTAATTTTTCGCCGCGTTCGCTAGCTGCACTAACGCGCCAAGATGCCTCTAAAACCCTTGCATTTTCGTGCCCTGCATGCAAATTCCGTGCCAAAATATCCGTCGCAATGGATATTCACCGTCTCAAACAAACCGTCTGTAGAATATTCCACTAACCCTATAATGTTTTTGTGAGCGACTATAGCGGCTGAACTATAATGCGAGCGAGGACATAACAGATTTTGGGAACGAATAATACCGAGGACGTATGCGCAGCACTGCGAATAATGCCATATGTCGCACCCTTGAAAAGCACAGCCTGGCTGTGCTCTCTTGTGTTGTGACGTTGCTCCTGGTGCCTTGCTTGGCAGGGTGCAAGGATTCCGACGTTCTCAACGAACTTATCAACGACCAGGAAATCGGCGAGCTGGACGAAACGCTGGAACCCTGGTACAAGGAAGCGCCCGACGCCACACCCGACCCGACGCGCAATTCAACCTATCAATCGGAAAACGATAATCTGGCTCAGCAAGAGCAAACCAAGCCCGTCTACAGCCAGCAGCAGCCAACCGAGCCCGAAGAGCAAACCGAGCAGCGCGAACAGCAAACCACGCCGCACGACTTCGAGGCCACCGAAGGCAAGCAGGAAGGCGAGGCGGGCAAACGCCAGGAAATCGCCAGCAACGTCGACGGCGCTGGCGGAGGCGGGGAAGACACTTCCCAAACTCCTACTGGTGGCAAAGGCGGCACCATCACCCGCGTCGATCCTGAGAGCTCGCCGACCGAGGTTCCCCGCAACGTGGGAACCGTTGCCGCGCAAGGTCAGGAAGCCACCATCGTGCAGATGCTTTGCGGCTCGGGCGCGCTGGTGGCCGCCAACGAAAGCTGGGCATCGACCATGCTGTCGAAGGGCGCTTTCGTCAATGAAGGCCTTGAAAACATCGTTTCCGCTTGGTCCGACGACGGGGTCCCCAATATCTCGGCGTTGGTTTCCGCTGCGCCGAACTGCATCATCGAGGAGTCCGACTCGCGTGCGCTCACGCAGTCTGAGCTTGACGCCATGGCCGAGCAAGGGCTTACCTGTTCGGTGGTCACGGTGTCGAAGCTTGGCGAGCAAACGACGCAGGATTCCGCCATTATGTCGAATGTCCAGGTCATCGGCGAGATGATGCAAGATGCGAACACGCAGTACTCCTCTTCTCAGATGGCCGCGCAATATAAGAACCTCCACGATGAGGCGATCAACAATTGCATCAGCGCAAACGGAGGCTATGCCTACAAGATCGTCAATGGCACCAGCTCCAAGGTTATCTATCAGGGCAAAGGCGGCGATTCGACGAATTTCTCATCGAATCGCGTGTCGACTGCGGTGATAGATAGCTGGTCGACTTCGGTTCCATCGCAGACTGCCTCCGAGCGCTTCTTCAGCAATTCATCGATGTCGTATCTCTCCAGCACCGAGGATACGCTTACCCTGAACGGCTTGGCGCTTTCCCAGGTGGGTAACGATGCGGGGGATTACCTGCTTTCCGATTACTACCTCCAGTGCGCAGGCGTGGTGAACGAGGCCTACGAATCCGACAACCCGAAGTCCACGAAGCCTTACGCAATTGCTGCAGGAGGATATTCCAACCTTGGCGTCGATTCCTGGGTCTCGCAGCGCAGCGTTCCCTCTGCGCTGTGGTTTTGCGAAACGTCGAATTTTGGTGACAGCGCGAATTGGACCTGTGTTGGCGACGAGTCTTACCCTGCGGTTGTGGTTTCCAGCCAACAGATCGCTGACAACATCATCGCTTCCGCGCAGTCTGCAAACGGCTTTTACAACGTGAATCAATCGTATGGCGTGTATGTTGTGCCGACCGGTCTAACCGGAAGCTGGCTTGCAGGCACGCCGGAAAGCTACCTTCTGGTTCCTTGGGCGTATTGCGCGTTTCATTCAAGCGCCGGGGCCATCGATCTTTCGACGTGCACAAGCTATGTCGACTCTTTTTATCAAACGTTCTACCGAGCTGCCTCGGGTTCCATAGTTTCCGATTACTCAGATGGTATTCGGAACACGGCGCTCTAAGACAACTTGCAAGAACGTTGAATGTCCGCGTAAAGAAAGGAATTTCATGGACAAGAAGATGTTTGGTTTCAAGTCCAAGACCGCTTCCGTGGTTTTGGCAACCGGTCTGGCCGTCGGCATTATGGCCACCCCGGCGTTCGCTGACTCGCTGAGCACCGACGACTACGTCAGCGCCGCCGCCCGCCGCGCTTCCGCGCCGGCGCCCGAGATCCTCGGCCTGTCCGGTGTTGAGGAATGCGCTACTGCGTTCTTCGATGGATCGAACCTTCCCTCGAGCGCTTTAAGCTGGCAGTACCCCAAGTACTATCTGTTCGGTACCGCTGAGTACAACGAGAACCCGAACCCGTACATGTACAACCTGATCAACGACTACAACGGCACCTCGAAGAAGACCGCAGTCACCAACTTCAAGGGCAGCCCGAACACGACGCTTCCTGCTTACAACTCCACGGGCAAAAACTCCTGGAGCAATTTGGTGTGGGATCTGCTTCCCGATGTGATCATCGGTAATGCGAACCAGGTTGACTACAACAGCGACGAGTACGCCAAGGCCGCTGGCGCTGCTAACAACGCACCCAACTACACCACCATCGGCGTGAATTACGGCTTCGACAACTACAGCGGCCTCATCAGCGCAATGTACAACACCGCAAATGCTGGTGACACCGCTGCAGCGAACACCGGCAAGAAGCTGCGCTATGGTAGCGCCAAGGATATTGCCACGCAGTATGAGGAATACATCCTCGGCACGCAGGGCTATGTCCTGTCGCAGCTTGAGGCGACCGGTTCCGCAAAGAAGACCGTTGCCCTGATCACGGACTATGACAAGGAAACCAAAACCTACACGCTGATGGAGTCTCACGTGCAGGATGGCACCGCCGCAGAGAATCGTTATCTTGAGACCGTCGAGAACCTCTCCACGCAGCTGAACACCGTTATCGGCTCCACTACGTGCACGTCGGCGGATCTCGACAAGTGCGACCTGATCATGTTTGGCAGCCAGGGCGAAACTGTTTCTGACGAAGATTTGCTGAACAGCCTGACCGCTGAGCAGAAGAGCAAGGCATACTACACCTCGGGATCCAACGCCGGTTCCTGCTATGGCGTGACGATGAACTCCGTCGAAAACGCTGCCAACATCGGCCGCATCCTGGGCTGCCTGTATCCTGAGTACATCGATCAGGACGACTTCGTTGCCTACTACTTCGACAACTTCTACCACATCAAGTCCGATAAGATCGCCGATGCTATGGACAACGCGATGGACGGCGTTGTGAACTGGGACTCCACGGGCGACCGTACCGAGTGGACCGCGGCTGACGCTGCCACGTACGTTGAGGCTAACGTTCAGGCCAAGATCGACCGCGGCATGGCGTACCTGCAGTCCGCTGGCGAGGACGCTCCGAAGACCCTGACCCCCACCGCGAACGTTGAGGAACAGAGCGTCAACATCACCGAGGCTGCTCAGGAAGCTACGGCTACGATCGACTACATCCCTGCTGTGACGTTTGACGGAAAGGCCGCCACGCCTTCCGTTACCGTTCGCTACAACGGTTCTCAGCTGGTCGAGGGCGTTGAGTACGAGGTCTCCTACGCCAACAACGCCGCCGCCGGCGTCGCCACGGTGACCATCACCGGCAAGGGCGCCTTCTCCGGCACCATGACCACCACGTTCCGCATCCTGGCCAGCGAGTCCAAGGCGAGCACCTTCGCCGATGTGACCGCTACCGACTGGGCTAAGGACGCCATCGACTTCTGCAACACCAACGGCCTGATTACCGGCTACAAAGATGGCACGTTCGGCACCTATGACCAGCTGACCCGTGGCCAGGCTGCCGTCATCCTGTGCCGCCTGTTCGACCCGGAGGCTGCTGAGGTTGCCGACGCCAAGGACACCACCGGCAAGGACGACCTGCAGAAGGTCGATTACTACACCGCTGCGGTGAACTGGGCTATCGAGAATGAAATCATGGGCGGCTACGCTGGCACGAACAACTTCGGCCCGAATGACCCCATGACCCGTGAGCAGTTGTGCGCTGTCGTTGCGAACGCCGCCGAGAAGTTCCGCGGTGCCGACGTTGAGGGTTCTGACACGGCGAAGGTCAATGCGCTGCCCGACGCTGCTGGCATCCATGACTGGGCTCTGCAGTCCATGGCTTGGTGCGTGAACAACGGCGTCGTCAATGGCGTTGAGGACGAGGCAACCGGCGTGCGTTACGCTAAGGCTACCGACACGATCGACCGTTCCACCATGGCCGGCATCATGTTCAATGCTCTTGAAGAGAAGGTCTTCTAGTCTCGCTTTGGACTGAAGGCTTGCCGTAAGGCGAAGTGCTGCTCGTTGCAGCATCTAAAGGGGGCCCGTTTTCCGCGGGCCCCCGTACTGCGTTATCCGGGGTCATGCCCCATAAAGCTGTCGTAAAGGATTCAGCATGTCGAACAATCGTGTATCCGAAACAAAGGGTGTTATCCGCGGGGGCGCGAACGTCGCGCTGTCGTGTGCGCTTGCCGCATCGCTTACCCCGACGGTAGCGCTTGCCGATGAGGTGAGCAGCTCCTCTGGATCGGATACGGTTGTCGCAGCTTCGCAAGCGGACGCCGCCATCGATATCACCGCGCAGTGGAATGCGGGGGGCATGGCCATTACCCAAGGTGGCCGCTATGTGCTGTCCGGCGATGTGCATTCTACCGGCGGCCTTGTTGTCGCGGTGCCGAAAGGCCAGACGGCCACCATCGACTTGAAGGGGCACACGGCTGAGGTGAAAGGCGATGCGCAGGCGGCCGTAATCGTCGATGACGCAGGTGGATCGGTGGTCATTTGCGACTCGTCGTTCGATGAATCGGTTGCTGTCGGTGACCGGAAGGCCGACGATGAAGCCTCTGCCTGCATACGGCTGATCTCCTGCTCTTCGTCGTCTTCGGTTGCCGCCGTCCGCTGGAACGCTTCCGAGGATTCGAAATCCGACGATCGGGCGCTTTCGATCTCCCATGTGAAAATTCAGGCTGCCTTGCTCGGGGCCGCCGATACCGTATCCGCCGACGGCAAACTTGATTGCTATGCCGTGTATGCCGGGTTCTCGTATGATGAGGATGATCTGCGCCTTCCGTTGACGTTTGACGGGGTATCGCTTTCAGCCGTTGTCGCTGACGAAACGGTTGCGCGTGGTGACGCTTATGCGTGGGCCGGGGCTAGCGGGTCAAGCGTGAAAAGCGAGCACGCGGGCATCGCTGCCGATTTGTATACGCAGGCAAAAGGCGTGAAGGTCAACGGCGCATTGAGAGCGGATGCGGCTTCTACCGCCGGCGCAGTGCAGATCTATACGACGCAGTCGGATTCCATCGAGCTTATGGACAACTTCAGCACGGAAGGATCCCTTGGCATATACGAGGACGGGGCTCAAGCCGGTGGCGTTGCGCTCACGTGCGCAAACGAAGAGCTTGCGGGCAAGGCCGCCGGTTGGTTGACCGATGCTGTGGGAAAGTTTTCCTGCGAAGCATCCGGCAACAAGGTTGTGTTCGTACAGCGGAACACGGCTGCAAATTCCGTGGCCACAATCAACGAACCTGCTTCGCTCTCTGGCGAGAGCGCAAGTTCGGAAACGAGCGAGAAGAGCGCTGCTCAGGCTGCCTCATCGGAAAGGGACGCCAATCCGCTTCTGAACATCACCGTCGAAGGTTCGCCTCTGAAAATGCCTTCGGTTCTAAGCAGCCTCGCGGAATCCTCGACCGATCTGAATAAAGCCTGGTCCGACAAGCAATCCGGTTTCGTTATCCGCGAAAGCGGCACTTATTTCCTGTCGGAAGACCTGCATATCACGACATCGGGCTATTTGCTCATCACGGGGCAGGTCGACGTGACGCTGCAGTTAAACGGCCATAAGCTCATATTCGAAACCGAGCCGGTCGTTGGATACTGCGTCGGCTGCCAAGAAGGGGCGAATCTGTCCATTGTCGGCGGCACATCGCAGGCAGGAGAGAAGGGCGCGATCTACGGCAACGGTTCAAGCATTTACGACGGGGTTCGAATGACCTCTGCGGGCAATCTTGAGATGAACAACGTTGCGGTGACGTTGCGCCCCTCGATCGAGCATTCCTCCGTTCGCAGCTTGAACGCGCGAGCCGTCAATGCAAGCGCCGGTAACGTTTCCCTGCGCTCTTGCGATTTGGTGGTGGACCAGTCGAACATCACCACCACTCAACTCGAGCTGCCGGCGGTTCACCCTGCGGGCATCTATTCGGCGAACGACGCGAAAGCGACCATCTCGGTAAAGGATTCCACGATCGATGTGACGGCGTCACCGGTTACCATCAGCGCAAACAGCAGCGATCTTACCGATGCGGAGTTCACCGGTGCGGGTTATAGCGCTTATGGCCTGTATGCGGCATCTCGATATGCGACAACGGTTGAAAACTGCAAGGTCCGTGTTCGCGCTGCACAGGGTATGGCCATCGGCATGCTGGCGAGAAACGCTTCGATCGAGGGAGAGGGCATGTCGATCATGGCGTCCTCCCCGTATGTCTGCGCCGGGGTGCAGAGCACGAAGGAAGCGGGCGTCTCGCTGAATGCGCCCGTTTCGCTTTCTTTAGCCAGCAACGCCAACCCACGTCGCAAAGCCACGCTGTACGGATCGGCGACCTCCGCCTTCAGCATCGGGGCTGGCTTTGCAGGATCGGAAGCGTCGGCCCTCGTGCGCATTGACGATGCCGAGAACACCGCCGGCATGATTGTCGGCACCTTCTCGTTTTCGCCAAGCACCGCTCAGATTTCCGCCTTTGGTGCGAACATCTCCAACGGCTTGGGATCCGACGCCTCTTGCGATATCGAGGCGCGCGGCGATGGGATTCGTTTCGTCCTTGCTGAAAAACGTGCTGCGGCATCCGTCGTTCATACCGACGGTTCCTTGACGGCGTATTCATCTGCAAACGAAGCGCTGGCCGCTGCGGCGAACGGGGAAACGGTTGCGCTTGCCCGCGATGCCGATGCGGTGTCGGTATCCGGCAAACAGTCTGGTCAATCCGTCACGCTGGATCTTGCAGGTCACAGCATCGAATCGCTGGCGAATTCGTCCGCATGCGATTTGATGGTGACGTCGAGCGCCGGGCGAGGCAAGATCACCGGCGGCGATACGATCGATTTGTCCGGGGCTCGTTGCGAAGTTTCCGTTTGCCACGCCGGCGAGGGCGCGTTGAATCTATCGAACATCGACGTTGCGGCATCGGGCAAGCAATACGCCATGTACGGCTTGCTCGTCACCAAGCCCGCTTCTTCTGAATCTACGGGCAATGTGAACTGCCAAAACGTCTCCGTTACTTTAACGCCTTCCGCGAACACCGCCACGGCTGTCGCTATTCAAGGCGGAACCGGTTCGCCGACCGTATCGTTTGAAGGTGGCAGCGTTTCCGTGCTTCAATCAAGCGTCACCTCAAGCGCCTACGCGATAGATAACCGCAACGCATCAGCGAGTGTGCAGCTTCTCGATTGCCCGGTTTCCGTCGAGGCGGTTTCCGGTTCGGCTGTGGCAGTGAGCACTTCCGGGTCGTTCAGCGCGCGTTCGGACACGGCTGCCGGTCAGGTGATATCCGTTCAAACAACCGGTTCGGCAAACAGCGCGAACGGCATTTTCGCCACTGCTGCGACGGTTTCTCTTGAGAACGTCGCGCTTTCCGTGCAAGGTGCCACGCGAGACTCGTCGGCGGACGTTTACTGCTTGCGCGATGTGAGCAGTGCGGCGAACTCGTCAACTTGGAAGCTTGACGGCACCTGCTCGTTCGCGAGCTCTGCCGACAAGGTGCTCTACGAATGTGGGGCAACGCTTGAGGTGGGTGCGAGCTTTGGCCTGGCGGGCGCATCGGCCCTGTCCATCTACGCCGCAAATGCGACCACGGACGTTTTCGGTACCATCGATGCGGCAAATGAGGCATCGGATGACGTGGTGGCTTCGTGGTTCGCTCCGGTCGCGGGATCCGCTTACGACGGATGGGCCGCCTCTGCAGCAGCAAAAGAGGGGCAGGTCAAGGAATTATCCTGGACACGCGAGGCGCTTGTCACCAATGCTTCCACGGGAACCAGCTACGCATCGCTCTCTCGCGCGCTGAGCGAGGCGAACAGTGGGGAGACCTTAAAGCTGGTCGAAGATGGAGCGGTTTACGGTGCGCAAACGGTATCCCAGGCCGATTTGACGATCGACCTTGCCGGTCACAACCTTTCTGTGTACGGCACCTCCTCTAGCGCCGCAGGCGTGCTACTCTACGACGGCGCGGGCAGTTTAAATCTTATCGATAGCGCAGCCGATGCGGCGAAAGGTCAGCTTTCTTTGTATGCCGGTTCGGCCCAGGAACGTTCTACGCGTAGCGCCGAGCAGGGGAGCGCCTACAGCGGCATATATGCTTCCACCGGTTCGATTTCCCTGCAAGATGCGAACGTGCTGGTTGTTTATAACGGCGGCGGGGCAAATGCGAATGCCGAGACCGTTGAGGTCGTCGGTTGCTACCTTGCTTCCGGAAACGCCTCTCTGAACGGCTCCGCTCACCTGCAGGTAGAAGGAGCCGCTGAAGAGGGAGGGGCATGCGCTTCGCAGGCCTATTCCTTGTATGCTGCAAAAAATTGCACGGGATCGATCGATGTGTCGGATACGGCAAGCGTGTCTGCGACTAATACCGGCGGATTGATCCAATCGGGCAATGTGCTCAATGGTAACGTGACCTCAAGCTTCGAGCAGGGTTATCAGGTGTTCCGTCGAATCGAACCCGATACCTCAAGCTCGCTGTACCAGGAGATCCTTCAGAAGTTCCGCGCTCAGGCGAAGCTTGACGATGGGTCGGGCGACACCGATTACGGGTTCGGTCAGCGTGTTTATTACGTATCGGCCATGGTACTCGACGACGGGACGCTTGTCTGGGCCGTTTCCGATCAGGTGGCTGATGGTCAGGAAACGCTTGAGAACATAACCCCGAAAGCTATTTTCGTGCAGGCTTACTACAGCATCGCTCCGAAAGCCGTTGGCGTTTCCGCAGTTGAAGGATCTGGGGCGTCGTTTACGATTTCGGGTGCGGTAAGCGCGACGTCGAGCATGGGTGACGCCTATGCCGTTTCGGCAGCGGGCAGCGGATCGTGGCTCGTTGATGGCGCGAGCATCTGCGCAGCTGGCGGTCGGACGTCCTACGAAGGGCCTGAAGCTTCACGGGTCAACCTTGCCGATTACGTAAAGGTTGACAAGGTTCCCGATCAAACTTCGAATGCATGGTTCTACCCGTCGCGTTGCGATGCCCACGAATTGGTTTCCTGCGACCCCTGTGCCGTTGGCATTAGCGCGCAGGATGCAACGAACGTCACGATCGCGGGGTCGCTTTCCGTGTCGACGAGCGCTGCAAAAACCCAGGACATCCGTGCAAATCTGGTCAATGTCGAGTCTTCCTTCGCGCCGAGTTCAGACCGTGCTTTCACCGTGGGGTCCGCAAGCGGCGAGAATACCTCGGGCGCAACGTTTGCTTCGCCGACTGTGGGTGCGACGCTTGATCCTGCCTGGTTCGAAGATGCGTATGCAAGGCTCTCGCCGATTTCCGCATCCGATGGTTCGCTTAGGTGGGACGGCCCTTATACGGTCACATTCCATTTCGAAAATGGGGCCTCCGCAGAGCATGCAGACCTTGTTGCCGGCGCTTCGGTTGCCCTTCCCGATCCCGAGCTTATGCAAAAGCAGTCCACTGCCTACACTTCCTATGAGTTTTTAGGATGGTCGAAAGACGCATCGTCGACGGTGGCCGAAATCGACGCGAACGACAGCACGGTCATGGTGTCCGGCAACGCCGATTATTACCCGATTTACCGAGTGTCGGCCAAATCGGTTACGGTGACGTTCTCCAACTTGCGCGACGGTGCCGGTACGCTTTTGCCCACGCAGCAGGCAACAGTTGGCTACGGCGAAACGTTTACGCAAGCAGCGTCCGGGGCTGCCATGCCTGTTCAGTCGGATTATTGCGTGGGGGATGTTGCGTATCGCTTCGTCGGTTGGCGCGACAGCTCGGGCACTGTTTGGGACCCTGCCACGTTCTCGTCTGAAGTGGCGTTCGATTATGCAACCATCAAGGATTCCGTAAACGGCACCGTCTCCCTTTCCGCCATGTTCGTTCGCGTTGAGCCAGGTCAGCATCTGGTGACGTTCAGGGTGGATAGCGCCGTGAAGTCGTATGCGGTTGCAGACGGCTCCTCGCCGACGTATTACGAGGCAACGAATTGCCAAGCCGTCGCTCCGAGCAAGATCGCCACCCAAAGCGGTTATCTCTATAATTTTGCCGGCTGGCACAGCGGGCATCTTGAAGGGCATTCGGTTGGTGCCGAAAGCGTTGATTATGACTCGCTTTCGTCTTTGCCAGCTGTGAGTGCTGATGTTGTTTACACGGCGTGCTTCACTTCCGCAAAGCAGCAGGCATACGTGAAGTTCCGCTGCTTGCAGCAAGTGGATGGCGCATGGGCGAACACGACAACCGGCCTTGTCGCGATGGAATACGGCAGCGATCCTATCACCCAGGCGAAGGCTTATGCGAAGGTGGGCGACACCCTTGTCGTCGACGGTGTCACCTACACTTTCCTGGGCTGGTCAACCCGTCAGGACGACAAGGAACCCCTGTACACCGATTCGCTTCCTTTAGCCACCTGCACCGATTCGACCAGCAACGTCCCGACGTACTACGCCATCTATCGGCAGCAGGCGCAAACCTTGACGGTCAATTTCTATGACGGCTCTTCTCTTTATGCGACGGCAGCCGGCCAGCTTGGATCGAGCACCGTTTCCGAAGCTCTGCAATCTTGCGGCAGTACGGCTCCCGCAGGCAAGGACGGCAAGAGCTTCCTGGGGTGGTCCACGTCCTCGGAAGCCTCTTCTGCTGATGCTGTAGGAAGCGCCTTGCTTTCTTCGCTTGCGGCGGCAAATGGCACGCTGAATCTGTATGCGGTGTACGGAGACGCATTCCGACCGACCCTGACGTTCGTGTCCCAAGCTGGTAGCGTGCTCGGTTCGGTCGAGGTCGATGCTGGCACGTCGCTGGTGAGTAACGGCGAGATTCCCTCGGCTCCTTCTGTGGAGGGGTGCTTCTTCAAAGGCTGGTCGCAACCGGATGGCAAGCTGTTCGATCTTTCTGCAGGCACTTCTTCCAATATGCGCTTGACGGCGACCTATGGCGCGATCGGAACCAATGCCAACGAAGGCGATCCCGATTCAACCGTTACGGGATATGTCGATGTTTCAAGGGCGTCGCTTGTTTCCGATGAGGCGCTTGGAGCCAATCAGGTGGTATTTGCTTTGAACAATCAGACCACCGTCGACGCCACCCTTTCCGCACAGGCTAAGGTCAACGGCGATAAGGTCGTCTCCGATGCCGTGTACTCGGGTTTGTATCTCATCGACAATAAGAAGCTCTCCGTTTCGTCTGATTCGGGAAGCGTCGTCGTTACCGTCGGCGTAGGTTCCGCGAACACTTCCTCGAAAGTTCGCGTTTACTGGATGGATGGAACTGGCACCGTTCGCTACTCTTCGGCTATGGACGCATCGTCCGGTTCGGTGCGCTTCGTCCTTTCCAATTACGCGGCCCTTTCAGGCAAAGGCAACATCGCGGTGGCGGAAGTTGGTGCCGACGAGGGCGCGCTTAATGGCGCAACGGGCGGGACACTGGCGAAGACGTCTTCATCGTTGCAGAACGCCAATTTGGCGGGCGGCACGTTGTCGAAATCGGCGGCTTCCGGATCGTCGCTTGCCAATGCGGCCAGCGCAGCGGCGGCTGGAACGGCGTCGCTTGCCGAGGGCGGTGCAGCGGACGGCGGCGTCTCCGATGCGAGTGGCTACGATGGCCCCGATTTGCTTCATGACCAAACCGACGCTTCCATCGCCATATCCGACATCGCCGGCAACCCGGTGACGTGGGCTCTTGTCCTGCTGATGATGGGTGCGGTCGGTTCGATCGCCTGGTATGCGCTTATCGGTCGTCGCCGCGGCGCGGCGCAGGCGGAAGAGGGCGAGCTGGACGACGAGGCCGGCTGGTCCGACGAGGCGGAAGAACCGGCCTCTTCCGGGCGCGCGAACGCTGGCAGCGCACCTGCAGCCGATTCCACCGATAGGTCGGGGGGAATCAAGTTCTAATGGCCGCATTGGATAAAAGAAAAGCCTCTTCGGCTGAAGAGGAGCACATCGGGCGCGCGACCATCACCATCGACGGCGAGGAATCGACAGCGGACAATTCGTTCGCCGCGCAAACGAAGGCCGGGCATACGCGCGAGGCGCGCAACCAGAAGATCTTCATCATGGGGGTCGTGCTGGTCGCGCTCTACGCGTTCGCCCTGGTCGTCCCCAAGAACATCATCGCGACGGCCGTGGGTGTGGCAGACAACGGCTACACCATTTCCTGGTTCATCCTTCAGCTGCAAAGCAACCTCAACGGCATCCTCGCCGTGCTGACCGGCAACGAGATCGCCACCAACGGTTACGACGCCATGATGATCCGCTACGTGATGATCGCTTTCACCGGGGCCGGCATGGCACTGTGCGGTGCGGTATACCAGGGATCGTTCAACAACGCGCTCGTCTCGCCTTCAACGTTAGGCGTGATGAGCGGCGCTTCGGCAGGCATGATCTTCTACGTGGTGTTTCTCTACGATTCCGCCTCGTCGGAATTCCTATCGTCGGCCACTTCGAGCACGGCCGCCATCGTAAGCGGCGCTGCCGCCTCGGACGATCCGCTCGCGTATATCTTGAACTCCTACGGGCTTGCGCTGTGCTCGTTCATCGGCTGCATGCTCGTCGTCGCCATCGTGGTGGCGGTGCTGAAATTTGGCCGCGGCGGCTCTTCGGCCATCTTCATGATCATCACCGGTCAGGTGATCGGCGGCATCATCGGTGCCGTGAGCAATTCGGTTCGCTACTACTACCTGACGGTCGACACCTACGGCGAGAAGGCCTCGCTTCTGCAGGATCTGATGATCGCGTCGTTCTTCCGCAACTATACCTGGATCGATCTTGTCGCTGTCGGCGTTCCACTCATCGTCACGTTTTTGGTGGTCATGCGCCTGCGTCAGAAGATGATGCTCCTTTCCATGGACACCACCGAGCAGCGTACCTTGGGCGTCGAGTCGAAGCGGACGCGCTATGTGGTGCTGACGCTGTGCACCCTGCTCACCGCGCTGATCGTGTCGTTTTGCGGGCAGGTCGGCTTCGTCGGGTTTCTGGTGCCGCATATGGCACGCCGCCTGGTCGGCCCGAACTTCAAGTACCTTTTGCCGGCGTCAACCGTTCTCGGGGCAATCTTCGTGTTGGCGGCCTACACGCTGCTCATGATGACCTTCGGCGCGGAATACGAAACCATGGTCGGCATGTTCATCTCCATCGGGGGCGCCGCGGTGTTCCTGGTAACTGCGCTGCGGGGAGGAGGCAATGTCCGTGGCCAATTCAAATAAGGAAAAAACCACCTGCGCCGAGTCGCAGCCGTCCTACGTGAACGCGACGGCCGGGGACATCGCCCGCTACAACCTGGGCAGCGTCGATGCGCGCAGCGTTCCGGAAAGCCGCCGTCCGCTGGGCGTGGCGATGCATCAGTGGATTTCCGCCGCGACGACCGGGGCACATATGAAAGCCGATCGATGGTCGTTGCGTTCGAAGGTCATCTTCTCGATGATCATCCTGGTCGAACTCGCGTATCTGTCGCTGGGCATCATGGGCGCAGCAGGGCAGAGCTACCCATACAGCGGGGCTTACGCCACCTACGATCCCACCCAAGTGGCAGCCGTGATAGGCGAGCATGCCTACAACTTCTTCGGTCCGCTTCTGCATATGTGGTCGGCGCACGACAATACCTGGATCTTGGAAAACGTCCCTGGCTACTGGGCGATTTGGCACCGCGCGGGCGTTATCGGGATCACGCTTCTGTGCGCCATCTTGCTGGCGGTGGCCGGCATGCTGTACCAGAACGTGTTCAAGAACCCCATCGCAGGCCCGGGCATGCTCGGCGTCGGATCGGGCGTGAGCTTGGGCATGATGCTCATGGTGGTCCTATACGGATCGGCCGCCGGGTCGATGATCAACCAGCGCTACGCGTTTTGCTATGGCTTCGGCGCGGCCATTTTGGTGTTCGTCATCTTGGCCGGGCGCAAGCTTTCCGGCAAGGACCGTCCCTTCGACGTCATCACCATGATGCTTGTCGCCTCGATCTTAAGCCAGCTGCTTGGGTTCGTGGTCAGCTACATCACGCTGTTCCTCATGAGCGAGGAGGACTACTTAAGCTTCTACAACCTCTCGCAGATGCTCACCGTCGACACGTCGCTTATCTCGTGGGTGGCGCTCGGCATCGCGTTTATCGTCTCGTTCGTTCCCGTGTGGCTTTTGCGCTTCAAGCTCAACGCGCTGGCCTTTGAGGAAGAGGAGATGCGCATGATGGGCCTTGACGCCACGCGCCTGCGCGGACTGGCGCTCATCTGCGGTGCCATCATGATTTTGGCAGCTCAGGTGCACACCGGCATGGTTTCGATGGTGTCGCTGATCGTGCCGTTCCTGTCACGTTCGTGGTTCGGCGTGGAATTCCGCAAACAGCTGGCCGGAAACATCTGCATCGGCACCATTTTGCTTTTGGCATGCCGCGATATCACCGATTTGATCCCCTTCGTGGGGGACGGTCTTGCCATCGGCTCGATTGTCAGCGTTGTCGCCATGCCGTTGTTCGTCGTCATCATGGCACGTCAGATGCGTGGCTGGGAATAGGGAAGGAGCTATCGGGTGAAACTGACCTTGCGCGATGTGGCCGTGGGCTACGACCGCGCCAAACCCGTTCAGAAGTTCGTCAACTTCACCGTGGAGTCGGGCGAGGTGTGCTGCATTTTAGGCCCGAACGG
>CAVHFC010000023.1:0-7569 GCA_963635025.1 Eubacterium sp. CAG:786
TGAATGATCTCCAAAACAACCGCAAACACCATGGCGAAGTACACCATAAGCTTTTCCATATGCATGTCGAGCACCTCGATGCCCGAGTTGATGCCAAGCGAATCCAAGAACAGCAGCACGCCGATGACGCCGATGAACACAAGCGCGAGGATCTTCATCTCGGTGTGCTTGTTGATGAAGTCCGAAATGGCATCGATGAAGATCATCATGATGAGCACGGCGAACACCACGGCCATGATCATGATGATCAGATGCTCGGCCAAGCCAACCGCCGTGATGACCGAGTCGATGGAGAACACGACGTCCATGACCATGATGGTGGCGATAGCCTGCGCAAGCCCGATGCGACGGGTGGCCTCGTGCTCCTCGCTTGTCTCGGCTTTCTCCTCCGTAAGCGCAAGCACATCGCGCAGCTCGGCGATACCCTTATAGATAAGGTAGGCGCCGCCGAAGAAGAGCACCAGGTCGCGCACGCTGAACGCATGGGAGAAAAAGCCCAGATCGATCGTGAACAGCGGGTTGGACATATGCACCAGATAGCTGGCGAAGCACAAAAAGATGCACCGCGACACCATGGCGCCGGCCAAGCCGAGCTTGCGGCCGATATGCTGCTTTTCCGGGGCAAGTCGGTTGGTGGTGATGGAGATGAACACGATGTTGTCCACGCCCAGCACCACTTCCAAAAACATCAACGTTACCAGGCTGATCCACGCTTCGGGCGTGGTAAATATGGAAAGATCCATGCAGATGCTCCTTCGTCGGTCGGTCAGTCGGTCGGTCCTCGTCTTGAATGCGCCGCCATTGAGGTTCTCGCCATAAAAAAGACTCGTGGCGCGGCGCCGAGACATCGACGCTGCGCCACGAGTCTTGCAATTTCAGGTACGCCAGGCCAAGATGGCCACGATGTTGAACGCACCGCAGGTATGTCCTGCCTGCTACTCCCCCATGGGCTTTACGTAGGCTAGCATGAGGCGGGTGCGGGGGCAATGCTATACTGTCGCACGAACACAAACCATCCGGAAGTGCGCAGTGAGGATACTCATGGATCTGTTCTACCGCAAGCCCGATTACGTTCGGCAAGAGGGATCCGTTCGTTACTTGGATTCCCTGAACCTGGCCCGCCCCCTGTCCATGCCGCGGGCGCAGCAGGCCATCATGGCGGCATTCGTCGTCGTCGGCATCATCATCGGCGTCAGCCTGTACCAGGGAACCGTCGGGGCCGCACAGCAAACCCAGCAGCTGAGCGAGACAAGCGTCGAGGAAAACCTCTCGCGCCCCGTCACCTACGACGTCCCGGTGCTGACCGGCCTTGCCGGCTTGGAGAACCAGGAAATCCTTGATGCATTCACCAATGCCGGCTATACCATCTACAATCAAACCGAGGAAGGCTCCGAAGGGCTGAACCTCATCAAGCTGCCGAGCGACGTTACCTTAGCCGATGCGGCGACGATGTACGCAAAAGGTGTGGCGTCGCTGAGCGCCGCCGATGCATCTCGCCTGCTCAACGGTTCATGGAGCTTCTCGCTCGACCGTAGCAGCGGCGAGAGCTATTCGGTGAAGTACGCCGACTTCTCATCGAGCTCCATCGAGGCGGCCATCGCATCCGCCATCGCCACCGAAGGGTTCGACCCCGCCACCACCCCGGAAGGCGGCTCGGGAACCGACGATGTCGGCAACACCTACCAAACCGGCACCGTCGACATGGGTGGCACCACCTACACGTGGCGCGTTTCGGCGACGGCCCTGTCCAACAAATACAGCGTATCCGGCCTGCCTGATTCGGCCGTGTACGTCGGCATCCGCATGAGCGCTTAAGCCAACCTTCGACGAAGCAAACCCTAACTTCGAAAGCGAGCCTGAACATGGAGGACAGCCGCAAGACGGCCAAACGCCGCGCGCGCGAGGTGCGAACGGTATCGCAGATGATCGCGCTGTACTGCGCCGCGAACCACTCAGGCCAAGACAGGAAAGCCACCGCCATATGCGGCGAGGCGGTATGCGAGGAGTGCGCCGCGCTTGACGCCTACGCTGCCGAGCGCACGCGCCGCTGCCGCAAGATGGACGTGAAGACGAGCTGCGATGCGTGCGAAAACCACTGCTACAAGCCGCAGATGCGCGAAAAGATTCGCCAGGTCATGCGCTATAGCGGGCCTCGTATGCTCACGAAGCATCCCATTGCGGCCGTGCTGCACCTGCTAGGCAAATAAGGCGGTTGCTGACGCGCTTTTTACCCGCGCGGATGCGCCTGCTGATGAACCTGACGCAGGCGCCCCGGGGTCGTGTGCGTGTAAATCTGAGTTGTTGACAAGCTTGCATGCCCAAGCAGCTCCTGCACCGTTCGCAGGTCGGCCCCGCCTTCAAGCATGTCGGTGGCGAACGTGTGCCGCATATCGTGCGGGGTGTAATCGAGCGGAAGTCCCGCTTCGACAAGCGTGCGCTTGAACATCTTGCGCATGGCGTCCGTGCCCATCTGCGCGCCGCGCGCCGACACGAAGAAGTACGGGCAATCAACCCCCTCGCGCAACAACTTCGGGCGTCCGACCAGCAGATAAGTGCGCATGCTCGCCAGCGCCATTTCGTGCAGCACGACAATGCGCTCTTTCGACCCCTTGCCGAACACCTTCGCCACGCCCCCGTCGAAATCGACGTCGCTCAAAAGCAGTCCCGAGGCCTCCGAGATGCGCGCACCGCAAGCGTAGAGGAACTCGAGCAGAGCCTGATCGCGCATTTGGGCAGGAGACTGTTCCAGCTTACGTCCGGATGAGTCGCGCTTGGCATGCACGCTCAAAAGCTTCGCCATGTCGGCCGGTCGAATGATGTGCGGCAGACGGCGAGACTGTTTCGGCCCGGAAAGCGCGCTTGCCGGATCGTCCTCGATGATGCCCGTGACGTTGAGCCACCTGAAGAAGGTTCGCAGCGACGCCAGGCGACGGTTGACGGTTGCGCGGGAATAGCCCGCCTCGGACAGCTCGGCAAGGTAGCGGCGCAGCTGTTTGTGCGCAGGGGCGATAAGGTCTATACCCGCCCGGTCGGCCCAGCGCGCATAGTCGGCAAGATCGATGCGGTACGCGCGCATCGTGTTCGCCGACGCGTTGCGCTCGGCTTTAAAGCCCTCGCAGAAAGAATCGATGAGCTGCAACGCTTTCTGCGAAAGATCGCCCTTGTCCCCGTCGGCGCACTCGGGCTGCTCGGACTGTTTTGCCGAGGAGCGCTTCGCGGTCGTCACTGCGCCAGCCCCTCGCCACTTGCAACCACCGTCGGCACATCAAGGCGGGCGCTGCCCTTCGGCGCAAGCAAGCCCGCACCGCGAACTTCCTCGACGTAAGCTGCAAGCGCCCCCCTCCCGCGAGCAGCATAGGCCGCGTAGCGCTGACCCTTGTTGCGGATATGCTCCTCAAGGGGCTCCATGATGCCGAAGTTCACATGCATAGGCTGGTAATCCACGGTTGCCGGATCGGTCGCATAGGACAAAAGCGCGCCGAACGCCGTCTGCCGTGGCAACACCGGGGCCGGAACACCCGCAAGCAGCGCGGCCACGCTTACGGCGACATGCACGCCGGAGCGAATGGCCTCGCAATATCCTTCGGTTCCCGCAAGCTGACCGGCAACGAAAACAGGCACGCCAACCTTTTCCGACGCCTTCAGCCGAAGCGCGCTATCCAAAAGCGCCGGCGCATTCAGGAAGGTGTTGCGATGCATCACCCCGAAGCGCGCAAACTCGGCCGATTCAAGTCCGGGGACCATGCGGAAAACGCGCTTCTGCTCCGGGAAGGTGAGATTGGTCTGGAATCCGACCAGGTTATAGCACGAACCGTGCGCATCCTCGGCGCGAAGCTGCAGCGCCGCCCAGGGCCTGCGCCCGGTGCGCGGGTCGGTGAGGCCGACCGGCTTGAGGGTGCCGAAACGCGGCGCGTCGATCCCCTTGCGCGCGATCTCCTCGATGGGCTGGCACGCTTGGAACAGATCGCGCGTTTCGAAGTCGCGGCGGATCACGCGATCGGCTGCGATGAGCTCGGAGGCGAAACGCTCGTATTCCTCGCGCGTGAAGGGGGCGTTGAGGTAATCGCCAAGCCCCGCATCCTCGTAGCGGCTTTGCCGGAAGAGCTTCGACATATCCAGCGAATCGGCCATCACGATGGGCGCCGCCGCATCGTAGAACGCGAGATGGTCGCAGCCCGTCAGCTCCCCGATCGATGCGGCAAGGCTGTCGGAGGTCAACGGCCCGCTTGCCAGAACCACGGCGTCGGGCGCAGAGACCGACCCGCGCAGAACCTCATCGAGGCTTCGCACCTCACCGCGGACAAGCTCGATGTTCGGGTGCTCCTCGATGGCGCGCGTCACTGCGCCGGAAAACGCATCGCGGTCGACCGCAAGCGCCCCACCGGCGGCAACGGCATTCGCGCGAGCAAGGGAAAACAGGCGCGAACCGGTCTGCGCGAGCTCCTCCTTCAGCATGCCCGCGGCGCTTTCGGGCTTGGTGCTCTTCAAGCTGTTCGAGCACACAAGCTCCGCGCACCGGTCACTTTTGTGCACCGGCGTTTGCACGCACGGGCGCATCTCCACAACCCGAACCTTCACGCCAAGGTCGGCGAGCTGCAGCGCGGCCTCGCTTCCCGCGAGGCCGGCGCCGACAATCGTTATGTGCTTCTCAGTCATCATCATGCGCCAAAGCATACCAGAGCAGTCCCGTCGCACGCACGCTCGCCAAGCAACGTCCGCAACTCAGCACACACCCGAAGGCGGGCCGTATCGCCCATCGGGATAGCGCGCGAACAAACCCGCCTGCTCGCCTTCCGTCAAGCGCCGCATAAGCCAGCTGCGAGCGTCGCTGCCCCCGCAATGGCGCTTCGCAAGCTCGTAAAGCTCCTCCATGCCCATAGGCTGCGCGCAAAGCGCGGCAGCTATCGGGTTTGCCGGCATGACGCGCTCCCTCCCCGCCGCCACCGCCCCTTCCTGCCGGTACGTTTCCTGCTTCAGGCAGCCGAACAGGGAAAAGAGCGCATCATCGAACGACTCGTCATCGACCACCGGCGTTGCCCCCTGGTACAGCAACCGATTCGCCCCGCGTGAATACGGCGAGGTGATGGCCCCGGGCACCACCAGCACGTCACGACCGGCAGCAAGCGCCTCATCGGCCGTCGAGAAGGTACCGGAAGGCAGGCCCGCTTCCACGATGAGCACCGCCCGCGCAAGACCGGCTATCAGACGATTGCGCAAGCGAAAACGCTGCGGCAGCGGCGGCGCATCCCAAGGATGCTCGGACACCACGGCACCACCGCTGTTCGCGATGCGCTCGAACAGGGCGGCATGCTCGGCCGGATAGGGCTTGTCGCAGCCGCCTCCCAAAAACGCGACCGTTCTTGCCCCCTCGGCCAACGCCGCTTCGTGGGCCGCAGCGTCACAGCCCCGGGCGCCGCCCGATATGATGCAGATGCCCCGTCGCGCCGCCAACGACGCGAATCTCTTCGCGCACCCTATCCCATACGGGGTCGCCTTGCGCGCGCCGACCACCGCCAAGCCCATCGAAAGCGCACCAGGGTCCCCCACCACGTACAGCGCCTTCGGCGGACGGGCGATGGTTTTGAGCTGCGCCGGAAATAGGGCGTCTTCGGGATGCAGAACGCATCGGGGGCCGCAAATGGCCTGCGCGGGGACCGTCGAGCGGAATCCCTTGTTCGACCCGCTCATTGCCCCACCCCATCACGCAGGCGAAAGCTCACGGCCTCGCACAGGTGATCGCCGCCGACCCTCTCGGATCGTTCCATGTCGGCAATGGTACGCGCGAGCGAAAGCGTGCGCATGATGGCGCGGCCGCTCATCTTGCGCGCACACGCGATCTCCTCGAAAAACGCCGCGTCGGCATCGGCCATCCGGCATGCCTGCACAAGCGCCTCGCTTCGCGCACCTCGCTCGTCGATTTCCGTATGCGCACGACGCCACGATGCGTATTCGCGCGCGGCAAGCACCCCTTCGCGCAGCTTCTCCGACGAGGTTCCGCTACCCGTTGAAAGCACTTCCTTGGCCGGAATGCGCGCAACGTCGATATGCACGTCGATACGGTCGAGCACCGGTCCGCCGATCCTGCCCTGGTACTGCGCGATCCGATGCTGCGTGCAGGTACAGGCACGCTCGGCATCGCCGAAGTAGCCGCAGGGGCAAGGGTTCGCCGCAGCCACTAACATGAAACGCGCCGGGAAGGTGACGTTGCCATCGGCGCGCGTGATCACCATCTCGCCCGACTCCATCGGCTGACGGATGCCCTGCAGAACCGACGGGGCGAACTCGGGAAGCTCGTCCAAGAACAGCACGCCGTTGTGCGCAAGCGATATGGAACCTGGTCGCGGCGGGGAACCGCCACCGACGAGGCCGGCGAGACTCGCGCTGTGATGCGGCGCGCAAAACGGTCGGATACCCTGCAACGCACCGGTGGCATCACCGCCGCTCACCGAGTAGATGACTGCCGTTTCCAGCGCCTCCTCACGCGTAAGCGGTGGCAGGATGGAGGGGATGCGCGACGCAAGCATGGTCTTACCCGAACCCGGAGGCCCCATCATCAAAACCCCGTGCGCCCCGGCGGCAGCGATTTGCAAAGCACGTTTCGCCATATCGTGTCCGGCGATGTCCCGAAAATCCAACGCCTGAGCCTTCTTTGCAACGCAGGCTCGCGCCAGATCGGGAAACGACGGTCTTTCCCCATGCAGCTCACCAAGAGCGCGGATCACCTTGCGTTCAAGCCCCTCGATACGGTGCGCCCCATCCTCGGCCGCACCTAACAAGGTAAGGCCGAGCTGACGGGCGCACAGTGCGAAAGCCAGCATGCCCGCGACCGGGCGAACGGCGCCCTCAAGCGACAGCTCCCCAACAAGAAGCAGGTTATCGAAGACGCGCCGGTCAACCTGCCCGGTCGCGCACAGAAGCCCTACCGCGATGGGAAGGTCGAAGCCCGACCCCGATTTGCGCAGCGACCCAGGCGCAAGATTGACCACCACTTTCTGCGTCGGCATGGTGAAACCGCACGCACGAATGGCCGCACGCACGCGCTCGCGCGATTCCTGCACCGCGGCATCGGCCATGCCCACAACCGAAAAGCCCGGCATCCCGTTCGACACGCACACCTCGACGTCGACCGGCACCGCCGCCACGCCGCGCAGCGTCGCCGTGCGCACACGGCACAACGTCGCCACGCTACGCCGCCCCGAACGCGTCGATATGATGGCGCACGAGCGCCCGATCAGGCGCGATCTGCACCAGCGAGATCACATCGAAGCGCACCCGTATGTTGCAGGCATCGTAGTCGCGCAAAAACGAGATGGCGATATCCTCGTACTTCTTGCGCTTGCGCGCATCAACAGCTTCCGACGGCAAGCCCTTGGAAGTATCTTTACGGGTTTTCACTTCCACGAACACGATCGCGTCGTCGGTGCGCGCGATGATATCAACCTCGCCGGCGCGACAGGTCCAGTTGCGCGCCACAATCTCGTAGCCCCGACGAAAAAGGTAACGCGCAGCAGCATCCTCCCCACGGCGTCCGTACTCACGATTCCGAACGCCCCGCTTTCGAGAAGATTC
>CAVHFC010000023.1:7765-9600 GCA_963635025.1 Eubacterium sp. CAG:786
ATCGTCAAATCCTGTTCACACATGGCTCCCCTTTCTCGCAATGGGGAAAGCCTACGTTGCCAACCTTGCGCGATGTTCGCGTCAATGCCGCGAGATCCATTCGCCAATATCGGCGCGAAAGCATCTCGCAGACATCGATATGGCCGCCGAATTCTCCAGGGAACCTGTCGCTGGCGTCCCTTGAGGGAACCTTGCTGCTGGCGCATTCCTTACGCCGCAAGCAAGTCAAAGCGCCAACCAGGGCGGAAAGGACTGACACGCACAACCCAGCCCACAAAAAAGCCGCTTCCCCTAGATGAGGAAACGGCTTTTACGGCTTGATCGAACAGACACCACCTGCGATGCTCTCAGCTCAGAACAACGACTCCTGAACAAAGGCATGGCAGAAGGAAACGCGATGAATCGGGCAGAGACCATAGCGTTTGATGGCCTCGATATGCGCGGGGCTCGCGTAGCCTTTGCAGGCGTCGAATCCATATTGGGGGTATTCCTCGGCGTAGCGGCACATGAGAGCATCGCGCTCAACCTTCGCTACGATGGAGGCGGCGGCGATGCTTGCACACTTTCCGTCCCCCTTCACCACATTGATCTCGCGCGGGTCCATATGCAGCGGATTCCCGTCGAGCAACACCGCCCCGATGTCGACCCCTGCGCCCTCCACGTTGCGCAAGGCCTGTTGGAAGGCGGACCGAAGCGATGCCGTCATGCCGTGCGCGTCGATATCGGCGGGCTCAACATAGCAGACTGACCACGCCAGCGCGCACTTTTTTATCTCCTCGGCGATGCGTTCTCGATCAGCCGGTCTCACCTGTTTGGAATCGTTCAAGTCTGCGATGCGCGGTTCGTCAGGAAGCACCACGGCCCCGACGGCAAGCGGGCCGGCAAGCGGGCCGCGGCCCACTTCGTCCAAGCCAACCACCACAGCCCCGCCGGCCAATTCACGCTGATATTCGTACATGCTGGCCAGACGAGCAGCTTCAGCAGCGGTCGCAGCAAGGCGATGACGCGCACTCTCAAGCGCCGCCCTCACGCCTTTGCGGCTATCGGCAACAAGGGATCGCTCTAAAACCTTGAACTCTTCCGCGTCGACTTGTTGCAGGCGACTCTTAATCTCAGCCACCGTTGGAGTCATGCCCTATCAGCCCTTTCCGTGAAACCATCCTGTCATTAAAAAGAAAACCCCTCCGCCCACAACGGAGCAGAGGGGTTTTCGCACATGCGATGAAGAGGCTTAGCGGAATGCCTTCTCCTTGATCTTGGCAGCCTTGCCCACCTTGTCGCGCAGGTAGTACAGCTTGGCGCGACGCACGTCGCCCTGACGGGTAACTTCGATCTTCTCGATCTTCGGGGAGTGCACCGGGAAGGTACGCTCGACACCCACGGAGAAGCTGATCTTGCGGACGGTGAACGTCTCGCGGGCACCATGGCCATGACGACGGATCACATCGCCCTGGAACACCTGGATACGCTCGCGGTTACCCTCGGTGATGCGGTAGTGAACCTTCACATTGTCGCCGACGTTGAACTCAGCGACGTCCTTGATCTGCTGTTGCTCGATAGCGCGAATGATATCCATTGCTGTTCCTTCTTATATGTTCAGTCAAACCTTATGCTTGTCTGCAAAGACACAATTGGACAGTATACCGCCCTGCGCCTTTGAGCGCAAGACGGTATCTGCAAGTCAATCCCAACTTCGCAAACTATCCAAGCTCTGCAAGTTGTTTCTCAACGCGAGAGAGCTGATCGCGCGCATCCTCGAGTTTTGCACGATCCTTCTCGATGATCTCGGGCGCGGCCTTCGCCAAAAAGCCCGGGTTGGAAAGCTTCTTATCAAG
>CAVHFC010000023.1:10390-26681 GCA_963635025.1 Eubacterium sp. CAG:786
GCGCGCGCCTGCTCGGTTCGGGGGCTACCGACCAGCTCGTGCGTCTTCTTGTCGATGTCGGCATCGAAGCGCACGTCCTGGTTGTTCGTCACGAGCGTGAGCAGGTTGAAGCGCATGGCATCGGCGCCGTACATGGCGATAAGGTCCATGGGGTTGACGCCGTTGCCCTTCGACTTCGACATGCGCGTGCCGTCCTTGGCCAGGATGGTGGCGTAAATGACGACGTCCTTGAACGGGATTTCGTCGAGGAAATACGTCGAGGACATGATCATGCGCGCAACCCACAGCGCGATGATGTCTCGCGCCGTCACCAGCGCGGTGGTGGGATGATGCCCTTCCAAACGGGCCATATCGTCGGGCCAGCCTTGCGTGGCGAAGGTCCACAGCTGGCTGGAGAACCACGTGTCGAGCACGTCCTCCTCCTGATGCACGTGGTCACATCCGCACTTCGGGCAGGTATCCACATCCTCCATCAGGGCGTCTTCCCAGCCGCACTTTTCGCAGTGGAACACCGGGATACGATGACCCCACCACAGCTGACGCGAGATGCACCAGTCTTTGAGATTCTCCATCCAGGTAAGGTAGGACTGCGTCCAACGCGCGGGGTGGAACGTAATGGCGCCGGAGGTGACGGCCTCGGTCGCCGGGCCTTTGAGCTTGTCGACCGCCACGAACCACTGCTCGGACAGCCAGGGCTCAAGCGTCGAGTCGCAGCGGTAGCAGTGCATGACGGAATGGTGGTGGTCCTCCACGTGATCGAGCAGCCCGTGTTCCTCGAACCATGCCACCACGGCCTCACGGCACTCGTCGCGGCTCATGCCGCTGAAAGCGCCGTAACCTTCGACCACATGGGCCGTTTCGTCGAAGATGTTGATCTTCTCAAGACCGTGGCGCTCGCCCATGGCGTAGTCGTTGGGGTCGTGAGCTGGGGTGACCTTCACGAAGCCCGAACCGAAACCGGCATCGACGTAGAAATCGGAGAAGATGGGGATATCGCGATCGACGATAGGAAGCTTCACCGTGGCGCCGACGAACTTGTCCTTGTCGTGGTCCTTCGGACTGACCGCAACACCCGTGTCTCCGAGCATGGTCTCGGGACGCGTGGTGGCAACGACGATGTAATCCTGACCGTCGATGGGTTCGGCGAGCGGGTAGCGCAGATGCCACAGATGCCCATCCTCTTCCTTGTACTCGGCCTCATCGTCGGCGATGGCGGTGGTGCAGTGCGGGCACCAATTCACGATGCGCTTACCGCGATAGATAAGGTCGTCGTGGTACCAATCGCAGAACACCTTGCGGACCGCCTTCGCGTAGTCGGCGTCCATGGTGAAATGCGGATCGGAGAAGTCGACGGAGCAGCCCATGCGCTTGATCTGCTCGACGATGTGTCCGCCGTATTCATGTGTCCAGTCCCAGCAGGCATCGATGAACGCATCGCGGCCGATCTCGCGGCGCGAGATGCCCTCGGCGGCGAGCTTCTTGTCAACCTTCGTTTGCGTGGCGATGCCGGCATGGTCGGTGCCCAAAATCCAGCGGGTCGAAATGCCGCGCATGCGGTTCATGCGCACGAACGTGTCCTGAATGGTGTCGTCCATGGCGTGACCCATGTGCAGCACACCCGTGACGTTCGGCGGCGGAATGGTGACCGTGCAGTCTCCCACACCAGGGTTGCGACGGTAATAATCGCCGGCAAGCCACTTATCGAGCACACGCTGCTCGCTGGCTTGTGGGTCGTAGGTTTTCGGCATTTCCTCCATGCTACTCGTTCACCTCCAACGCTTGGGCTGCCTGCTCGATCGCAGGCGTGGTCTGTCCCGTGATGTCCGTATCGCGCACGACGACCGTGCTGGCACCCTTCACCTCGGGCAGGTCGTACATGACGTCCTGCAGCACGCGCTCGCAAATGCTGCGCAGACCGCGGGCGCCCGTGCCGTGCTCGACGGCCTCGTGCGCGATGGCGGTAAGCGCCTCGGGCGTGAACTCCAGGGTGGACTGTTCGAACTCAAACATTTTCTTGTACTGCTTGACCAGGGCGTTCTTCGGCTCGGTCAGAATCCTGACCAGGTCTTCCTCGGAAAGCTCCGCAAGAGAGGTGATAACCGGGATGCGGCCGACGAATTCCGGGATCATGCCGAACTTGTTCAGGTCTTCCGGCAGCACCTTCGCCAAAAGCGCGGCATCGGCGTGCTTCTTCGATTCAGGCATATCGGCGTTGAAGCCCAAGCCCGACTTGCCGACGCGCTCGGCGATGATGTCGGCCAAGCCGACGAACGCACCGCCTAAGATGAACAGGATGTTCGTGGTGTCGATATGGATAAGCTCCTGCTGAGGGTGCTTGCGCCCACCCTGCGGCGGCACAGATGCTTCCGTGCCCTCGACGATTTTCAGAAGCGCCTGCTGAACGCCCTCGCCCGACACGTCACGCGTGATGGAGAGGTTTTCGGCCTTGCGGGCGATCTTGTCGATCTCGTCGATGTAGATGATGCCGATCTCGGCACGCTCGATGTCGAAATCGGCGGCCGTGATGAGCTTGAGCAGGATGTTCTCAACGTCTTCGCCCACATAGCCCGCTTCAGTGAGCGTGGTGGCATCGGCGATGGCGAACGGGACGCGCAGCGTGCGCGCGAGCGTTTGAGCGAGCAGCGTCTTGCCCGAGCCGGTGGGGCCAAGCAGCATGATGTTGCTCTTCGCCAGTTCCACGTCGCCTTGGTCGGCGGATTCGCCCAGACTGATGCGCTTGTAATGGTTGTACACCGCGACGGAAAGCGCGCGTTTCGCCTGTTCCTGGCCCACCACGTGCTCGGAAAGCTCGGCGTAAAGCTCGTGAGGCGTGGGCAGCTCTGCCAAAATGGTCTCAGGGCTGGGATCGGCCAGATCGGCTTCCACGGCAGCACCCTGCACACCAGCATGCGATGCCGGCACCTGAAGGCCCAGATCGCGCATCATCGCATCGGCGCATACCGAAATACACTCGTCGCAGATATAAATGCCGTTCGGCCCGGAAATCATGGCTGCAACCTGGTGCGGATGCTTACCGCAGAAGGCGCAGACGATGTCCTTTGGGTCCTTGTCGGACATGTTGGACGTTCCTTTCCTTCGTAAATCCTACAAGACCCGTTGCTATTCGGCGGCTGCGGCAAAGGCGCGCGGCGTGGCGATCTTGTCGACCAGGCCGTACTCAAGCGCCTGCTGAGCAGTCATGTAGTTGTCGCGCTCGGTGTCGCGCTGGATGGTCTCAAGCGCCTGGCCGGTGTTGTCGGACAGGATCTGGTTGAGCTGCTTGCGGGTCTTCAGCATGAAATCGGCCACGATCTGGATTTCGGTCTGCTGACCCTGGGCCCCGCCGGAAGGCTGATGGATGAGCACCATGGAGTTGGGCAGGCACAGACGCTTGCCCTTCGTGCCATTGGACAACAGCACCGCAGCCATGGACGCGCAGCAGCCCAGGCAGATGGTGGACACGTCGCACTTGATGAAGTTCATCGTGTCGAGGATGGCCAGACCTGCGGTCACGCTACCTCCGGGAGAGTTGATGTAGAGGCTGATGTCCTTCTCGGGGTCGGCGCTTTCCAGATGAAGCAGCTGGGCGACCACGGAGTTCGCCACCTGGTCGTCGATCTGCTCGCCCAAGAACACGATGCGCTCGTTGAGCAGGCGGGAGTAGATGTCGTAGCTGCGCTCGCCGCGGGGGGACTGCTCCACCACGTACGGGATAAGCGCGGAATTGGTGTCGAACCTCATGGTTGCCTCGCTTCTTATCGTAGATAGGCCGCTTACGCGGCCACGTTTAACGGATTCGCCCCAAACAAGCCGAGGCGTATAGGGAATAGTGCGACCCGCCAGGGCATATGCGCAGGTAAACGCGTATGCCGAGGCGGGCCTTTTGTAACGAGCGAATGTTATTCGGCGTCGTCGGCCTTAGCAGCCTTCTTCGTCTTCTTCGCAGGAGCGTCCGCATCGCTTGCGGCCTTCTTGGAGGAAGCCTTCTTTGCCGGCTTCTTCTCGGACTCCTCCTTCTTCGGCTCGGGCTTGGCCTCGGTGACCTTGGCCTTGTCCATCAGGTCCTTGACGGCCTTCGTGCGCAGCACGCCCTCGCGCACCATGTGCAGCTGGCCGTTCTCGCGCCAATCCTTCTCAAGGGCGGCCGGATCCTCGACGCCGGACTTCACGAACTCCTCGGTGACTTCCTCGTCGGTGACGGTCATCTCGAAGTGGCGGGCCCATGCGTCAAGCGCCAGATCCTGCTTGACGGTGTCGGCAGCCTGCAGCTTGATGTCGTCCTTGAAGGTGTCGGCCTTCAGGCCCATCTGCTCAAGGTAGGCGTCGAAGGACATGCCGGAAGCCTGCAGCTGCTGGAACAGCTCCTGCAGCAAATTGGTCTCGGCGGCTTCGCACATGGCCTTCGGAGCTTCGATGTCCATGCGCTCAAGCAGGGCGTTCAGGCAAGCGCGCTCCTTCAGGCCCGGCATCATCTGCTGCTTCTGGGTGGTCAGGCTCTCGCCAAGACGCGTGCGCAGATCGGCGATGTCCTCAAAGCCCAGGGTTTCCTTAGCCCACTCGTCGGTGACCTCGGGAAGGATCTTCTTGCGAACGGCCTTGACCTCAACCTCGAAGTGGATCTTGGAGGTCTTGCCCTTCAGCGCGCGGAGCAGGATCGGCGGGTTTTCCGGCATGTCCAGATCGAACTCGGCAGTGCCGCCCTTCTTCAAGCCGACGAGCTTCTCCTCGAACTCCTCGGGCAGAAGGCCGGTGCCCATGCCATAAGGACGCTCGTCGGTGCACAGCGACTCGATAGCCTCGCCGGCGTCGTCGGAGGTCTTCAGCGCGATGGTCAGCTCGGAGTCAACCTTGACCTTCGTGTTGGCCGGAGCATCTTTGAAAGTGTAGTAATGCTCGCGGAAGTGCTCGATCTGGTCGTCGATCTCCTCGTCCGTGGCGCTCTCGCCCGGAAGTTCGATCTCGACCGGCTCGTAGCTGTTCAGCTCAATGACGGGCTTGCACTCGACCGTGAAGCTGAAGGTATAGGGCTTGCCGCCCTCCACCAGGCCGGGCTCCTCGGGGAATGCCGGCTTGGCGATGGGATACAGATCGTTGTCGTCGATAGCGATGGGGGTCAGGCCGTTGACGACCTCGTCGGTGACGGTCGCGCGGACCGCTTCCTTGCCCAGTGCGTTGTCGATGATCGGGCGCGGGGCCTTGCCCTTGCGGAACCCGGGGAAGTTGTACTTGTTGGCAAAATCCTTGTACGCCTTCTTGATGCGGGCGTCGACGTCCTTGGCGTCGAGGGTGATGGTCACCTTCGAGCTGTTGTCCTCAAGAGCCTCAACTTTAGTTTCCACGTAGCTTTCCTCCATCATGTACATACTCATCGGTGCGACAGCGCACCGAATTGCCATTATGGCACATCACCAAAAGGCAACAAAGCACAGGCGCGCCCTTCACGAACGCACCACGACAAATCTTTGCGAACCGCTTTGGATTCCTGCCTGCAAAACCAACCTGTTCAGAGTATCATATTTTCCATCCGACAAAGCACATCCCAAACGCAGCAGAGGACATTATGGCTTCCATCGAACTGAACATCTTGCAAGAACGCGAACTCGGTCGCCTGCTCGACTACGAGCGCGCCACCTGTACGGTCGACGGGGAGCTGGTGTACCGCTGCGCATTTCCCCTGCGCCCGGACGACGATCTGCAGCGCGAGCTCATCGACCGCGGAGCGCTGGCCAAGCGTCGTGACGACAAGCGCGGCGTGGTGGTTGCCATCACCACCGACGGCTATTCCTACTTCCCCGCCAAGCGCCGCGCGCAAGCCGAGCGCATGCGCGACAAGAAGCACGACACGCGCCTGGTGGCCCTGTCGGCATGCTTTGCCGCCGCGTGCGTCATCATCGGCTTTTTGATGGGTCGCTTCGTCAGCTAGACCCGCCGCGCCTTCAGCGAAGGCCCCGGGCATCGCCGGCGCTTGCGCTTCCCCGCCATCACCACCAACGAAGAAAGGCTCCCACCTGGGAGCCTTTCTTATGCGCGAACGAATTTGATGCGCAGCCCTACTGCGCAGCCTCCGCATCGTGACCGGGCTTGAAGTCGCGGCCTTCCTTCTTCCACAGACGATACTCGGCGGAAGCGGCGAACATGACATCGGTCGAGGAGTTGATGGCGGTTTCCACGGAGTCCTGGATGACGCCGATCACGAAACCGATGCCCACAACCTGCATGGCGACGTCGTTGCTGATGCCAAACAGGCTGCAAGCCAGCGGGATGAGCAGCAGGCTGCCGCCGGCAACACCCGACGCGCCGCAAGCCGACACCGCGGAAAGCGCACCGAGGATCACGGCGGTGCCGAAGTCCACCTGAACGCCCATGGTGTGGGCGGCCATCATGGCCATCGTCGAGATGGTCACCGCAGCACCGCCCATGTTGATGGTGGCGCCAAGCGGGATGGAAACGGAATAGATGTCCTTGTTCAGGCCGAGCTTCTTGCACAGCTCCATGTTCACCGGGATGTTAGCAGCGGAGCTGCGAGTGAAAAACGCGGTAATGCCCGAATCCTTGATGCAGCGCCACACCAGCGGATAGGGGTTCTTGCGGAAGCACACGAAGGCGATGATCGGGTTGGTGATAAAGGCGACCGCGGCCATCGAGGCCAGAAGCACCACGAGCAGCATGCCGTATTCGGTGAAAATCTCCAGGCCGTTTTCACCCACCGAGGTGTACACCAAGCCGAGGATGCCGAAGGGAGCCAGCGAGATGATCCAGCGCACCACCTGCGACACGGCGTCGGAAATGGCAACGAAGACGTCCTTCACGCCCTCCTTGGAATGACGCAGCGCGACGCCAAGCAGAATGGCCCACGTAAGAATGCCCAGGTAGTTGGCATTGGTCAGCGCATCAACGGGATTCGAGGCGATGGAGAGCACCAGCGTGGAGAGCACCGAACCGATATCGGAAGGCGCGGACTGCTCCTTCGCGGCGGCCAGCGTCAAATCGACCGGGAACAGCGAGCTCATCAGCACGGCCACGAAGGCGGCCACGAACGTGGCGATGAGGTAGAGCACCACGACGGTTTTCATGGCGCCGGTGCCGCGAGCGTTCGCAAGGGCGGCGATGACCAGGAAGAACACCAGGATAGGGGCAACGCCCTTCAACGCGGACACGAACAAGGTACCCAGCATCTCGATGACGTCGTTGCCGGGCCAAACCACGCCGAGGACGGCGCCGATAACCAAGCCGATGATGATGCGCTTGATCAGGCTGATCGAGTTCCAAGTCCGCCCGATGGACTTCAGTGCTTCCATAGTCTTTCCTTCCTCGCAGCCACTCGCTTTGCGAACGGCCCACCGACCACAAGGCGAATGATTGCTGTACCGAAAACAGCTGAGGGGAGGATGCTTGTGCATACTCCCCTCAAATGGTGCGGGCGAAAGGACTTGAACCTTCACGAGTTTCCCCACCAGAACCTAAATCTGGCGCGTCTGCCAATTCCGCCACGCCCGCACATGGCAAATACGCGCAAATTGCGCGACGCCTATCATACCAAAAGCTCGACCCTCTTCGACGCACTATCTTTTGAATGCACCGAAGAGGGGACCGAAGCGATGCTAATCCTCAAGCTTCGCCACGAAATCGGAGCCTTTCTTTTCCACCTTCACCTCCGAAAGCGATTCGACATACTTGCGGAACTGGGTGAATCCCAAGTCGCGCACCTTGAAATCCTTGTACGCCGAACGCACCTGGCGACCCAAATCGGCCACGCTCGCGCCCGCACCGCCGGCGCGCTTGATGGCGTTGACGATGTAGTGATCGGGCGTCTCGTCGGGGCTTTCGGGGGCGGGAGATTTGCGCGGGCGACCACGGCGGCGGCCAGTGGTCTCGGCAGTTGCCTTCGACTCCTTCTTCTTCGCGCCCGCACGTCGCGTGCGCTTCTTGGCCGATTTAGCGGGCTTGGCCTCTTCGGTGATATCCACATGCTGAGCCGCTGCGGCCTCCTCGACGGCAGGCTCTTGCAACGAAGGGGCTTCCTGCGCTTCCGCAGCGAGTTGTGCGGCGCGGGCGGCCGGGGCAGGCTGCTGTTCGGCAACCTCGACCGGCTCCTGCTCGGCAGCTGCGTCCGCGACCGGCTCCTGCGCGGGGGCCGCGCTCTCCTGCTGCTCGACCTCGGCGGCAGGCTGCTCGGCGGAAGGCGCCACCTGCTCCTGCTGACTCTTCGCGCCCTGCCCGCGACGGCGACCCCTCCTGCCGCGGCGCGAGGACTTGCGCGCGGACCCTTCGGATGCCTGCTCGCTTGCAGTCTCTTCCTCGGCAGGTTCGGTCACCTGAACCGGCGCCTCAACCTCGGCCGGCGCGTCGGACGCAGGCGAGGAAGAACTGTCAGAAAGTTCGACCATCACGCTGTTGCCCGACTTGATGACCTCGACGCTCGAAAACTCGCCAAGCAGCTTGGTGAGCTGGTTGGTGCCGTAGCTGCGCACGTCGAAATCGGGATAGCGCTTCAGAAGGCGGCTGCCCACCTCGCCAAGACCGGTCGCCTTGCCGTTGTTCTGGTTATCGGTCACGATGTCCACGACCGCGCTTTCCACCTGCTCGATGGTAGGCCCCTCGCCCGCGCCCGCCTGCGAGCGATGACCACGCCGGCCGCGACCCGACCCTTCGCCCACCAGCAGCTCCAAGGTGGTGAAGATATCGCACGCCTTGCGGAAGGGCTGCGGGGTTTTCTTCTCGCCCATGCCGATGACCATCAGTCCGCTCTCGCGGATGCGGCTGGCAAGGCGCGTGAAATCGGAATCGGACGACACGATGCAGAAACCCTCGACCGAATTCGTGTACATGATGTCCATGGCGTCGATAATCATGGCGGAATCAGTCGCGTTTTTGCCGACGGTGTAACTGAATTGCTGAATGGGCGTAATGGAATTTTCCAGCAGCGCGTCCTTCCATTTAGCGTGCAGGGTGCTCGTCCAGTCACCGTAAATGCGTTTGTAGGTGATGGTGCCATACTTCGACAGCTCATCGGTGATGTATTTGATATAGCGGGACGACACGTTGTCCGCGTCGATGATCAGCGCGAAGCGCTTTTCGGATGATTTCGTTTCCAAGCTTCACTCCTTAGGAAAAGGTGCCGAAGGCACCCTTGGGCTTGTGCGCACTTCATAATAGCTCAGTGCTGCGGTGGCGGGAAAGACAGCCCCGGAAGGCGAGCACCTACGAAGCACCCGCACGATGTGCAAAATGAAGAAAGGCTCCCGAAGTAGGGAGCCTTGAGTTCTAAATGGTGGACCGTCGGGGACTCGAACCCCGGACCTTGGGATTAAGAGTCCCCTGCTCTACCAACTAAGCTAACGGTCCAAGTAAACACACGCTTTTTCAAACTGCTGCGCGCTGGGGTGGGTGAAGGGATTCGAACCCTCGACCTCCAGAGCCACAATCTGGCGCCCTAACCAACTAGGCCACACCCACCAAGGCGCGAAGCAATAGTATACGAGTATCTGCGAAGAGCGCAACCCCCAATTTATGAAAATTTTGGCGCACTCGTCCCGCCCGGGCCCCGCCTGCCCGACCCGACGTCCCGCCCGTCCGATCGGCCCGATACCCTGCCCGTCCGGCAAACCAACTCCCGACCGCCCTCCAGCCAGCCGTCACGAGCCCCGCAACGCTCTTGTGCAGATGCACGACTTTTCATGTGCCGTTCGCCTGAAGGAACACGCCGCTCCCCTACAATAAAAGAGATCCCCAAACGAAGTTCAAGGAGCCGCCTATGGAGACCCTCGTTCTTATACTGCTAATGATTTGCGCCGTGCTCGTGTCGTCGGTGGTCGACCAGCTTGTGCCGAAAGTGTCATCGCCGCTTATCCAGATCGCCCTCGGCCTGGTAATCGCGCTGTTCGCCGGCGGGCAGGTCGACATCCTCTTCGACGAATCGGACCTGTTCCTCGTTCTGTTCATCGCGCCTTTGCTGTTCCAGGAAGCGAAGGAAGCCAGCAAGTCGGAACTTTGGAATAACCGAAGATCCATCGTCGCGCTCGCCATCGGGCTGGTGCTCGCAATCATCGTGGGCGTCGGCTTCTTCGTCAACGCCATCATCCCCTCCATATCGCTTGCCGCCGCCTTCGCGCTCGGTGCAGCACTTGGCCCCACCGACCCCATCGCCGTTTCGGCCGCATCGAAGGACGCAGACATCTCGCCGCGATGCAAGGCGCTGCTCAAGGGCGAGTCGCTCATCAACGACGCCACCGGCATCGTGGCCTTCCAGTTCTCCATCGCCGCCGCCATGAGCGGGGCCTTCTCCCCCGCAAGCGCCGTCGGCCACTTCCTTATCGAGTTCTTCGGGGGCATCGCCGCCGGCTTGGTGCTTGGATACATCGGCAACCTCATCGTACGCCTGGTGCGTTCCTGGGGTTTGGAGAACACGACATTCCACGTGCTCTTCGAGGTGTTCACGCCGTTCATCGTGTTTTTGGCCGCCGACCAACTTGGCGCAAGCGGCATCCTCGCCGTGGTGGCGGCGGGGCTTGTCAACGTCATCTCCCCACGCACGGCCGGCCCTTCGGTGTCGCGCCTGAACATCGTTTCCACCAGCGTCTGGCGCGTCATCAGCTACACGCTCAACGGCATCGTCTTCGTGTTGTTGGGCACGCAGCTGCCTCGCGCCATGCAGGAAACCTGGAACAACGTCAACATCCCGAACTGGCAGCTTCTGCTTTACGTGCTCGGCATCAGCCTCATCCTCATCGTCGTGCGCTTTATCTGGGTGCTTGTCATGGAGCGCATCCATCACCGCAACGTGCACAAGCGCAACAAGAAGCAGGCGCAGATGACCTCGACCATCGCCGAGCCTTGCAAAACGCTGGGGCATGACATCCACTCCTCCATCATCATGACGCTCGGCGGCGCGAAGGGAACGGTCACCCTCGCGGTGATCCTGACCATCCCGCAGGCTATCGCGCAACGGGAGCTCATCATGTTCTTGGCCTGCGGCGTCATCGTGGTCACCCTGCTGCTTGCCACCTTCGTCCTGCCTATATTCGCTCCGCCGAAAGAGCAGGTGGACAGCGAGCAAAAACGACGCGACGTGGAGACGAACCTGGAAATCCTTCGCACGGTCATCGAAGAGCTCTCCGTGCGCCAGACGCCTGAAAACCGCAGTGCCACGCAGATCGTGGTTGCGCAGTACAACGACCGCATCTCGCGCATCAAGGACATCAACGACGTCGAGGACGAGCCGAACCTGAAGCTGCGCCTGAAAACGCTTGCCTGGGAGCAGGACTTCGTGAACAAGCTCATTGCCTCCGGCGAGGTGGACCATTACGCCGGCTATCAGTATCTGGCCCGCTTGGCGCGCATGGAGGAGCTCATCAAGCACCATCATTCCTTACGCGCGAACCTGCGCAAGCACCTCATTCGCTGGAGGACGGCCGGTAGAAGAAGCCTGCACGATATCGTGTACAAGGTTCCCGGCGCCGAGCTGAGCGAAACCGCGCAGGCGACGCGTGAGCTGCAAATCAAATCGTACGAGCACGTCATCGACAAGCTGCATGAGGAGCTGGCAGGCGATTCCGCAGCCAATGCCGAGGACATCTCCAAGCTTTTGCTGGAATACCAGCAGCTGCTGCGTACCTTGCGCGCAGCGGTGCCCACCATGACGGGCCTCATCCGCACGCAGGACAAGACGCAGGACGTCGAGCGTCTCGGCCTGCAAATCGAGCTTGAGCAAATCCAAACGCGCTACGACGACGGCGAGCTTTCGCGTGCCGCGGCCAAGCGCCTGCGCGAGAACGTGAACCTTATGCAGATGGACCTGGAGGATAAGGTGTAGCGCCCCGCTACTTGCGGCATGCGCTCGAAGGCCCCGGGGCACCCTCGCAAAAGGGCGGCCCAGGGCCTTCTTTTCGCTATCAAAAAAAGCCCCGCTCGAGCAAACGAGCGGGGCTTTTGAAAACCCGACCTTTTTGGCGCCTACATCTTTTCCGGGGCGCTCACGCCGATAAGGTTCAGCGTCAACGCGAGCACGATGCGCGCGGCGTCGGCCAAGGCCAGACGCGCGTTCTGCACAGCCGGTTCCTCGCCAATGATGTGGCAGTTGGTGTAGAACTGATGGAACAAGCCCGCCAGTTCCTGAGCATAATGCGTCAGGCGGAACGGGGCGCGGTCGCGCGCGGCAAGCGCGATGAGCTCGCCGAAGTCGTCCATCTTGCGCATCAGAGCAATTTCCGATTCATGAGTAAGCGCGGAAAGATCCACATCGGCCGGGATGACCTTCGAGGCCAGCTCGTCGGCGGAAAGGCCTTCGCCGCCTTCGCCAGCGGCTTTGCGCAGGATGGAGCAGATACGCGCATGAGCGTACTGCACGTAGTACACCGGGTTGCTGGCATCCTTCTTCTTCGCCACCTCGATGTCGAAGTCGATGGGCTGGTCGGAGGAGCGGGACAGCATCAAGAAACGAGTGGCGTCCACGCCCACCTCGTCGATGAGCTCGGCGAACGTGACCATCTCGCCGGTACGCTTGGACATGCGCACCGCCTCGCCGTCGCGGAACAGGTTCACCAGCTGGCCGAGCACCACCTCGAGCGCGCCCGGGTAACCCCATGCGGCGAGCATGGCCTCGCAGCGCCTGATGTAACCGTGATGGTCGGCACCCCACAGGTCGATCAAATGGTCGAACCCGCGCTGCATCTTGTCGTAGTGATAGGCCACGTCGGACATGAAGTAGGTGTACTCGCCGTTTTCCTTCAGCAACACGCGGTCCTTGTCGTCGCCGAAGTCGGTGGAGCGGAACCATGTGGCGCCGTCCTTCTGATACAGGTAGCCCTTCTCCTCCATGACCGCCAAGGAGCGCTGCACAGCCGAGGTGCCGCTCCCGTCGGCGACGTAGAGGCTGCGCTCGCTGAACCAGGTGTCGAACGTGGTGCCGAAACCGGTCAGCGTGCTTTTGATGAGGCCGAGCATCTCCTGGTAAGCCAGCTCGCGGAACTGCACGGTGCGCTCTTCCTCGGAAAGCTGCTCGAATTTGTTGCCCTCGCGATCGATGATGCCCTGAGCGATGTCCTTGACGTAACCGCCGCCGTAGCACTTTTCCGGCATCTCGACGTCATGGCCCAAAAGCTGCATGTAGCGCACCGACACGGAGCTGCCGAACACGTCCATCTGCACGCCGTGGTCGTTGATGTAGTACTCTTCCGACACCTCGTAGCCGGCGTGGCGCATCACGCGCGCCATCGCGTCACCCAGCGACGCCCAGCGGCCGTGGCCCACGTGCATGGGGCCGGTGGGGTTGGCGGAAACGTATTCCAGGTTGATCTTGCGCGGGGTGCCCTCAGGCAACGTGCCGCGCCCGAAGTTGGAACGCTCGGCGCGCACGCGCGCGGCCACCGACTGGAACGCCGAGGGAGCCAGCTTGATGTTGATGAAGCCAGGGCCTGCGATATCCACCGATGCGATCATGGTGTTCGCCGGAATGTGGTCGACGATGATCTGGGCGATCTCGCGCGGGTTCTTGTGCGCGAGCTTCGAGGATCGCATGGCAACGGTGCTTGCCCAGTCACCGTTGGAAAGGTCGCGCGGGCGCTCAAGCGCGGGCGCGGGTTGCTGATCGATCACGAGCGATCCATCCTCGCGCGCAGCGGAGATGGATGCAGCGATGAGGTTCTCGAGTTCTTCGCGAATCTGCATAGGTACTACTTCCTTGAGCTTCGATAAACATACTTGAGGTTATTTTATCATGCGCAGCGAACGCCTAATGCGCCCGCACGTAGGCGCGACAGGGTTCACAGAAACCGAAAGCTCCCCTGTCATGAGGGGAGCTTTCATGAGGCCCGCGAGCTGAAGATCGACGCGCGGGCCGGCGTGCGGCGTCGCATGCGCACGCGACGCCGCGGGTCATTCACAGTCGGCCGAAGACCGGCGCCTCGCCGCCTTACGCCTTGATGATGGTTCCCGTCTTGCCCTCAAGGCCGGCCGCGGCACACTCGAGCGAGGTGATAAGGGCGCGACCCGCCGGATAGGCCTCGACGTACTCGATGCACGCCTCCACCTTCGGCAGCATCGATCCGGGAGCGAACTGACCCTGGGCGATGTACTCGCGGGCCTCGGCCACGGTCATCTCGGAGATCTCCTCCTGGTCGGGCTTGCCGTAGTTGACGCACACCTTCTCCACCGCGGTCAATATGACGAGCATGTCGGCCTTGAAATCGGAGGCGAGCTTGGCGCTCGAGCGGTCCTTGTCGATGACCGCCGGCACGCCGACGTAGCCGTCGTCCTTCTGGAAGACCGGCACCCCGCCGCCGCCGGTGGACACCACGATGTAGCCGGCGTCCATGAGGTCCTTCACCGCGTCGAACTCGACGATGCGCTGGGGCTTGGGGCTGGCCACCACCTGGCGCCACCCGCGCCCGGCGTCCTCCTTGAAGGTCCAACCGGTCTCGGCGGCCTTGGCCTTCGCCTCCTCCTCGGTCATGAACGCGCCGACGGGCTTGGTGGGGTTGTCGAAGGCCGGGTCGTCGGGGTAGACGACCGTCTGGGTGATGACGTTGGCCGTTGAGCGCATGATGCCGCGGCGGCGAAGCTCGTTGAGAATCGCCTGCGAGAGCTGGTAGCCGATGTAGCCCTGCGACATGGCGCCAGCTTCCGGGAAGGGCATCTCGGGGGTCTTGCCGTCGTTTGCCGCGGCGAAGGCGAATGCGTTGTTGATCATGCCGACCTGCGGGCCGTTGCCGTGGGAGACCACGACGTTGACGCCCTCGCCGACCATGTCGACGATATTCTTCGCGGTGTTCTTCACCAGCTCGAGCTGCTCGGCCGGGGTGTTGCCCAAGGCGTTGCCGCCCAGGGCGATGACGACGCTCGGGCCGTTTCCTTTGCTGTAGGGCATGGGTGCCTCCTGTTTTTGGGAATAGCAAGCTGAACCCTAGGGGCTCAGCTTGCAAAACGTTGTGAAGGAAAAGGAATAGCTGCGTTTTTAGGAAAGCGTGGCGTACATGACGGCCTTGATGGTGTGCATGCGGTTCTCGGCCTCGTCGAAGACCTTGGACTGCTTGGACTCGAACACCTCGTCGGTCACTTCCATCTCGGTGATGCCGAACTGCTCGGCCTTCTGCGCGCCGATGGTGGTGTTGGTGTCATGGAAGCTCGGCAGGCAGTGCAGGAAGATGGCCTCAGGCTTGGCAAGCGCCATGAGCTCGGAGGTGACGCGGTAGGGCTCGAGTTCCTTGATGCGCTGCTCCCACACCTCGTCGGGCTCGCCCATGGACACCCACACGTCGGTGTAGATGACGTCGGCTCCCGCGCAGCCGGCCTTCGGATCCTCGGTCAGCGTGATGGTGCAGCCGTTCTCGGCGGCGATGGGACGGCAGGCGTCAAGCACGTCGTCGCCCGGCATGCAGTCGGCAGGGCCGCAGGCCACGAAGTTCATGCCCAGCTTGGCGCACACGACCATGAGGGAACGCGCGACGTTGTTTTTCGCGTCGCCCATGAACACCAGGGTGCGACCCTTGATGTCGTAGTTGAAGTTCTCCTGCACGGTCAGGATGTCGGCCAGCATCTGGGTGGGATGCCACTCGGTGGTCAGGCCGTTCCACACCGGCACGCCGGCGTTTGCGGCCAGTTCCTCGACGTCGCCCTGGGCAAAGCCGCGGAACTCGATGCCGTCGTAGAAGCGACCGAGCACGCGGGCGGTGTCCTCGATGGACTCCTTCTTGCCCATCTGGGAGCTATTCGGATCAAGGTAGGTGACGCCCATGCCCAAGTCCATGGCGCCCACCTCGAACGCGCAACGGGTGCGCGTGGAGGTCTTCTGGAACAGAAGGACGATGTTCTTGCCCTCGAGGTAGCGATGCGGAACGCCGGCGCGCTTCATGTCCTTGAAGTTCTTGGAAAGCTTAAGCAGGTACTCGATCTCCTCGGTGGTGAAGTCGAGGAGGCGCAGGAAGTGACGTCCGGAGAGGCTCGTAGGCATAATAGGTTCCTTTCGTTTGGTACGTGCATTGCATATATGGTAGCAAGTGCAGGTCGCGCCAAGTTTCGACCTGCTGTCTTAACCGGCGCCGCGCGAATACGACACCGGGAAAAACCATGGTTCCTCCCCTTTTCGCAAGGGATGCGCTTGCCGAGCGGACGGCAAGAAGGCCGTGCGGCAGGTGCCCGCCGGCGCTTAGTCCTCGCGCCAGATGGGCATGCTCATGCAGCGAGGGCCGCCGCGGCCGCGGGACAGCTCCGCCGAGGGGATCTCGATGACGTCGATGTTGCGCCGGCGCAGCAGGGCGTTGGTGACGTCGTTGCGCTCGTAGACCACCACGCGACC
>CAVHFC010000024.1:0-11890 GCA_963635025.1 Eubacterium sp. CAG:786
GCGTCGCTCGCCGAGGTGAACGGAGCCTGCAGACCGGGAAACTTCAGCAGCACCACCAAAAGCACCATGTAGATGAACACCATCAGCTGCTCACTCGCGAACAGGGCATCGGCGGCCGAAGCGGCGAAAAACATGCCCAGCGCCACCACGATCGTGCCCAGCAAATGCCCGATGGTCGCCGCAAGGCGCATGCCCGCCGCGGCCCGCAGCGTCTCGATGCTGTTGCGCGCGGCCCATACCACCAGCGCCCAGGAAACCACCTCGAACAGCGCCGTCCCCAGACCGCACAGCATCTGCTCCAATCCCGGCAGAGCCCATGCGAAGGGGCGCACCAGCAAAATGCCGACGGCGGTGCACAAAAGCGCCCCGTAGAAGACGTGCTCGATGCGCAGGCCTCGCCAGGCGAAGGCCAGGACAAGCAGCACGATCAGAGCCACAAACGACACCGGGTCGTTGTGATAATCGCCACCGGTGAACCCGTTGCGCAAAAACCCGAGCATCATGGCCGAGAACACCAGCATGATGACGAAGCCCGGCGTGATCACCTTGGCATGCGGGCGCTTCACCACGCCCGGTACCGAAAGCGCACCCGGGGCTAAGGCCAGCCGCCCCGACTCCAAGCGCGTCGGGATGCCGCCGAATCCAACCATGGCCAGCATCAGCGCCACGGCAAGGGCCGCCCCCGCAAGAGCAACGGAGCCGAGCGACCCCAAAAACGCAGCAGCAGGATTTTGCGAGGTGAGGGAGTACAAGGCGAACGCACCGAGCATGCCGAGCGTGCAGGCGCGCATCACCATACCCGATTCCAGCCGGGCGAACAGGCACACGAAGCCCATGCTTAAGGGCGCGCCGATGGTCTTGATCATGACAAGGGAGCATATGCCCGCCACCGACCACGCAAGGCCGCCCCTCTCGAGTTGGGGAATGGCAAACAGGGAAAGGCAGGCTCCCGCGACGAACAGGACAAACCCCACGACCGTCGCCACGCCGAAAAACCAGCGCACGTCGCAGTCGCCCTTTCGAAGGAAGCGACGTGCCGCAAGATAGAAGATAAGGTAGACGATGCACGTGCACACGCGCATGGAAAGCGTGCCCGCCTCCGACACGTTCGCGCCGAGCAGCTGCCCGTCAGCAAGCCAGATGCCCGAGAACATGCACGCCAGGCCCACGATCGCGCACACAACGGTACGCACGTCTTTCGCACCTGCCGCGTTGTTCGCACCGTCCATTTCCACCCCTTTGAACGATCGCGCGCCTTGACGCGCAAGGTCCGCCGACGGTATGCCCGCCGACGGACTTCCTGAAATTTCGCTTATGGTAGCATGACGCCGCCTATGGCCTCTTACGCACTTCTGCGCTTCTGCGCAAAGCGCTCAAGCTCGCTCACAAGCTCGGGAAACTCCTCCAGCGAATCGCGCCACGCGATGGCCGGCCCCGCCAAACAGGCGCGCCCGCGAACCACGCGCACCCAACGCCCATCGAAGTCGGCCTGGAAATAGCCGTCGATGCAGGCGTCTCCCGGCAAAAATGCCTCGCCGTCGGAATACACCATGCCGGCAACGACCGCCGCATCGCCGAGCGCATCATGCGCCCAGTCCTGGCTCGACGGCACCACGTAAGCGCCCTCGACCCCTTCCATTAGCACGAGCTTCGCCCGCTGCTCGAACACGAGCTCATCCTCAAGGCCGCCGTCGGGAACGCGCACCGACCCGCTACCGTCTATCTCGCCAGCCTCGCGCATATGCCGGGCAAGATCGTCCACGAGCCAAGCGATGCGCGCGGCGGTATCTTCGCCCTGCGAGTTCGACGGAACCGCAGCCGAACCGGCAGCCCCGACCACACCCGCACCGCCATCCCCGGAAACAATCGACCACTCCTCGTTCGTCGCGATTCCGAAAGCCCGGCTCGGCCAGGCACCTGGCGCAACGACGTCGGCTCCTTCGCCCGCCATCATGACACCAGCCGCTTCGAGAGCATCTTGGTGGCGTTGACCATGTGGCGGTTGATGGCCATTTCCTTGGCCGAGAATCCCAGCGCCAGGCCCACCAGCTGCGGCAGGTGCAGCGTCGGCATGGTGAGGTCGCCCTCGTAGCGCTTCTGCGCGTCGGCCTGCCACATGTCGATGGCCATATGGCACAGCGGGCACGGCGTCACCAGGCAGTCGGCGCCCGCTTCCTTGGCTGTCAGGCACGAAACGCCGTTGGACAGCAGCGCCTCGCGCTCGGCCGGGTAGATGCTGTGGAAGCCGCAGCAGGCCAGGCGCTGCTCGAAGTCCACGTTTTGCGCACCAAGCGCCTCGGCCAACATCTCCATCGAGCGCGGGTTGCGCGGGTTCTCGAAGCCCATCACATCGGGCGGCATGAGGATATGGCAGCCGTAGAAATTCGCCACGGAAAGCTTCTCGAGCGGGTTCGTCACGTGGCGGCGCAGCTCGTCCAAGCCGTATTCCCGCTCGTCGACCAGCACCCACAGGTAATGCGTGATCTCGCAGGTTCCCTTGTACTCAAGCCCGCTTTCGGCCAGCGCCTCGTTGACCTTCGCACGCAGGGCGGCGTCCTCGTCCAGGCGCTTTTTCGCCTGACGCAGCATCAGCGTGCAGGTGTTGCAGACGGTCAAGATGCGGTCGAAGCCCGCGGCCTCGGCCAAGGCGATGTTGCGCGCGTTGACGGCCACGCCCAGGAAGTCGTCGATGTCCTGGATCTGCGCAGCGCCGCAGCAGGTCCAGCCCTCGATCTCGACAAGCTCGATGCCTAGGCGCTCGCAGGTCTTCTCCGTCGCTATCTTCAGTTCGCCCGCGGCGCTTTCAAGCGTGCACCCCGGGAAGAACGCGTAACGATGCTTACTCATGGGTCGCATCCTCCTTCTGCTCCTGGGAAAGCTTCGCCGAGAACTCGTAGAGGCGGCGAACCTCGTCGATGCCCTTGATGGGGCGCGGCATATGCAGCGGGTTCATCTTGCCGGCGGCCACCATGCGCACCGCGAACGGCGTGCGGTTCAGCGTCGTTTTCACCATGCCCTCGGTGCGCAGCGCCAGCATCGTCTCATTGAGCATGCCCGTGCTCTTCACGTCGTCATAGAAGCTGTAGGCGTGGCGCGCGCCCTCCGATTTCTTCTGCCCCATGCCCAGCGCACGACGGCGCAGGTAGCTGATCTCCTCGGCGACCGGGATGTGCTTGGGGCACTTCGTCGAGCACTGCTGGCAGTGGATGCACTTCCACAAGTTGCCCTCGAGGGCAGCCAAGACGCGCTTGCCGTGCTGCCCATCGCGGCTGTCGCGCTCGAAGCGGTAGGCCTTGTTCATGATGGCGGGCGGCAGATACGTTCCGTCGTCATAGGCAAGCTCGCGGCATTCCGAGATGCAGCTGCCGCACAGCACGCAGTCCGCCGGCTTGGCGATGATGTGGAAGTCCTTGGGACTTTGCAGGTGGTCGTGGCGTCCCGCATGCGGGCACATCCACGCATCAACCTTGCGCATCTTGTCGGCCACCCCGTCGAAGTCGACCACCAGGTCGCGCACCACGGGCAGGTTGTTCAGCGGCTCGATGAACAGCGTGTCGCCGCCGAAGGTGTCGAGCAGCTCGTCGAGCTGCGTCTCGCAGGCCAGGTAGGCGTTGCCGTTGACCTGCACCGCGCAGCTGCCGCAAATGGCGTGGCGGCACGCGCTCGTGAAGCACAGGCTCGCGTCCTGTTCCTCGCGGATCTTCGTCAAACACCCCAACAGCGTGCTTTTCGCATAGGGGATGGCGTATTCCTGGTTGAACGAGCGCTGCCCGTCGAAGCGGCGCACGTTGAACGTGATCATCCTGTCTGCCATCAGTACTTCCTCTCCTCGGGCGCGAACTTCGTCACGGCAACCGGGCGATACCCGAGCTCGAAGGCCCCATCTTCGCGAAGCGTCACCAGCGTGTGCGCCAAGAACTTCTTGTCGTCGCGCACCGGATAGTCCTCGCGCGAATGCGACCCGCGGCTTTCGGTGCGGGCGCGGGCGCCCATGCACACCGTCTTGGCGATGGAAAGCACGTTGCCAAGCTCCACGTAGTTCATGAACGCCTGGTTGTACACCTGCGAATCGTCGTCGATGCGCGCGTCGGCGTAGGCCGCCATGCATTCGTCGATCACCGCTTCGGCCGCCGCCATGCCCTCGGCGTTGCGGAAGATGCCCACGCCGTTCCACATGGCCTCGGCCGCCCGGTCTCGGATGGAGAAGACGGGCTCGCCGGTGCGCTTGGCGCGCATGGTGCGGAAGCGATCGGCCCACTGCGCCTCAAGCTCCTCCAGCCGATCGGTGCCCGAAAACTCGCGCCTGCGCGCCGTCGCCGCCGCGCCGATGCCGGCCTGCTTGCCGAAGAACACCACCTCGGACACCGAATTGCCGCCCAGGCGGTTCGCGCCGTGCACGCTGATGCAGCTGCACTCCCCCGCCGCGTGCAGGCCGTCGACGGCCGTGGCGCAGGTGCGGAAGTCGATCACGTCGATGCCGCCCATCATGTAGTGGTTCGAGGGGCGGATGGGCACCGGATCGGTGATCATGTCGACGCCTTCGAAGGAAAGCGCCAGCTCACGCACCTGCGGCAGGCGCTCCATGATGCGCTCGGCACCCAAGTGACGCAGGTCCATGAGCACGTAGGAGCCCATGCCCTCGCCGAAGCCGCGGCCTTCCTTGATCTCGGTCTCGATGGATCGCGCCACCAAGTCTCGCGGACCGAGCTCCATCTTCTCGGGGGCGTAGCGGGCCATGAAGCGCTCGCCTTCGTTGTTGATGAGATAGCCGCCCTCGCCGCGGCAAGCTTCGGACAGAAGCACGCCGGTCGTCGCCAGGCCCGTGGGGTGGAACTGCACGAATTCCGGGTCCTTGATGGGCACCCCGGCACGCAGGCACGCCGCCACCCCGTCGCCGGTCATGTTCGTGGCGTTGGTGGTGCGGCTCCAGTACACGCGCCCGAAGCCTCCGGCGGCGACGACCACCGCGCGGGCCTTGAAGCTTTCGATCTCGCCGCGGCGCAGGTCGATGGCGACCACGCCCTGCAGCTGCCCGTCAACCTGCGCGATGTCGAGCAGGTTGTACTCGTCGAGGAATTCCACGCCGTTCTTCACGCAGTTCTCGTAAAGCGCATGCAGCACCACGTGCCCGGTCTTGTCGGCCGAATAGCAGCAGCGCGGGTGGCTCGCCCCGCCGAAGGGACGCTGCGCGATGCGGCCCTGATCGTCGCGCGAGTACGGCACGCCCATGCCCTCAAGCTCCAGCACCAAGTCGGGCATGCCGGACACGAAGAACTCCACCGCGTCCTGGTCGGCCAGATAGTCGCTGCCCTTGACCGTGTCGTAAAAGTGGCTCTCGATGGTATCGGTCTCGTCGCGGTAGCCAAGCGCCGCGTTCATGCCGCCCTGCGCCGCGCCGGTATGGCTGCGCGTGGGGAATACCTTGGTCAGCACGGCGACGGACAGATCCCCTGCCGCCGAAGCGTTGAGCGCGGCGGACATGCCGGCGCCGCCCGCGCCCACGATGACCACGTCGTACGTCTTCACCTGCGCACCCCCTATTCCATGCGGTACTTGGCAACGCCCTGCTCGTACAGGTTGTTGCCTTCGGCGTCGATGACGACGATGCAGGGATAGTTCTCGACACGCAGGCGGCGCACAGCCTCGGGGCCCAGGTCATCGAATGCGATGACCTCGCACTCCTTAACGCTGTCGGCGATGAGCGCCGCCGCCCCGCCGATGGCCGCGAAGTACACCACCTTGTTCTTCACCATGGAATCGACCACCTCGGCTGCGCGCGGGCCCTTGCCGATCATGCCTTTGAGTCCCTGCTCCATCATGGTCGGGCTGTACTTGTCCATGCGCCCGGAAGTGGTCGGGCCGCACGAGCCGATAACGCGCCCGGGCTTGGCCGGCGTTGGGCCGGCGTAGTAGATGACCTGGCGATCCCAGTCAACGGGCAGCTCTTCACCGCGCTCGATCATCTCGACCATGATCTTGTGCGCGGCATCGCGGCCGGTATAGATGATGCCGGAAATGTTGACCATGTCGCCGCACTTCAGTTCTGACAGCACCTCGTCGGTAAGCGGGGTGGTGATGTTCTTGGCCTGTGCCATGTTTCTCGTCTCCTTTGCGTTTAGCTGCTCAAATGTGCTTACAGAACGACTTCCTTGTGGCGCGCCGCATGGCAGTTGAGCGTCACGGCCACGGGCATGGTGGCGATGTGCGTCGGATAGGTCTCGATCTGCACCGCCAGCGCCGTGTTGCGTCCGCCGAAGCCCTGCGGGCCGACGCCGGATTTGTTGATCTCCTTGAGCAGCTCGCGCTCGATGGCGGCATAGGCGGGGTTGGGGTTCGGCGCGCCGGCCTCGCGGCGCAGGGCCACCTTGGAAAGCTGCATGGCCTTGTCGGCGTTGCCGCCGATGCCCACGCCCACAACCGTCGGCGGGCAGGGATTGCCGCCGGCGTTGACCACGGCGTCGACGATGAAGCGCTTAACGCCCTCCAGGCCATCGGCGGGCTTGAGCATCTTCAGCTGGCTCATGTTCTCCGAGCCCGCGCCCTTCGGCATGACGGTGATGCGCAGCTCGTCGCCGGCCACAAGCGAGGTGTAGATGATGGCGGGCGTGTTGTCGCCGGCGTTCTTGCGGTTAAGCACCGGGTCGATCACCGTGGACTTGCGCAGGTAGCCGTCGATGTATCCGGCGGCCACACCGGCGTTGATGGCGTCGTCGAGCAGCCCGCCTGCGATGTGCACCTCCTGGCCGATCTCAACGAACACGATGACCATGCCGGTGTCCTGGCACATGGGAACGTTGTTCTCGCGGGCGATCTTGATGTTGCGGCAGATCTTCTCCATCGCGTAGGTGCCGAACTCGCTCTCCTCGGTTTCGGTGGCCTGCTTGATCAGCTTCTCCACATCGCGAGGCAGGTCGCAGGCAGCCTCGATGCACAGGCGGCGCACCTCGGCGGTAATGTCGGCAACGTTGATTTCCTTCATTGGTTTTCCTTTCTTGCAGGGGCCTCTCGCCACAAGGCGACGCGCGGCCCTCATCCCGTCTTGATTACGAACAGCTTGGGCAGAAGCGGCCTACCACAGGCCGAGCACCTTCCACCACACGCCGCCGACGCCCAGCCAGATGACGATGTTGATCACCGAGACGATGGCGCCGGTGCTCCACCACTTGCCCTGGCTGACATAGCCCGCGCCGAACAGAATGGGAGCCGGACCCGAGCCGTAGTGCGTGAGCGACCCCATCAGGTTGCCGAAGAAGCCGAGCACGAGCGCCGTGAGCATAGGCGGCGCACCAGCGGCGATGGCGACGGTGAGAAACGCGGCGTACATGGCGGTGACGTGCGCGGTGGCCGAAGCGAACAGGTAATGGCTGAAGTAGTAGGCCAGCGCCAGCACGAGCAGAGCGACGACCCAGTTCATGCCGCCGACGCTGCCGGCCATAAGGTTGCCGAACCACGGGATGAGCCCCAAGGTGTTCAGCTGCCCCGCCATCATCACCAGCGCGGAAAACCACACGAGCGTGTCCCAGGCGCCCTTTTCGTTCTTCACGTCGTCCCAGGTCAGAACATCGAAGAGCAACAGGACCGAAAGGCCGATGAAGCCTGTGGTGGTGGCGGAGAGGTTGATGGCGCTGCCGGCGATCCACAGGATCAAGATGAGCGCGAACACGAAGATCATCTTCTTTTCGGCGCTCGTGACCGGGCCCATCTCGGAAAGCTTCGCGCGGGCGACCACGGCGGCGTCGGGAGTTTCCTTCACCTCGGGCGGGTTGAGCTTGTACAGCACGAGCGGCACCACGACAAGCGCGACCAGACCCGGCACCAGCGCGGCGATGCACCAGCCGACCCACGTGATCTCGATGCCGGCGGTGTCGGCGGCAAGCTGCACGGCCAGCGGGTTGGCAGCCATGGCGGTGACGAACATCGCCGAGGTGATCATGTCGCCTTGGAAAGCGCACAGGTGCAGAAACGACCCGATCTTGTTCTGCGTGCCGTCGTCGGCGCGGCTGCCGAAGGTATGCGACAGCGACTGGACGATGGGCCACACGATGCCGCCGGCGCGGGCGGTGTTCGACGGCATGGCCGGCGAGAGCACCAAGTCGGTGGCGATGAGCGAATAGGCCAAGCCGAGCGTCTTCTTGCCGAAGCGTTCCACGAACAGATACGCCACGCGGTTGCCGAGCCCCGTTTTGATGAAGCCGCGGCTGATGAAGAACGCGATGACGATCAGCCAAATGGTGGTGTTCGAAAAGCCCGACAGGCTGTCCTTGAGCCCCACCGTGCCCGTGAGCACGCTCGCCGTGATGGCCATGATGGCGACAGCCCCCATGGGCGCGGGCTTGATGATGAGCCCCACGATAGTGGCGGCGAAGATGGCGAACATATGCCATGCCTTCACCTCCAAGCCGGCGGGCACCGGGCAGAACCACAAGGCCACCCCCACCGCCAGCGTCACGATGAGCATGGGCCAGTTAATGGACCCCCGCACCTGCCGGCGCATCTTTGAGCGCGCCTGGGCCGTGCGAGGCCGAAACGTCGCAACTGATTCCACGTGCAATCCTTTCCTTCTGCGGGCCGCACCCCTTGCGCGGCCCTTTCGCTGAGGCACATAGTGGATTGCACCGCGGCTAACTTCCCACGCCCACCGTGGGTGTAGTTTGCGTTTGACCAGGAGATATCGAAGAAAACACCCCTGATGCCACCCCTGCGGGGCTGGGGGCGGAAGCCCCACGACACCCACGAAATCGACCCCGCGCCTTTCGCTGAAAGCCCCGCAACGCAGCCTTGCGCCCTCCCGGAAACGCTCTGCGGCCGGCCCGGCGCTGCCCACAGCCCGCCAACCTCCCCTGCTTCAGCAAGAATTTCCCTGCGCGTTTGCCCGCCGGCGCTCACAGGCGGCGGCGGAGGGCGCACAATAGGGAAAACCTTGTTTCGAAAGGACGAACATGGAAGACGAGAAGAAGCAGCCGGCGCTCACGGCCGACGCCGTGGCCGAAGCGGTCTACGACGCCGTGCGCCGCTGCGCCACGCATCTGCGCCCCGACGTGCTGCGCGCCATCGAGGCGGCGCAGCGTGCGGCAACCCAGCCCCGCGAGCAGGCCGTGCTTGACTGCCTGGTCGAAAACGCGCGCATCGGACGCGAGGACGGCGTGCCCATCTGCCAGGACACGGGAACTTGCTGGGTGCGCTTGGAAGTCGGCGAGGATTTGGTCGTGCCCGGCAACATCCTGACGAAGGTCGACGACGCGGTGGCGCGCGCCTACACCGACGGCAAGCTGCGCATGAGCGTGCTGGCCGACGCGCTCATCGACCGCACGAACACGAACGACAACACGCCCGCGTTTTCCGAGATCGCGTTTCGCCCCGGTCGCGGCGCCACGCTGCACGTGCTGCTCAAGGGCGGCGGCTCGGACAACGCCAGCCGCGTGGTCATGCTTGCCCCCGGTGCCGGCTGGGACGGCGTGAAACGCGTGGTGCTCGACTGCGTGCGGGAAAAGGCCGCCAACGCCTGCCCGCCGCTCATCGTGGGCGTGGGCGTGGGCGCCACCTTCGACAAAGTGGCGGGGCTTGCCAAGCACGCGCTGCTGCGGGAGGTGGGTTCTCCGGCGAAAAGCGCGAAGCACGCCGCATTGGAAGCCGAGCTGCTAGCCGCCGCCAACGCCACCGGCATCGGCCCGGGCGCCCTCGGCGGCGCCGCGACCGCGCTCGCCGTGCATCTGGAAACCGCGCCGTGCCATATCGCCGCGCTGCCCGTGGCCGTGAACATGGGCTGCTCGGCCATGCGAAGCGCATCTATCGATTTGATTCCGTGGGGTGATGAGCAATGAGCGAACCCGTACGCCTGACGCTGCCGCTGGACAAGGCCCAGCTGGCGAACCTGCGCGCCGGCCAGGAGGTGCGCCTTTCCGGCCCCGCCTACACCATGCGCGACGCTGGACATGCCCGCGCGCTTGCGGCGCTCGAAGAAACCGGCGAGCTGCCCTTCGATCTTGCCGGCCAAACGCTGTTCTACGCTGGCCCCACCCCTGCCGCTGCGGGGCGGCCGCTCGGCAGCGTCGGCCCCACCACGGCTAGCCGCATGGATTTCGCCACGCCCGCGCTCATGGACGCCGGCATCCCAGCCGTCATCGGCAAGGGCAAGCGCAACCAGGACGTCATCGATGCCTGCGTGCGAAACGGCGCCGTGTACTTCGCGGCCGTCGGCGGCATCGCGGCGCTTCTGGCCAAGCACGTCACCGCAAGCGAAACCGTGGCCTGGGAGGACCTGGGCACCGAAGCGCTACGCCGCGTCACCTTCGATGACTTCCCCGTGTTCGTGGCGGTGGATATCTGCGGGCGCGACCTTTACCGAGCCATCGAGGCCGGCGAGGAAATCTAACAGCCCTGCTCGAGCAGGTATCCTTTCGCACAAGAGCGATCGCAAGCCCCAAACGCAAGAGAGGCGGCATCCGCACAAGGATGCCGCCTCTCTTCTTTTGCTCGCTTGCCGCCGACCAGCGTTATTCGGCGCTCGCCGCCGATTTCTTGGCAGCCGCCTTCTTCGCCGGAGCCTTCTTGGCCGTTGCCTTTTTCGCAGCCGGCTTCTTAGCAGCAGCCTTCTTCGCGGGCGCCTTCTTGCCTGCCGCCTTGGCCTCCTTCGCCGCGGCCTTCTTCTCGGCCTCGATCTCCTTGCCGGGGCAGCTGAAGTTCGGGCACAGCTTCCACGGGCCGCGGTTGGTGGTCACGATGACCATCGGCGCGCCGCAATGCTCGCACACTTCATCGGTGGCGGTGATGGCGCCGTACTGCGGCAGCGGGTAGCCCACGCCGCACTCGTCGTAATTCTCGCAGCGGATGAAGCGCTTGAGCGTGCGCGGGTTCTTCTGCGCAACGAGGTTGGCCTTTTTGCCAGCCGCGGCGCAGGTGGGGCACTCGCCCACCACCACGTTGGGTTCCTTGTTCGTCTCGCAGTTCGGGTCGATGCACAGCGTGCGCGGCTTGCTGCGGAAGGCCGTCACCTTCACCTGGGGCATGCCGCAGGTCGGGCACAGCTCGGTCAAGCTTTCCACCTTGCCCTTCGGAAGCGGGTAGGTCACGTCGCAATCGGGCCAGCCGGCGCAACCGATGAACATGCCGCGCGTCTTCTGCGACACGCGAATCTGCAGATCCTTGCCGCATTTCGGGCATTTGCCCACGTAGGCGTCGGCCGCCACGGCATCGGCCAGGGCGTCTTTGACCTCCTCGGAATGCGGCAGCAAATTCGCCAGCTGCTCGGAAAGCAGGTTGCGCGAGTTCATCACCACACTGTCCTTGGTGTTGCGCCCCTCGGCAATGTTGTCCATTTCCTCTTCAAGCTCGGCGGTCATCTCGGGGTGCGTGATGTGCGGGGCGAACTTGTCGAGCGCGTCGCACACCGCCATGCCCAGCTGGCTCGGCTCGATGGGGTCGTTCTGAATGTACTTCACCGTGTACAGGCGCTCGATGATGCTGTGGCGCGTGGACTTCGTGCCCAGCCCCAACTTCTCCATTTCCTGGATGAGCTTGCCCTGGCTGTAGCGCGCCGGCGGCTCGGTCTGCTTCTTCGTGCACTCGGCGCCGTTGAAGGCGATGGTCGCCCCCTCGTCCATGGCGGGCAGCTGCTCGTCCTTCTTCATGCCGTAGGGGTAAATGGCGCGGTAACCGCTTTCCACCAGCACGTCGCCCTTTGCCACGAACGGCTCGCCGGCCACGTCGAGGGTCACCTTCGTGCCCTCCACCACCGCCGCATCGGAAAGCGTCGCCAGAAAACGCCGCGCGATCAGGTTGTACAGCTTATAGTCGGCCGGGGCCAAGTCGTCGGGCGTGGCCTTGGCCGTCGGGTAGATGGGCGGATGGTCGGTGGTCTCCTTCTTGCCGCGCGTCGCATGCAGCTCGCCTG
>CAVHFC010000024.1:12279-14958 GCA_963635025.1 Eubacterium sp. CAG:786
GCACCCGCATCGAAGGCGCCCTTGATCACCCAGTAATCTTCCGGCACGAACGCCAAGCGCTCGCGCTCGCGCGCCACGATGAGCGCGAGCGTGGGGGTTTGCACGCGGCCGGAGCTGCGCACGTTTCCGTAACCGGCGAACTTCACGAGCGTCAGGTAACGCGTGAGCACCGCGCCCCAGATCAGGTCGATGTCCTGGCGCGACGCACCGGCGCTGGCCAGGTTCACGTCAAGCTCCACCAAATGGGAGAACGCGTGCGTGATCTCCTCCTTCGTGAACGCCGAATAGCGAGCGCGCGACACAGGCGCATCAGGATTGACCTCCTGGATGCACGACAGCGCGTCGGATCCGATCAGCTCGCCCTCGCGGTCGAAGTCGGTGGCGATCACGATGGAATCGGCCTTCTTCGCCAGGTTCTTCAGGCTGCGGATGATGTCCTTTTCCTTGGGAAGCTTCTCGATAGGCGCGTAGGCCAGATACGGCAGCGCGTCCATCTTCCACGCCTTGAGCTCCACACCGTCTTCGGTGAACGGCTTTTTCTTCTTGAAGGGCGGGCGCGGCAAGCTTGCCGGCACCTCGGCGGCAACGGGCTCGCCGTCCTCGGTCACACCGCGCCAACCGCCACGCTTCTTATATATCAGTTGGGGAACGAAATCGGGTTCCAGGATATGGCCGCGCAGGCCGATGGTCACCCACTCCTCGCCGTCTACCTCGAACCGGTACACCGGCGTGTTGTACACCTTGTCGGATTTCGGCTTCTTCGCGCCTAGGAGCGTCGCAATCTTGGTTGCGGCGTCGTTCTTCTCGGTTACCACCAGCTTCATGTGGCCCTCCTTTAATGTTCGGGCCGATATTCGGCCGCTTCGCTCACACGATTGCCCCATTCGTTTGTTTTACGTGTGCGGGGATGCCGCGCGCCGCGCCGTGATCGGGCGTCGCGCAGTGCGTAGCATACACGATTGCGAGGGCCTCTGTGGAAAATTTGCCGGCAAGGTGGCTGAAACGTTTCCTCAATGTCAGTCGGCTCCGGTGCAGAATACGTGTTGATTTCGTCGCTATGAGGCGAAGGAATGACGGCGGTTTCAAGGACTCGGGCGGCCTTTTGGCACCTTGCGGTAGCCTACCTTGCAGGGAAGCCGTCGAGCACGCCGCACGTTCACGCCGAAAACGAACCACGACAAAACCACCGACGGCGCCCGCACGAACAGTCGCGCACGCGCCATGCAAAGCAAAGGGGTTGAGCATGATTCGCAAAGCTGCAAGCATCTGCTTGGGAATCGCCTTTCTCGTCGGTGTCGGCGTTGTGGGGCTGCACCTGACAAGCCCAGCCGACAGCTCGCCGGTCGCATCGGCCAAAAGCGCCATCACCAACACCAAGAACCAAGCCGTGAACGCCGCGGTGGACGCATCGGGAGTCAAAAGCAGCGTTTCCGACGCGCTCATGTCCCACGCCGGCGATATCTCGGCCACCACCGGCATATCCACCGCACAGGTGCAAACCGTCATCGAAGGCCTCGACATCGAGGACTGGCAGGTGGCAACCCTTCCCGAAAACGCCCAGGCCAAGGCCACCATTTCGGGAACCGCCGCCGGGGTTGAGGCGACGCTGACCACCTACGACGACCCCGCTTACGTCACCGTCAGCGCCTACGGGCAGACCATCGACCTAGCCGTTCCCTCATCGGCTCAGCAGTACCTTCCCCTGCTTTCCCTCGCCGCCTAAAGACGCCTCGCGCACAGCCGCGCCGCGCACCGCTCGCGCAACGTACCGGAAGCCAGCGCGCCGCACAACCGTAACCACCCCGAAACCGCTCTGTAACGACCTCGCTTGAAGATGGGAAAAGCGAAAAAGGCGCCCGCGCGCCTTGCCGCACCTTCCTATTCGAACAAGCATGGCAGGGGGTCGCGTATGGACGATCTGGTTGCGCACACCGCGCGCATCAACAAGGAACTCGCCCGATGGGGCGTGAAGTTCGGCCTGTACAAAAACGGCACGTTCAACGAGCGTCTCTTCCCCTTCGACGCCATACCGCGCACCATACCGGCTGCAGAATGGGAGCAGCTTTCGGTCGGCCTTTCGCAGCGCGTCCGCGCGCTCAACGCGTTTCTGGCCGACGTGTACGGCAAGCGCGCCATCATCGCCGACGGCGTCATCCCCGAGGACTTCGTGTTCACCTGCCCCGGGTGGCTTGCGCAATGCGACGGGCTCACGCCGCCGAAGAACATCTACAGCCACATCTCGGGCATCGATCTGGTGCGCGGGCGCGACGGGCAGTGGTACGTGCTCGAGGACAACCTGCGCATCCCTTCGGGCGCCAGCTACCCGCTCATCGCGCGCACCATCACGCGCCGTTGCTCGCCGGCCACCTTCCAGCATGCCAACATCCGCGACAACCGCAGCTACGGCGCCATGCTCAAGCAGGTGATGGACCATGTGAACTGCGGCGGCATCAACGTCGTGTTCACCCCCGGCCGCTTCAACGCCGCCTATTTCGAGCACAGCTACCTTGCCGAGCAAACCGGAGCCGAGCTTGCCGAGTCGCAGGACCTCTACGTGCGCGACGACCGCCTGTACCTGCGCGGTTACGACGGCGACGTGCGCGTCGGCGCGGTATACCGCCGCGTTTCCGACGAATACCTCGACCCGAACTGCTTCCTTCCCGAAAGCGTCATCGGCGT
>CAVHFC010000024.1:15091-25558 GCA_963635025.1 Eubacterium sp. CAG:786
ATCCTGCACAACGCGCCCACCTACCTGCCGTTGTACGAGAAGGACCGCGCCTACACGCTTTCGCACCTGGACAGCCTCGTCATCAAGGACACCGCCGAGGCTGGCGGCTACGGCGTCGTGTTCGGGGCGAACCTCACGCCCGAAGCGCGCGACGACCTGGCGAAGCGCATCATCGACGAGCCGCGGCGCTGGATTGCCCAAGAAGTGATCGACTTCGAGGAGCTGCCGACCTACATCAACGGCGAGATCGTCCATCGCAAGGCCGACCTGCGCGCGTTCGTGCTGACCGACGGCACGGTCGAGGCCTGGCCGAGCGGGCTGACGCGCTACGCACGCGAGGAAGGCAACGCCATCGTCAATTCATCTCAAGGAGGAGGGTTCAAAGACACATGGGTGCTCAACGACTAAGCAAGGAAAACCGCCTGTACTGGCTCGGGCGTTACAGCGAGCGAGCGCTCATCACCATCGATCACGTGTCCCGCGCATGGGACACCTCCCTCGACGGCGGGCAGGTCGATTACGCCGACTGGTGCCGCCGGATGGAAATCCCCTGCGATTACGCTAGCTCGGCCGAGTTTCTGGAAAGCTACCTGTTCGACGACGGGAACCCCAACTCGGTGCCCTCGAGCGTCAACCGTGCCTTCGACAACGCCGTGATGCTGCGCGAGATCATCACCTCGCAAACGCTTTCGTATCTGCAGCTGGCGAAGAACACGATCGATGCCGCGAACGCCTCCGACGCGCCGATGCTCGACTTGCAGCAGGTACGCGACTACCTGATGGCCTTCAAGGGCTGCGCCGACGAGAACATCGTCGACGAGGCGACGCGCATGACGCTCAAATGCGGATCGACCATCGAGCGCATCGACTTGATGGTGCGCCTGGATTGGAAGACCGACCAGCTGCAGCAGGAATGCGACCGACTTGCCAGCCGGCTTCGCCGCACGCATCTGCCGCGCGACGGGCGCCGTCTTCAGCTTTTAGGTGACCTGGCCGGATGCACGAACGTCGAGGAGAACCGCCGCGTGCTGCTCGATTGCGTCGAACAGCTTCTGCCGGGCATGTAGCCGTTTTCGCAGGATAAGGGAAAGATCCTCATGAAACGACTCAGCTACGCATTCACCACCACGGTCGAATTCAGCGCGCCCGTGCGCGACCACGTCTTCGTGCTGCGCTGCCTGCCCGCCACACGCGACAATCAGCAGGCAACGGGGCGCCTTGAGCTCGACCCGCCGGCGACCTTCACCGTGCAGCAAGATTCGTTCGGCAACCTGCTTGCCTGCGGGCGCATCGACGAGGAGCATGGCTCGTTCACCTATCGGGCCCTCGGCGAGGCGCTCGCCGACGATTCGGGTGCGCGGGATTTGATCGAAGGCGGCGAAGAGGCCTGCGGGCAGGCCAGCGCGAAAAACAGCGCCGCCCATCCCATTTTCAGCTACCCTTCGCAGCTGGCCAGCGCCGACGAGGCCATCGTCGCCTTCGCGCGCTCGGCGGGGTGCGACGCCAGCAGCTCAGCCTCTTCAAGCAGCGCCTCCCCTCGCGAAATCGCCCTGCGCGCCATCGAGCTCACGCACGCGCTGCACGACCGCATGCGCTACGAGCCGCGCACCACCGACGTGCACACCACGGCGGCGCAAGCGTTCGCGCAAGGCTGCGGCGTCTGCCAGGACTTCGCCCACATCATGGTGGCCGCCCTGCGCGAGTGGGGCGTGCCGGCGCGCTACGCCTGCGGCATCACCGAGGGCGAAGGGGCCACGCACGCCTGGGCTCAGGCCTATATTGGTGGCAGGTGGATCGGCCTCGACCCAACCCGCGACAAAATCTGCGACGAAAGCTATCTGGTGTTGGCAGTCGGGCGCGACTGGTCCGACTGCCCGGTGGAGCGCGGCGTGTTTTTGGGCAACGCCGACCAAACCCAAACCGTGTTCATGGAAGTGATGGATCAATAAGATGAAGATGGAAGTTGCAAGCGCGGAGCTGTTCGTCGACGAGCGCATCCGCATCTGGAAGAATCGCCTGGAACCCGAAGGCGGCCCGGCGGAAGGCGCCGGCCGAGCGTCCATCGTCACCGGCATCCACGGCGACGAGCTCGAGGGGCAATACGTCGCCTTCGAGCTGGCACGGCGCATCAAAGAGCATCCCGAGCATCTTGCGGGCACGGTGGACATCTACCCCGCGATGAACCCGCTCGGCGTGTCCACCATCACGCGCGGCGTGCCGCTGTTCGACCTGGACATGAACCGCGTGTTCCCCGGCTGCGAGGACGCGTCGCTCACGGAGCACCTCACGCGCGCCATGGTCGATGACATCGCCGGGTCGACGCTGGCTTTCGACATCCACGCGAGCAACATCTTTTTGCAGGAACTGCCGCAGATCCGCATCAACGAGATCACCGCGGAGCGCCTGGTGCCCCTCGCCCGCCGTGCCGGGGTGGACTTCGTCTGGGTGCATTCGGCGGCCACAGTGCTGCAATCCACGCTCGCCTACAGCCTCAACGACATCGGCGTGCCATGTTTGGTAGTGGAAATGGGCGTCGGGATGCGCATCACGAAGGAATACGGCGATGCGCTCATCGACGGCATTTTCAACCTGCTCATCGACCAGGGCATATGGACCGGCCCGCGCCCGATCGCGCTCAAGGAGCCTATCGTGTCGACCGACGGCGAGGTGAGCTTCCTCAACGCCGACGCGGCCGGCATCTTCCTTCCCACCGCACACCATTCCAACATGGTTGCGCGCGGGCAGGAACTCGGCATCATCGCCGACGCGACAACCGGGGAAATCAAGCAACATGTGGAAAGCCCCACCGACGGCCTGCTGTTCACCCTGCGCGAATATCCCGTCGTCACGCCAGGGTCGCTGCTTGCCCGTATTCTGGGAGGTCTGAAATGAAGGAAACCATCCTCTACAGCATCGAGATGCCCTATCGAGGCCAGCTTCACATCAAGGGCTTCTCGTTCGGATCCGGCGAGCCGACCGTGTGCGTCGTGGGCGCCCTGCGCGGCAACGAGGTGCAGCAGCTCTACATCTGCTCGCAGCTCGTGCATCGCCTGCGCCGCATCGAGGCGAAGGGCGGCATCGCCGCCGGCAAGCAGATCATGGTCATCCCTTGCGCGAACCATATCTCCATGAACGTGGGTAAACGTTTCTGGAGCATGGACAACACCGACGTGAACCGAATGTTTCCCGGCTACGACCAGGGCGAGACCACGCAGCGTATCGCGGCGGGGCTGTTTGAGGCCGTGCGCGGGTGGCGCTACGGCATCCAAATGGCGTCGTTTCACCTGGAAGGCGACTTCCTGCCGCATATCCGCGTGATGGCCGGCCCCGGACCCGACGCGGCGGCGGGAGACAAGTTCGGCATGCGCTACGTGATGACGCACCAGCCCGACCCCTTCGACACCACGACGCTGAACTACAACTGGCGCCTTTGGGACACCGACGCCTATTCGCTGTATGCGGAAAAGACCGACACGGTCGAGGAGGAATCGGCGCAGGAGGCGGTGCGGGCGTCGCTGAGGTTCATGGCGAACATCGGGGCCATCGACTACCCCTGCCATCAGGGATTCCGTTCCTCGCACATCGACGAGAGCGTGCTCGTGGGCGTTCACACCACCCGCGGCGGCGTGTTTCGCCTGCTCGCGCATCCGGGCGATACGCTTTCGCGCGGAGAGGTGGGCGCGCAGGTGCTCAACCCGCTGACCGGGGAGGTCGTCGAGGAGGTGCGCGCCGAATCGGGCGGCATCGTGTTCTTCACCTGCAATCGCCCGCTCGTCACCGAGCATACGCTGGCCTTCTCCACCATCCCCCGCGGCGCCGACAGAGCGTAGGGGCAAACGAAGAACAGTTTGTCGACGGAACCAAAACAGTGTCGCATCCTTCGGATGCTGTCGATTAAGGTGCGAGCCATGGCTCGCACCCACGAAGGATCTGGCAGAAGCGTTAACCTAGCACTCGAATTTTGTGGGGTCGAGCGAGAGCGACCCTCATTAGAGAGCGCCATCAGGCGCGACACACAATTTCAGCACCCGCGCGGCACATGCCACCTACTCGTTTCGCGCAGCCGCGGCGGCGCGGGCGGCTTCAAGTTCCTCGCGCTCAAGCACCTGCTGCATCGCGGAAATGGCGCATTCGAGCATGGAATCGTCCGGTTCGTTGGTGGTGAGGTACTGCATCTGCATACCCGGCCACAATACCACCTTGACCAGCGGGTTTTCCGGATGGCTTCCCGCCCAGCGCACGGTGATCTCGTACGATATGCCGGCGATCACGGGCATGAGCACGATGCGCGCGACGATGACCAGCGCAAGCTTCGGCGCGCCGTCGGGCACGCCCCAGGCGGCGATGAGCCCGTTTAAGGGCGTGATCGTGTACACCAGAATGGCGATGATCATCACCATGATCAGAAACGCCGTCCCGCAGCGCACGTGCAGGCGCGGGAACTGCCGCGCGTTTTCCGGCGTCAGCGGAAGCCCGTGCTCGAAGCAATGGATCGTCTTGTGCTCGGCACCGTGATAGCCGAACATGCGCTTGATGTCGCTCATGCGCCCAATCAGCCAAATGTAGAACACGAACACGGCCACGCGCAGAATGCCGTCGACGATGTTCCAGGCGATCGTGTTCGAATCGTATTCGCCCACGATGAGATTCGTGATCGCCGCCGGCGCCACAATGAACAACACCACGCCCAAAACCAGGCCGAGCACCATGGAGATGGCCATCTCGCGTTGCCCGAACACCGCGTCGTCGGACGCATCGGCATCGGCCTTAACCGCTTCGGCGCCGCTGACCGCACCGGCCGCACTCTCGCCGCTCCGATCGATAGAGCCGCCCTCGTCCGCCCCCGCAACCTCCAAGGATCGCTGCGCACCCAGGGCGTCGATCATGGTGTCGGGACGCCCGAAATCATCTTTCCAGGAAAACGACTTGTCGGCAGAATCATCGGCCGAGCAAGCCTCGCAATCCTTTTCCGGCAGATCGCCCGAAGCTCCATCGGCAGCAGGCTGCTTTCCGCCCGCTTCGGCCCCATCGGCTGCAGACGCGCCCTCTTCATCTTCGGAAAACGCATGCACCGCCGCAATCTCAAGCGCCTTGTAGCCGAGCACCAACGACTCGACCATCGCGCGGCAGCCGCGCACGAGCGGCCAATACATCCAGCCGTTCTTGTCCTTGCCGCTGGCCAGGTCGTGAGCTTCCTCGTAGATACCGCCGTCCGGCTCGCGCACGCCGACGGCCCAGTTGTACTTGCCGCGCATCATGACGCCCTCGATGAGCGCCTGACCGCCTACGTGCGTCTTGCGCTGCCCGTCTTCGGAAAACGCGCGAGACAGATCGCTTTTCTGCTTGGGCACCCTAACCACGCATCACTTTCGGGAAGGGGTTTCCGCAGGTCATCTTCCCTTCCGGGCAACCGGTGCGCACGCAGGGGGCGCCGGCATCGGCGAAGACGAACGGCGCCGTGGGGCGCGCCAACTCAAGCATGCGATGGGCCATGTCGCGAATCTCCCACTGAGCGCGGTTGCAGCAGCGCAGGCTGAAGAAGTGCAGCAGCTCGCGCACGTTCATGGTGATGACGATCTTGCTTTCCGCCGCGTTGGGCAGCAGGTAGCGCGCGTCCTCGGCCGGCACACCAGCGTCGAGCAGCTTGTGGTACGCGTCAACGGCGGCGGCGATTGCCTCGTCGAACACCTTCTCCGCCTGCTCGTTGCCCGCCACGCTTTGCGGCTTCACCACGGCCACCTCGCCCGTGAACTTCACATAGCGCTGGCTTTGCTGATTGAAGCTGGCGATGCGATGGCGCACCAGCTGATGCGTGAGCGCACGCGACACGCCATCGACGGCGAACGTATAGCTCGCATGCTCAAGGGTGCTGAAATGCCCCGACGACATGATGGTGGACAGCACGCTTTCCACGCGCTCGGGCGGTATGGTCTCCATCAGCTCGGCCGCGCCGACCGGCGCATAGCACAGCCGCGCCGCGGTGGCGATGGCGCGCTCGGGGTCGGGCGTATGGTAGAGCAACTCGACGTTCATTTGCTGGCTCCTCGTCTGGCAATAAATCGCCCGCCCCAGACGCATGCGGGCGGGCAATCGGATAGTATGCTAGCTATCGAATATAAGGGAGATGCGCATACGGAAGAGGGAGACGGGAAGATGAGTGGAAAGATAACGCACGAAGGGCACGACGTTGCCGCCCAAAACGCGGGCCCGGCAAGCGAAGCCGCACCCGCGCAGGCCGGCGACGCCGTACGCCCCCTGCTTGGACACGTCGACTGGAACGAAGAGTGGATGTCCCTGCAAACGCGCCGCCGCAAGCCCGACGACCCCGCCTACTGGAACGGCCGCGCGCACAACTTCCCCGCCGACACGAAAGTCGGGCCATACGCCAAGCGCTTCATCGAACTTGCGAACATACAGCCCGGCGAAACCGTCTTCGACATGGGATGCGGCACGGGGGCTATTGCGCTGCCGCTCGGGCTTTCCGGCCACAAAGTGGTGGCGGCCGATTTCTCGCAGGGCATGCTCGACCGCATGAGCGCCGTCATGGACGCGGCCGGGGTGAAAACCGTGTTCCCCAAGCTTTTGAGCTGGGACGAGAACTGGGCCGCAAAGGGCGTGCGCGGAGGCATGGTCGACGTGGCCGTCGCATCGCGCTCCATCGCCACGGCGAATCTGCGCGACAGCCTGCTGCGGCTGACCGAGGTGGCGCGCCGACGCGTATGCATCACGCTCACCACAGGAAGCAGCCCGCGCACCGACGAACGCATCATGGCGGAGATCGGGCTTGAGGACGCGCTGTGCCGAGACTACCTCTACGCCATCAACATCCTGGCGGCAGAAGGCCTCCTGCCGCAGGTCAACTACATCCGCTCCGAGCGCTTCGACACCTATGACAGCGCCGACGACGCCGCCGCCAGCCTGCGCCGCATGATCGACGGGGCCGCCGGCGCCATCGCCAGCGATGTCGAGCGGCAAGCAGCCTACGCGCGCTTGGACGCGTGGCTTACCGACAACCTGATCGCCAATGACGAGGTCGGGCAGCCCGACGTTCACGGCAACCCGCAAAAACCCCTGCGCCTGGCAAACCCCCGCGTCATAACCTGGGCCTTCATTTCCTGGGATAAATAAAGGAGCGCCCGGCCGCAAGCCGAACGCCCCTTTGCTGAGCCACCTTTACTTCAGCTGCTTTCCGCCGGTGTCCCAATAAAACTTCTTGAACTTGCGAATCTGATTCACGTGCATGATGCGCGCCCACAAGTTGTGCTTGAAGGAATCGGGCGCGTAGTGCAGCGGGTAGGGTTCCTTGGTGGCGGCGAGCGCCTTGAGCGCCTGCGCCAGGCGTTCCTTGTTCTCCATGCTCCGCTTGAGCACGTAGGTGGGCACGCAGCAATACAGGAACGGGTTGTAAGCCTCCCGCTCAGCAACAGGCTGACCCATGACGAACTCGCGCACGATCAGTTCGACGAAGTTCTGGCCGCCGAGGCTCATGTAGTACGTGTTGCGCCCACAACGGGTGTTCACCTCGAAAAAGCGGAACGAACCGTCGCGCGAGTCGAACTTGATGTCGAAGTTCGCGAAGCCACGGTATTTCGTGTGCGCGAGGAACTTGCGCGCGCCCTCGATGATGGCTTCCTCGCGCTCACCCATGATGCACAGCGGGTTGCCGATGGCGGTGGGATCGTGGTCCTGCAGGCACACGCAGCCGCCGGACACCACGCGCAAATCCCCGTTGGCGTCGGAGAAGGTGGTCAGCGTGCGGATGGCGTCGTCTCCACCGGGGATGAAATCCTGAATGACCAGCAGGTTGTTGTAGTCGGAAGTGCGGATGGAATGCCACACCTCGCGCAGCTCCTCGGCGGAATCGATCTCGTAAATCTTGCGCCAGCCGGCGATGGTAGGCTCGGCATCCTGGAACTGAGCGGAGTTCGAAGGCTTCGCAATGAGCGGATAGGCGAAATCGCCGTAAGGCAGATCATCCGGGCCGCTTCCGCAGTCGAAATACCAGGTCTTCGGGTAAGGAACGCCAATTTCCTCGCAAATCTCGTAGAAGCGGCGCTTCTGCGTGATGTCGTCGAGCAGGTCGAAATCGATATAGGGCGAAACGTATCCGGCAGCAGCAAGGCGCTGCTTGCCCTGCGAGAGCATGCGCGCATGGCAGTCGTCACAACCGAGCACGAGCAGGGTCTTTTCCGGCGCGGCGGCGTGCACTTCGGCGGCGATGCGCTCGAGCACTTCGTAAAGGCCCTCCTGCTCGTGAATGTTCGCCTCAAGACGATAGTCGGTGAAGCGGCTTTCGGAGAGCATTTTGATATCCTGCGTGGCCAGCACGATGGTACTCGTGATGCCGAACGCGCGATGAAGCTCGCGCACATAGCTGTAGGCAAGGATGTCGCCGCCGACGACGACGGGCTGCAGCAGGTCTTTCACCTGGTCTGCGCTGGTAATGGGCGTCGGAGAGGCGCTCGCGGCTGATTGTGCGGTCATTGCTGATGCTCCTAGCGGACTTATTATCGGTCGAACCGGATGGGGCCGGTTTTATTCGTGAGGGAATGAACAAGTTCGCATTATCGCATAGTCGCGCAAGCGCTTGGCGCGCCGCGCACCTTTCGTGGAAAGTGCCCACACCCTACACGGCTATCGTATGATTGTCGAATGCAAAAAGCCCGATGGGGCTCTAAGAGAAGGAGTTTCGCGCATGTGCGGATTCGTGGGATTCACCGCGGTCGATTTCGACGAGCAGACCAATCGCGCCATCATCAAGGACATGGCCGATCGCATCATCCATCGAGGCCCCGACGACGAGGGCTATGTGGTTACCGACGATATCGCGATGGGATTCCGTCGCCTGTCCATCATCGACCTTGAGGGCAGCCGCCAGCCCATGCAAAACGCCGACGGCACCGTGACGGTCACCTTCAACGGCGAGATCTACAACTTCCCGGAACTACGCGAAGAGCTTCAGGCAGCCGGCTACACCTTCAAAACCCACGGCGACACCGAAACCATCGTGCACGGCTACGAGGAATGGGGCTGCAAGGTGTTCGAGCGCCTGCGCGGCATGTTCGCCATCGCCATTTGGGACGAAAAGCAAAAGCAGCTCGTGTGCGCCCGCGACATCTTCGGCATCAAGCCGATGTACTACCAGCACGACGGGGCGCGCCTGATCTACGGCAGCGAGATCAAGTCCTTCCTGGCGCATCCACGCTTCAAGAAGGAGCTCAACCGCGAGCAGCTTCCGCAGTATCTGTGCTTCGAGTATCTCAACGATTCGCAGACCATGTTCAAGGGCGTGCACAAGCTTCTGCCGGGTCACTACATCACCTTCAAGGACGGCAAGCTTTCCTGCGAATGCTTCTACAAGATCACCTACAAGATCGACGAATCGAAGGGCCTCGAGGAGTGGGCCGACATCATCAAGGACACCTTCGACGAATCGGTGCGCGCGCACGAAATCGCCGACGTGGAAATCGGCAGCTTCCTATCCGGCGGCATCGACAGCTCGCTCGCGGCGTTCTGCATGGGGCAGCACCACGAGGAGGGCGTGCAGACCTATTCGGTGGGCTACGACATCACCGGCAGCGAGGAGCAGCGCGACAAGGCGGAAAACGCCGGCTTCAAGATCAAGCTCGACGAGCTGAAAGACGCGCACTCCTTCGCCGAATGGGCGGGGCTTGCGAACAAGGACGTGCAGGTCACAGCTAAGGAATTCCTCGATATCGTTCCCACCGAGCAGTACCACATGGACGAACCGCTCGGTGCGCCTTCGGCCATCCCGCTGTTCTTCGTCAGCCAGCTGGCCGCCAAGGACGTCAAAGTGGTGCAGTCGGGCGAAGGCGCCGACGAGCTGTTCGGCGGGTATTGGATCTACCACGACCAGTACGAGTTCTCGAAGTACTTCAAAGTCCCGCGTGCGTTGCGTGCAGCGGGCGGTGCGATCGCCGAAAAGCTGCCGCCGTTCCATGGGCGCCACTTCGCCATGCGCGGATCGGGCGGCCCGGAAAAGAGCTACCAGCGCGCCTGCATGAACTACATGTGGGACGAGGTGCCCAACGTGCTGAAGGGCTACGCTGGCCCATGCAAGCCGTGGGAACACGCGCGCCCGCACTTCGACGAGGCCGTGAAGCAGACGAACGGCGGGGATGTGATCACGCAGACCCAGTACGTCGACATGGTGTCCTACATGCCCTACGACATCTGCCTGAAGGCAGACCGCATGTCGATGGCTCACTCGCTTGAGCTGCGCGTTCCCTTCCTTGACAAGAAGGTTCTCGACGTAGCGCTGCAGCTTCCGACGAACTGTCGCGTGACCGACGAGCACTCGAAGTACGCGCTGCGCCGTGCCGCCGCGCATTTGGGTTTCCCGCAGAAGGTAGCCGACATGCCCAAGCAGCCGTTCATCACGCCGCTGACGGTGTGGCTGCAAACCGACCTGTACTACGAGCGCATCAAGGAGGCTTTCACGAGCGA
>CAVHFC010000025.1:0-11474 GCA_963635025.1 Eubacterium sp. CAG:786
TCATGAGCACGTTGCCCGAGATGCAGAACAGCAGCGCCTTGGTGAAGCCGTGCGTGACGCAGTGCAGCAGCGCCGCGGCAATGCCGAGCGGGCCGCCGAAGCCCAGGCACAAGGCCACGATGCCGATGTTCTCACAGGAGTGGTAGGCCAGCTTGCGCTTCAAGTCGTCTTGCGAGAAGACCGCCAGCGCCGCCATGCCCACCGAGATGGCGCCCAAGATGAGCATGACCGTCTGCGGGAACGTCGGCCCGACCACCTGGATGGCCAGGACGTAGAAGCGGATGATGATGAGCATCGCGCACTTGAGCAGCACGCCGGACAGCAGCGCGGACACGGGGCTGGGGGCCTCGGAGTGCGCGTCGGGCAGCCAGGTGTGCATGGGGAACAAGCCCGCCTTCGTGCCGAAACCGATGGCGGCGAACACGAACGCTATCTGGATGAGCTGGGCGTCGAACTGCGTCGCATAGGGCAGGATGGACGTCCAGAACACCGCTTGGTGCGGGTCGGCCATCACGGCGTTGGCGTTGGCGTAGACGAGCACGGTGCCGTACAGACCGAACGCCACGCCCGCCGTGCAGACGATGACATACTTCCACGCCGCCTCAAGCGACAGCTTCGTGTTGTAAGCGCCCACCAAAAACACGGTGGTCAGCGTGGTCAGCTCGATGGCGGCCCACATCATGATGATGTTGTTCGACGAAACCGCGACCAACATGGAGAACACGAACAGGCTGAAGAACACGTAGTACTGCTTGACCTGCGCAGGGCCCATGTTGCCGATCTCGATGTCGTGGCGAACGTAGGCCAGCGAATAGATGCCGGTCAGAAGCCCGATGACACCGATAAGCGTCGCGAAAATGGAGCCGAGCCCGTCAAGGCGCAGCCACATGCCCAAAGCCTCGATGGCCGCGCCACCCACGAACACCTGCACCACCAGATACACGGACAACACGCACACCGCGCCAACCGACAGGATATGAAGCGATTCATACGCCGCGCTCGAAACCGCCTTCGACGGCAGCACCGCCATGAGCAGCGCCGCAACCAAGGGGGTGAGCAGCAGGACCACGAGCAAACTTGACAGATCCATGATGACCCCCTAACCCTTCAATTCCGAAAGCTCATCCGCGTTGAGCGTGTGAGCGTACGTATGGATGCGCAGCGCCACGATTGCCATGATGATGATGGCGAAGATGGCGTCGGTGGCAACGCCGACCTCAACAAGTTCGGGCGCTTGCGGCGCGAGCAGCGCCAAAGTGACGTGCGAGCCGTTCTCCATCAGGCAGTAGCCGAACATCTGCTTCAAGATGTTGCGCTGCGTGATGATGCAGGTGAGCCCGATGAAGAAGTGTGCAAGCGAAACCGCGAGCGCGGGCTTGACCTCGGCAGCCGTGGGCAGGTTGATGCCCATGACCGCGACGAAGCACACCAGCAGCTCTATCGCCACCAAAACGATCGACAGCACCGGGGTCGTCGACGACCCCTCGGTGTTCTCGGGCGAACCCATCTTCTTGTATGCGATGAGCACGACCGCCGGCACGAAGATGACCTTCGTGAGCGTTGCGGTGAACGACCAGGCGAACAGCTCGGTCGATCCAGTCACCACGCCGAGCGTGATGAAGATGGCCACGAGCACGCACGACTGCGCGGCATACTCGAAGGCCGAGGTCCTCGGCGAGCGGGTGAGCATGACCGACAGCGACGTGACGATCAGCAGCGCTCCGAGGACGTTGACCAGAATGTATCCATCCATGGCAGCCTCCTATCCGAGCCAGGCCGCAGCGATGAAGCTGGAGCATACGGTCATGATGATGAGTACGATGAACACGCCGACCATGGGCTTGGGAAGCGGCTGACTTGCGGCGACCGTCTCGGACGGCTCACCGGGAAGCACCGCGCCCATCCACTTCAAGAACCACGCGAAGCAGGCGACCGTCTCGATCAGGCCGACCACGACGATGGTCATGAGCAGGGGATTTCCCTGCGCGGCCGTGAAGCTGCCGGCGAAGATGGAGAACTTGCTGAAGAAGCCGTTGAACGGCGGGCAACCGGCAATGGCGAGCGCCGCCACGCCGAAGCCGACGGCCAGAAGCGGCTGCTTTTTCAGCACGCCCTTAAGCTGGGGCAGCATGCGCGTGCCCATGGTGTAGCTGAACGCGCCTGCGACCAGGAAGAACAGCGTCTTGGCGAAGGCGTGGTTGAACATGTGCATCACGCCGCCGTCGAAGGCCATCTGGCTGCCGAATACGAAGAAGCCGAAGCCCAAGAAAATGTAGGACAGCTGCGAGATGGTCGAGAAGGCCAGCAAGCGCTTCATGTCCTTCTGCGGCAGATACATGAAGAAGCTGAAGATCATGGTGACGATGGCGCCGATGACGATCACCCAGCCGACAGGCTCGGGGATGACGCCCGCAGAGGCGAGCGCGCGGGCAAGCACCGCCACGCCGACCTTGACCATCGAGGCGCCGTGCAGGTACGCCGAAACCGGCGTGGGTGCTTCCATGGCGGAGGGCAGCCACATGTAGAACGGCAGCTGCGCCGACTTGCCCCAGGCAGCGATGATGATGCAGACCAACACGGCGATCTTCCAGTCGAAGGAAAGCCCGGCGATGGCCGCGACCTCGAACGTGCCTGTTTGCGTGAACAGCAGGCACGTGGCGATGTAGAGGCCCAGCGCGCCGATGTGCGTGAGGATGAGCGCCTTCATGGCCGACTTGTTCGCCGTCGGCGTTCCGTAGTAGCCGATGAGCGCCCACGAGCACGCGCCCGTGATCTCGAAGAACACCAGCTGGCACACGAGCGTGTTGCTGTACACCAAGCCGGCCATGGCGCCGATGAACACGGTGAAGAACGCGTAGAACCTACGGCGCGGGGCGTCGGGATGCTCACGGTTTCCGGCGTTCATGTAGCCCACCGAATAGATGGAGATCAAAAGGCCGATGCCCACGAAGGCGGTGGCGAGCATGACGCTCATCTTGTCGAAGATAAGCCCCAGGATCTGCGCGTCACCCATCGAGGCCAGCGAAACCGTGACGGCCTCGCCGCCGGCGCCCGCGACCGTCGCCCACACGCACAGCGTCAGCACGGTGGAGACGGAAGCCGCCGCGATGCACAGCCATTTAGCCGCCGGCTGCGGGCAGACCACGATGACGAGCGCCACCACGAACGGGATGACGATGGCACCGAGACCGAGAAGGGATATGGTCGATATCATTTCCGTATCTCCTTTCTACAATCCCAGGATGCAGAACACGAAGGCGAACAGGGAAAGCGCCACGATGCTCCACGTCTGACGGCCGACGAACTTGTAGCGAACGCGACTGACCACGTTCTCGAAAATGCTGCATAAGGTGAAGAACACCACGAGCTTCACCAGCCAGAACACCAGGCCCAAGGCAAGCGCCGGGATGGTGAGCTCAGTGGCCGCGCCCCAGGGAACGAAGATGGCCAAAAACCAGCTCATGACGATGATCTGCTTCATGGAAAGCGCCATCTTGCCCATGGCAAGCGACGGACCGGAATACTCGGACAGCGGGCCTTCCTGCAGCTCCTGCTCGGCTTCGGCCAAGTCATAGGGAAGCTTGCCGAGCTCGACGTAGCAGGCCGCGAAGAACGCGAGCGCCGCGACGATGACGCCGACCGGGCTTGAAATGGACAGCTGCGCCACCGCGTCGCCCATCTGGCCGACCGCCGTGGTACCCGAGGCAAGTGCCACGGTGAACAGCGCCAGCATCATGGCCGGCTCGACGAGCACGCCCACGATCAGCTCGCGCACGCCGCCGATGCCCGCGTAAGCGTCGCCGGAATCAACCGCCGACAACGAGAAGAAGAAACGGGGCAGCGCCAGCAGGTACAGGATGAGGATGATGTCGCCGAGCGCGGGGATGGGGCTTTGGCGCGTGATCATGGGCACGCCCATGGCCAGCACCAGCAAGCATCCCATGAACAGCGGCGGCATCAGCTTGTGCACGAAGCTGGAATCCTTGGTGTGAACGTCCTGCCTCTTGAAGAGCTTGGCGATGTCGTAGTAGTCCTGCAGGATGGACGGGCCCTTGCGCGTGTGCATCTTCGCGCGCAGCCAACGAGCCGAGCCCGAGACGAGCGGCGCGAGCACGACGAGCAGAAGGGCTTGAACGATTGCAACGATGATTTCCATTTTTCGCCCTCCTTACTTCATCAAAATGGCCAGGCCCAGGAAGAACACCAGGGCAACGACGATATAGATGATGTAGACGCGGAAGTTGCCTCCCTCGATCTTCTGCACCTTGCCGGAAATCCACTTGACGAAGGATGCGGTGCCGGCGACCACGTACTTGTCGCCCACCTTCTCGGCCGCTTCCGCTCCGCTGACCACCGTGCCGAAACCGGCACGCCATGCGGCGGCGGTGGAGACGATGGCCTCGCGCGCGGTGTAGATCGGACGCAGGAACATCTTGACCTCGGCCGCGAACGTGGTGGCCACGACCGGCATGTCAGGGTCGAGCGCATAGCCGCAGGCCCACGGGTCGCGATCGGAAGCCTGCCCGCCGCTGCTTAGGATGGAGCGCGCCGCCACAGGCACGAGCACCAGCGCGATGAGCAGCACCGCGATGAGCGGCGTCGACACGACCGAGCCGAGCGCCGGGTTCGCCAGGTCGATGCCGCTGGCAACCGCGATGGTTGCCTGGCCGGTGATGGAGGCGGCGATGTTCTGCATGATGGGAGCCACCCACGGAGCGCCCAAGCCGAGCGCCACACAGATGATGGCCAGCACGATCATGCCGAATCGCATCGAAGCGGGCACTTCCTTAGCGCTTGCCGCCGCCTCCGAACGGGGCGTACCCAGGAACGTGACGCCGTAGGCCTTCACGAAGCAGGTGACGGCAAGCGCGCCGGTGATGGCCAGCGACACCGCTGCGAAGGCCGCGAAGACGCGCACCACGATGTCGCCGGTGATGGCCACCGAGAACATGGACTGGTAGATGAACCATTCGGACACGAAGCCGTTGAGCGGCGGGATGGCCGAGATGGCAAGCGAGCCAATGAGGAAGCACATGGCCGTCGTCGGCATGACGCGCGCCAGACCGCCCATGATCTCCATGTTGCGGCTGCCGGTGGTGTAGAGCACCGAGCCCGCACCTAAAAACAGCAAGCCTTTGAACATCGCGTGGTTGAGCACGTGATACAAACCGGCCATCAGGCCAAGCACCGCGATAACGGGCTGGTCAAGCGCCATGCCCATGTATCCGATGGCCACGCCGAGCAGGATGATGCCGATGTTTTCCACGGAGTGGTACGCGAGCAGCTTCTTCAGGTCGTGCTCACCGAGCGCGAAGGCCACGCCGAGCACACTCGACAGGGCGCCGATCACCAACACGACGATGCCCCACCACAGCTGCACGTCGCAGGAGCCCAGCAGATCAAGGCCGACCTTCACGATACCGAAGATGCCGATCTTGATCATGCCGCCGGACATGAGCGCCGACACGTTCGAGGGCGCCGCCGGGTGCGCCTGGGGAAGCCACGAGTGGAACGGGAACATGCCCGCCTTGCAGCCGAAGCCGCAAAACGCCAGGATGAAGCACAGGCTCGCGATGGCCGGGTCGAAATGCGCCGCGCGGAAGTCGGCGAACTCGAAGCTTCCCGTGATGCCCGCCATGATCAGGTACGAAAGCATGATCATGAAGAAACCCACGTGCGCCATGATGAAGTACAGAAAACCGCCCTTGATGGACTGAGGCTTCTGCTCCACGATGACCAGGAAGTACGAGGTCAGCGACATCAGCTCGAAGAACACGAGGAACCAAAACGCGTTGTCGACGGTCAGCACCATGTTCATGGACGCCACGAACAGGTTCATGAAAAAGCCGATGGCGCCAAGGCCCATGCCCTTGTATTCGTCGAAGTAGGCGAACCCGTAAATCCACGCGACCAGCGCCAGGATGTTGATGGCAAGCAGCAACAGTCCCGACAGCGGGTTTACGAGCAGCGTGAAGTTCGCGAAATTGAAGGGCGTGGCGAAGCAGATGAACTGCTCGGGCGCAAAGATGCCCGAAAGCCCCGCCGCAATCGATCCGCAGGCGGCAACCGCGCCGAACAGGCAGGCCACGGACTTGGCGGCCATCTCAGCCTTGCTCATGCACAGCGACACGATGGCGCCGACGACGGAAACGACGGTCGATATCAGCAGCATGTTCATCCCTTATCCCTCCCCTCTGGGTTGAAGTCCTCCAACATGACAAGCCCTGCCTCCAAAGCTTGCGCGCGCTTTTGCTCAAGGTCGGCGTCAGTCCCATCGGTTTCGATGAGGGTGAGCGCCTCGGTGATGCACGCGTCCACGCAATGGGGCTTGCAGCCGTCGTACTTGCACAGGTCGCATTTCACGGCAACCGGGGACACGCCGATCTCCCATCGCAGGATGGGGTCGAGCGAACCGGCGAACGACGGAGTGTTGAACTCGACGCCTGCAACGCCGGCACGCGGCGTTCCGGCCATATGGATAGCGCCAAACGGGCAGGTCACCGCACACAGCTTGCAGCCGATGCAATGCGCCTCGTCCACGCGCACGCAGCCGTCGTCTTCGTGCTTGATGGCGTTGACCGGGCAGACCTTCACGCACGGCGCGCCTTCGCAGTGATGGCACGTCAGCGACGCGACCACGTCACGGCTCTCGTAAAGCGCCAGTCGCGGTTCCTTCTGCAAGCCCGCGCGACGATGCCCCTCGCTGCATGCGGCGCGGCAGGTTCCGCAGGCCACACAGCGACTCGGGTATATGGCGATAAAGCGATTCATCCACTCCTCCTTTCAATCGTCTGAGCTCCTCTAACTGGAGCTGGATGCTCTTTCTTCCACCAGATTGCGGCGCGGGGTGGGGAGTCCCGCGCCGCACTGGGCCTACGCCATGGCGCTGACCTCGCCGGGGGTGCGCTCGGATTCATCGAGGTCGTTGTAGGCGGTCAGCGGAGCTTCCTTGCCCCACTGAGCATTCGCCTCGGCAGCCAGGCGCGCTTTCAGCTCCATATACAGATCTTCGGCATGCTGCTCGGCCCACACCTGGTCGTCCACGCGCGTCACCTCGATGGCGCAATACTTGGACTCCGGGGTGCGGGAGCGGTCGTCGACCGCATGGATGGTCAGGTCGTTGCACTTGCCGATCCACCATTGGTAGGTCATGTAGACGGCATTCTCGTTGACGCGATCGTCAACGAAGGCGCGCGTGATGATCTTGCCGCGACGCGACGCGACCCACACCATGTCGTCGTTCTTGATGCCGCGCGCGGCCGCGTCCGCGGGGTTGATGTGCGCAAACCCGGGCTCTTCTGCCAAGTTGGACAGCTGTTCGCAGTTGCCCGTCATCGAACGGCAGGAATAGTGGCCGACCTCGCGCACAGTGCACAGCACCAGCGGATATTCGTCGTCGGGCAGCTCGGTCGGGTCGACGTAGTCGTGCGCGACCAGGTGAGCCTTGCCTTCCGGCGTGGTGAACGCGCCGCCGAGGAACAAGTCAGGCGAACCCGGATGATCGAGCGTGGGGATGGGCCACTGCGCATGCCCGACGCCGGCCATCTTCTCGTAGGTGGCGCCGTAGGCGGCAGGCCACATGTTGCGGCACTCGTGATCCCAAATGTCCTGGGTGTTCTCGTAGTGCATGTCGTAGCCCATGCGCTCAGCGACCTCGCTGAAGATCTGCCAGTCGTGCTTGCATTCGCCCTTCGGCGGCACGGCGGCGCTGAAGTACTGGAACGTGCGGTCGCAGGCGCTGAAGACGCCTTCATGCTCGCCCCAGCTGGTTGCCGGCAGGATGACGTCGGCGGCAGCGGAGGTCTGCGTCATGAAGATGTCCTGGGACACGAACAGGTCGAGCCCTTCCAGTTCATGAGCGAGATGCTGCGTGTCATGATCGGTTTGCAGCGGATCCTCACCGAAGTTGTAGAACGCGTGCACCTTGCCTTCCTGAACCAAATGGCCCAAATCGGTGATCTTGTAGCCCACATGATCGGAAAGTTTTTCAACCGGGATGTTCCAGTTGTCGGCGAACTTCTGCTTGATGGCAGGATCGGTGACGGACTGGTAGCCCGGGAAGAAGTTCGGCAGGGCGCCCATATCGCACGCGCCTTGCACGTTGTTCTGGCCGCGCACCGGGGCAACGCCGGAATTCGGCTTGCCGATTTGGTGCGTGATGCAGGCGATGGCCGCCGCGGTGTGCACGGCCTCGACGTTTTGCTTCTGCTGGCACACGCCCATGCCCCAGCAGATGATCGAGGACGGTTCGGCGGTGGCGTACATGCGGGCGGCCTCGCGCATCATCGCAGGCTCGATGCCCGTGATGTCCTGCGTTGCCTCGGGCGTGTACTTCTCGATGGTCTTCCACCATTCGTCGAAGCCCAAGGTGTGCTCGCGCACGAACTCGTAATCGACCAGGCCCTCGTTGACAATGACGTTGGCGAACGAATTGAGGAATGCGATATTGCAGCCGTTTTTCATCGGCATGTAAATATCCGCGATGCGGGCCGTTTCGATGAAGCGCGGGTCGGCGACGATGATCTTCGCGCCCTTCTCCTTCGCCTTCACCACGCGGCGTGCAACCAGCGGATGGGATGTGTTCGGGTTGTAACCGAACAGGAACAAGCAGCCAGCGTCCTCCATACCGGGAACGCCGCAGCTCATCGAACCAGCTCCAAGTGTGTCAATCAGACCGACGACAGTGGGGCCGTGTCAAACACGGGCGCAGTTGTCGATGTTGTTCGTGCCGATGCACGCACGAGCGAACCGCTGCGCCGCCAAGTTCGACTCGTTGCCGGTACCGCGGGAAGAACCCGTGACGAAAATGGCATCCGGCCCGTATTTTTCCTTGATCTCGGAAAGCTTGCTCGCCACGAAGTCGAGCGCCTCATCCCACGTGACGCGTTTAAGCGGCGCGCCTTTGCGCTCGCGCATCATCGGATGCAGCACGCGCGGCGTGAGGATTTTCGTGTCGTTGATGAAGTCGTAGCCGAACCAGCCCTTCAAGCACAGAAAGCCCTCGTTGGTCAGGCCATTGAGAGGCTCGGCTCCCACCACGAGCTCGTTTTCGACGAGCAGATTGAACTTGCAGCCGGTGCCGCAGTACGGGCACACGACCATATGCTTCTCCATGACGTCCCCCTCTCTTGTGTCCCCCGTCGTCGCCTGTTAGCGACGGTAATCACCCAGCTAACGTCTGGGCTGCGGCAGCTCTGTGCGCCTGCATCTGGGCATCGATGTCGCTCTGATCGACCAGGCGCAGCGCCCCCGACGTGCAAGCTTCGATGCAAGCAGGACCGCCTGCGCGGTCGACGCAACGGTCGCATTTCACAACGGTGGCGTTTTGAGCGGCGCCGACGCGCAGGCCGCCCAGATTGCCGGAATCAAGCCGCGACACCACGTTGACGGCACCGTACGGGCAGGCCACCACGCAGCTTCTGCAACCGATGCAACGCTCCATGCGCACTACCACGCGGTCGCCGTCGTTGTAGAGCGCCTGCGTCGGGCACGCGGCCGCGCACGGAGCGTTTTCGCAGTGATGGCAGACGATCGGAGCGGTGCGATCGCCCGAACGAACCACGTTCAGGCGCGCGATGGCAACATCTCCGGGAACGAAATGCTTGACCAGGCAGGCGGCCATGCAGGCTTTGCAGCCTACGCACTTGCGCGGATCCGCGATGACGAATTTGCTTCCCAAGAAGAACACCCCCCTTGTTTTGACCCCTTCGGCCTTCGACGAAGGCCCTCTCCCTGCGCGCTGAATCATGTTTGACGGCGGCTCCCTTCCCCAAGGGTTGCGGCCGAAATTCAGCTCATCTGCTTTTCAGCATACGCCTATTCACAATTTCTTCAAGTGATTTTCCAGATATATGCTTCGGTTTTTTGATCGCAACCCTTGCCCTCGCAGGGTTGTTTTGCAAGTTATTCTCGGCTATCTGCGCCTTCTTGCATGAAGATGCGCTTGAACTCCGCCAGCGCCTGCATGTCGCGCAAGTAATCGTCGACGGGAACCAACGCGAGCGAAGCGGCACCTCCCTGATCGACGAACATAGGCTCGCGACTTGCCAAAATCTCATCGGAAATTGCGGGAAAATCGTTTTGAAGCTGAGCAACGGTGCAGGTGGAAGCCATAATTATCTCCTTTTCGTCATCATTGGGAATCGGTGATGAATTCCCCTCCCCTCACGCCCGGATTATAGCGCGCCGACTAGGCGCCTGCACCTACCGCTTGAACTCTCGTGATCGGTCCGGTTGGCGCAAAAGGGCGATTCGACGGCGAATGCAGATCCCCCCCTTCTCGAACCAAACTTGCGAAGGCGCCTCTATTACCCTTCATCGCTGTATTACAATGACATGACGGTATGTGAAGCATTACGAGTGAAAGCGGGTTTAAGCATGCCGAAAGAAGCCCTCTTGCAGGTGCGCCTTGATCCTGCATTGAAGCAAGAAGCCGAGCGATTGTACTCGTCGATGGGAATGACGCTTTCCGAAGCGGTGCGCCTGTTCCTCGTGAAGAGCGTCGACGATCAACGCCTGCCCTTCACGCCGCAACCGAAGCCTGCACCGAGCGAGCTTAAGGCCTTTGGAGCGCTCAACATCTTCGCCAGCCCTTCGAAACGGGAACAGGAACACGATATCTGGATCCGTTCGCTCGATGAGATCGGAAAGAGGTAGGCTATGGCAACCATCCTCGATGATTCCGCGATTCTTCGTTACCTTCTTGCGGACCACACGCGTCAGGCGCAACAGGTCGCCGACGTCGTGCGTACGGGCGACGCCTATGTTCATCCGGAAATGATCACGCGCGCGGCCGTGGTGCTGCGCGACGTGTACCATGTTCCGCGCTCCATGATCGCCCGCGTGCTCGATTGGATGCTCGACGAGGTCAACGCCGCGGAAAAAGATGAGATTCGCCTGGCCCTTCGGTATTACGGCACCACGGCGATGGATTTCACCGATTGCATGGCCCTGGCGCGAAACGTGCTATCGGGCCACAAGGTGCTCTCCTTCAACAAAGCGCTGCTGAAGAAAGCCCTTCCTTGAGCGAATGCGATTGCGCATAAGCCGCAAGGGGACAGCGAAGGCTGCTCACCGTGCGTAAACGACGCAGGGGCGCCCTCGGAAGGACACCCCTGAAAGACACGGTATATTCGCCAGCGCGATGCCGACTATTGCGCGAACCAGGATGCAAGCTCGTCGAGAATCACCTCGTCGGCGACGTCCGTAAGCTCCCAGTCCCCCACGTCGCGCGGCACCACGAAGCGCACCTGACCGCGACGCGCCTTCTTGTCGCGCTTCATGACGGCAAGCACCTCATTTGGATCCGCCGACCAATCAAGCTTCGAAAGCCCCAAGCTGTCGAGCAGCGCGCCCTGCGCCTCGACGACATCCGGCGACGTTCCCACAAGCTGCTGGCCCAAACGCGCTGCGAAGCGCGTGCCCTCGGCAACGGCATGCCCATGGGAATAGGTGCCGTATCCCGCCATCTTCTC
>CAVHFC010000025.1:12210-13378 GCA_963635025.1 Eubacterium sp. CAG:786
TACGCATCTTCCCCGGGGATGTTCACCATTACTTTTGTCGCAGGCACAGAATGCCTTCCTTCTCCAGAATGTCTTGGACTTCCTGCGCAACCATGTTGATGGACTTGCCGTTGGTGTCGATGGCGCAGCTTGCCGCGTCCTCGTACATGGGCAGGCGGCCCTCGATGGTCTTGCGCGCGGTTTCGAGGTTCTTGAACAGCGGGCGCGTGGAAACGTCGCCGACGCGCTCAACAGCCTGCTCGGCCGTGACCTGCAGGTACACCACAAAGCCGTTCTCCTTCAGGATCTTGCGGTTCTCCTCGCGCAGCACGATGCCGCCGCCACAGGACACGAGCATGGGGCCCTTGTGCGCGAACTCGCTCAGAACCTCGGTCTCCATGTCGCGGAAACCCTGCTCGCCCTGGTCGGCGAAGATCTGGTTGATGGCGCGACGCTCGCGGCGCTCGATGTAGGCGTCCAGGTCGATGGTGGCCAGGCCGCACTGGCGGGCCAAACGGCGCGACGTGGAGGTTTTGCCGGCGACCATGAAGCCAACGAAGAACACGTTGCGCGTCAGTTCGTAGGTCGGGCGGCTCGCCTTCTCGATCTGCGGGTTGTTGACGATGGCGGCAACCTCGTCGGGCGTGCTGACCGACAGCGTGTAGGCGATCGGGTCGTTTTCAGGGGTGATGGTGCTCTTCACTTCTTCTGACATCTGCTTGCTTCTTTCTTGGAATCAATTAAAGGTAATCTATCGGGACATGGTGTTGAGACGTTGCTTATACGCTGCGATGGCCGCCTTGATGTCGGCCATGTTGTCGCACCCGAACTTCTGCATATAGGCGTCCGCGATGGCAAATGCCACCTCGCCTTCGGCCACCACGGCTGCGGCGGGAACGGCGCACACGTCGCTGCGCTCCTTGGAGGCCTGCGCGACCTCGAGCGTGTCCATGTTGACGGTCTGCAGCGGCTGCATCAGCGTCGGGATGGGCTTCATCGCGGCCGTGACCACGAGCGGCATGCCCGTCGACATACCGCCCTCCAGGCCGCCGGCGTTGTTCGTGGTGCGCTTGAAGGTCGCGTTGGCGCTATCGAGCACGATGGGATCGTGCACCTGGCTGCCCGGACGGCGCGCGCATTCGAAGCCGAGGCCGAATTCCACTCCCTTAATGGCCGGAATGGAGAACAA
>CAVHFC010000025.1:13886-20537 GCA_963635025.1 Eubacterium sp. CAG:786
CGCACGAGCAGGGAAACCGGGCTTCCGATGGTACTGCCGAAACGGATGCCGGAAAGCACCTGCACGGTGTCGTGCTCGATCTTCTGCCGGCCGCCGCGACCGTAGCCGGACTGGCGACGAGCAAGATCGATGTTGATCTGCTCCTCGGAGACCTTCAGTCCCGCCGGAACGCCTTCGACGATGGCGACAAGAGCCTGCCCATGGCTCTCTCCGGCTGTGTAGTAGCGCATGTTTTCTTCTTTCAGATGGTAAAAGGGTAGTGCATGCCGTATTGTACTGCAGCCTTAGGCCAGACGCGCCCTCGGGCAATCGAAACCTGCAGCATCGGCCATCTTGTTGAACATCTCGGCCTCGCTCATAGGCACGTCGATGGAGAAGATGTCGGCCAAGATGTACACCGTCGCAACCGCCTGCGCGACCAGCATGCCGCCACCGTTGTAGGCCTTGCAGCCCAGCGCCAGCGCGTCGCTGATCAGCTTGGTTTGGCCGCTTGCGTACACCGCGTCGAAAACCACCTGTTCGGGGCGGAGCAGGCTAGTGTCGAACGCAGCCGGATCGCCCGGTTTCATGCCTAAAGGCGTGGCGTTGATAACGATATCCGCAGCATGCAGGGCGTTTTTCGACGTTTCATAGCTGCCGAATTTGAACGTGGGCTTCTCGTATGCCTCACGGAAGCTGCGGTGACCCTCCTTCACCGCGGGGAAGTCGATGGTTGCGTTGGCAAGCAAGCCGAAACGCTCCAAATACGCCTCCAAAACCTGACGCGCGCGCTCCTTGTCGCGCGACAGCAAAAGCACCACGTTCGCACCGGCGACGGCGCAGGCGTGCAAGATGGACAGGGCCGTCGGGCCGGTACCGCACACCACCACGCGCTTGCCGGTGAAGTTCACGCCCGAAAGCTCCAGGAACTTCACGCAGCCATCGCCATCGGTGTTGAAGCCGATCAGCTCGTCGTCTTTGCGCACGAGCACATTCGCCCCTTGTGCGAGCTTCGCGCTCGCCGCCTTTCGCGTGGCGCTCTCGAATGCCAGCGGCTTATACGGCGTGGTGATGTTGATGGAGAGGAACTCGCGCGCGTCGACGAACGCGCGGGCATCCTCCTCTTCCGGGTAATCGGCGAAACCGTAGGACCATGGCAGCCCCATCTCCCCGTATACCGCGTTGTACATTACCGGCGATTTCGAATGCGCGACCGGGTGCCCCAATATATAGAGGCGTTCGCCTTCGTTCTGCTCGGTCATGAAAATCCTTTCTGGTCGTTCAAGGGCCTGCAGGTTAGCAGGGACTTTTCATGATAGCGAAAGTCAAGCCAAGCAGAAGAGGTTCTTTACGAATGGTCGATATCCATCTCCGACGAGAGGTGCGACGGGGTGGATGCCGCCCCTCCTTCGGGAAGCGCATCGCCGAGAATAGCTCGCTCTATCTGCCTCACGTAGAGCGTGTGCTTCAGGTCCTGCTCGACCAGAGGCGCAACGAGATAGGCCGCAAAACCTGCATTGTGAGCGCCTATCACGTCGGTGGAAAGCTGGTCGCCAATAACGACGGTTTCCTTGCGCGTGGCACCCAGCTTGCGAAGCGCAAGCAGAAACGCCACCGGAAATGGCTTGCAGGATTTCGCCACAATGGGAACGGAAAGCTCGCGCGCAAGGTCGTGCACGTGCGCGTGCCAATTGTTCGACACCAGGCAAAACGTCACGCCGGCCTGCTTGGCGCGCGCAAGCCACAGCCCCACATCGCGCGGGACATCGTGCGTTGCGCGCGACAAGATGGTGTTGTCGATGTCGAGCAGAACGAAGCGGTACCCCCGACCCAGCAAATCATGCTGGATATCGATGCGCGATATGCGCGAGAAGTACCGCTCTGGTTTCAGATATGCCATATGCCTTACGAGAACGCCGCTTGATGCTCTTCGTAGGTTTCGCTGAACGTGTATTTATCGCCTTCGAAGTAGAAGAAGTAGTACTTGCCCAGCGCATCGGCATTCGGCGAGCAAACTGCTTTGAGGCAGTCGATGGACGGCGAGCAGATGGGCGTGGGCGGCAGGCCCGTGTGCGTGTAGGTGCTGTATGCGGAATCGGAATGCACTTCGTCGCCAGTCGGATCATGCCCAACCTCGTAGGCGGTGGTGGCATCCGATTGCAAAAAGCCGTTGCTCGGCTCGCCGCTGGTGGTCAGGCGGTTGTAGAACACCGAAGCTACCTGGGCGCGAATCTGCTCGTCGCCGCTCGATTCCTTTTCCACGATGGAAGCGAGGTTCACGGCCTGGTAGACGGAAAGCCCCTGCGATGCCGGATAGGACCAATCGAGGCTGGAGGTTTCGGCCCCAAACTGCGTCAGCATGTCGCGGATGATGCTGTCCGCGGTTGCGTCAACGGTGATGTCGTACGTTTTAGGGAACAGGAAACCTTCCAGGCTGTTGGTGCCCGCCGATTCCAAAAATTCGAAATCGGCCGCATAAGCGCTCGCATTTGACGCCGCCTGCGTGAAAGCATCGGCACTGACCCTGCCTTCAGTTGCCGTTGTCACCGCCTGCGCAATTTCCGAAAGGCGATACCCTTCCGGGATGGTAAGCGAAGCGCGAACCGGACCGTTTTGCAAGGTGGAAATGATGTCCTCGACCGATGTGCCACCGGCAAACACATAGGTACCCGGCTTCAAACTTGACTCCGACCCCAGCTTGGCGACCTGATCGCTGAAATCCTTCGTGGAAGAAATAAGACGCGCGTCAACAAGCGTCTGCGCGATGGATGAGGCGCCCTCCCCATCATCAACGACGATCGTTGCCTGCTCCGATGAGGAGATGACCTCCACCTGGGGAGACACGCATCCAGCGATGCGCGTGCCGATGAACCAGATCAACAGCAGCGCAACGACCACGAGTGCAACCGCGAACGCGATGGTGGGACCCTTGCTACGCTTGGGCTGAATGAAGCTGGTGTCATACGTTCGGAACATGCGATCCCCGCGCGCGTGCGCCGAACGTGCCGCATGCGTGGGACGACGGGAATACGTAACTTGCCTTCTCAGAGGTGCCATAAGCGGGAATTACCTTTCACCGGCATGACGGGCATCAAGCCACGCCTGCAAAAACACACTTGCTGCAATCATATCGACTTTACCGCGCATCTCGCGCTCTTTGAGACCGCTTTCACGCAAACTGCGCTTCGCCTCGCGCGAGCTGAGTCTCTCATCGGTGAATTCCAGGGGAAGATCACATGCTTTCGCGATTGCGGATGCCTGTTGGCGGATACGCTCGGCTTGCGGGCCTTCCTCGCCCGCCATGGTGTAGGGCAAACCGGAAAGGAGCATATCGGGTTCCCAGTCCTCTAGCACCCGTTTCCAACTTTTCGCGCCGCTGAGCACCTCATTCGCCGGCAAGACGCACACCGGGGTCGCCACCGATTCGCGCGGATCGCTCACCGCCACGCCTATGCGCGTCTGCCCGATATCGAGCGCCAAAACCCTCATGCGGCAACCTTCCCTTCCCCGCATACGACGAAGCGCCCCGCCATGTTCCCCACGGGGCGCTTCTCCCAATAATCTTTACTGTTACAGAAGCAGCTTGCGCGCAGCTTCAAGCGCATCATCGATGCCGGCCGCGTTCTTGCCACCAGCCTGGGCCATGGACGGCTTACCGCCGCCGCCGCCCTGCACGCACGGCGCGATGGCCTTGATGACGGCACCCGCATTGAATCCGGATTCGACGGCCTCGGGACTGCCCGCCGCCATCAAAACCGCCTTGCCTTCCTTTTCGGCGATGAGCACGCATGCACCCGGCGCAGACATGCGGCTGCTCAGGACGTCCCAGCCGTTACGCAGGGCGCCGGCGTCGGCAACCTGGACGCGGGAGATGATAACGGGGTAACCGGCTGCCGAGGGGACCGCGGCGCTGACCAGCTTGGTGATGTTGTCGTCGGAAACGATGCCCTTGGTCTGCTTAGCCGCCTTCTGATACTCGCGCAGCTGCTTGACGTTGGCTGCCGCACGCTCGGAAACGTCGAACAGCGGCACGCGCATAACCTCCGCCGTCTCCTTCAGCTCGGCTTCAAGCTTGTTCACGTACGCAAGAGCGCCGAAGCTGGTAACGGCCTCGATGCGGCGCACGTTCGCGCCGACGCTCGTTTCGGAAGTGACCTTCATGAAGCCGATCTCGGAAGTGTTGGCAACATGGCAGCCGCCGCACAGCTCGCGGGAGAACTCGCCGCATTCCACGACGCGGACCACGTCGCCGTACTTTTCACCGAACAGCGCGGTGACGCCGGCTGCGCGCGCTTCGTCGAGCGACGTTTCGTAGATGCTCGTCGGCGTTGCGGACATGATGAACTCGTTGGCAACGCGCTCCACCTCAGCAAGCTGATCGGCCGTGACGGCCGCAAAGTGCGTGAAGTCGAAGCGCAAGCGATCGGGACCGACGTAGCTGCCGGCCTGGGAAACGTGATCGCCGAGCACCTGGCGAAGCGCAGCATGCAGAATGTGCGTTGCCGTATGGTTGCGCGTGATGCTGGCACGGCGAGCCGCATCGACGCTTGCCACCACGGTGTCGCCCACGGAAATAGAACCGCTAAACACCTTCACCTTGTGAACCGTCAAACCCTTTTCGGGGGCCTTCGTGTCAACCACTTCGAGCTTGGCAGAATCGCTCGACAGCGTGCCGGTATCGCCGACCTCGCCACCCATCTCGGCGTAGAACGGCGTGACGCTCAAAACGACGTCGCCTTCCTGGCCGGATTCGAGCACCTCGATCTTCTTGCCGTCGCAAACGATTGCGGAAACGCTCGCTTCGACGGAAAGCTGCTGATAGCCGACGAACTTCGTCGCTCCCAGCTCCTTGAGCAGGTCGGCATACACGCCGCCGTAGGTGCTCCATGCGGCTTCGGCGTCTTTCGTGTTGGCAGCTCGTGCGCGATTGCGCTGCTCATCCATGCATTTTTCGAAGCCTTCCATGTCTACGGAAACGTTGCGCTCCTCGCACAGCTCGCGCGTGATGTCGACGGGGAAGCCATAGGTGTCGTGCAACGTAAACGCCTCTTCACCGGGAAGAACCGTTCCGTCGAGCTTGTCGAGCGCCTCGCTCAAGAAGGCTCGGCCCTGGCGCAGGTTCGCGCCGAAACGCTCCTCCTCGGACAGGATGATGCCGCGCATAAGCTCGCGGTTCTCGACGATTTCCGGATAGACGCCGCCCATGAGGTTGACGATCTCGTCGATGTAATCGTTCAAAAACGGCTTGTTAAGCCCCAGCAGATGGCCCTTCATCACAGCGCGACGCAGCAGGCGACGAAGCACGTAGCCGCGACCCTCATTGGACGGCAGGATGCCATCGGCGATCATGAACGCCACCGAACGGCTATGGTCGGCCATGATGCGCAGGCTGGTGTCGACGTCGTGGTCCTTGCCGTATGCCTTGCCGGTCAGCTTCTCGCCGACGGCGACCAAGCTGCGCAGCACATCGGTATCGTAGTTGTTCGTCACACCCTGCATGATGGCGGCAATGCGCTCAAGACCCATGCCGGTGTCGATGTTCTTCGTCGCAAGCGGGGCGAGCGTGCCGTCTTCCTGTCCGTCGAACTGAGTGAACACGCAGTTCCAATACTCCAGGAAGCGGTCGCAATCGCAGCCCGGCTTGCAGTCGGGGCTGCCGCAGCCAACTTCGGGGCCCTGGTCGAAGTAGATTTCCGAGCACGGACCGCACGGGCCGGTAGGCCCTGCACGCCAGAAGTTGTCCTCCTCGCCTAAGCGGGAGATATGATCCTCGGGGACGCCAAGCGCCTTCCAAATCTCAATGGTTTCATCGTCATCTTCGAAGACGGTGAAATAGAGCTTGTCCTCGGGCAGCTCGAGCACCTTCGTGGAGAACTCGTAGGCCCAAGCGCACATCTCCTTCTTGAAGTATTTGCCGAAGCTGAAGTTGCCGAGCATCTCGAAAAAGGACAGATGACGCGCGTCGCCGATGTTGTCGATGTCGTTGGTGCGCACGCATTTCTGCGCCGTGGTGGTGCCGATGTAAGCTGAATCGAGTTCCTTCTGATGCAGGAAATACGGCTTGAACTGCACCATGCCGGCACTCGTTAAAAGCAGCGAAGGATCGTCGGGGATAAGCGAGGACGAGGGCATGCGCTTGCACCCCTTCTCCTCGAAGAAGGTCAGGTACTTCTCGCGGATCTCCGCGCTGGTCATGTACTTCATATGCCTGTCTTTCTAGTGATCCTGTTGCAGTTCAATCGCAATGCATAAGAGGTTTTACCGGTCCTTGTTATGCCGGCTGCGCCCTAATTTGCCTTTGATCTTGCCGCCGCCTTTCGCCTCCACACGCGCGAAAGCAGCCGATATGTCCGGATGGGGCGAGGTTGCATCCGCGATGGGGTCGAGCGAGCCGTCCGACCGGGGCGTTCCCTGGAAGAACACGCCGTCCTCGGCGACCAGCTGACGCCCGGTGCGCTTTTCGAAATAATACACGAAAACCGATTTCATGACGGCGACGGCGGGAATAGATGCCAGCATGCCCACAAGCGAGCCGGTAAAACCGCCCATCGCCCCACCGATGGCACTGCCGGCCATCAAGGCGATCAGCGTGAGCGCCGGATGCACGTCAACCGAGGATGCCATGATCTTCGGGGAGACGAACGTGTAGACGATCTGCTGGATGGCAATGGT
>CAVHFC010000025.1:20967-23888 GCA_963635025.1 Eubacterium sp. CAG:786
GCCGAGCCTAGCGCCGAAAGAGCCTCGTTCATGTACGAGCGAACCGTTTCATTCTGAAAAACGTCAGAATATTGGTAATAAAGACCGTTCGCCCAGGTCATCGTATCGTTGATGTAAGTGGGAACGCTCTGGATGAGGTTGTTGAACTGATCGCCTACGCCGAAGGCCGGCGAGAACATGAGCAGGGCCACAAGAGCGAGCACCACGAACATCAGCACGTAAGCGATGGTTGTGCCCACCACGCGTGGAGCGCCGCGCGCCTCAAGTCTGTTAACCGTGGAGCGCAAGCAGAACACGATGACGACCGTCCATAGAAGAATGGCGACCGGCACGCTTAAGATATTGAGCATGTAGACGACGACCGCGGTGAGCAGGATGGCTCCCACGCAGGTCCACACGATCAGAAACGACCGTTTCGCACCATCCAAGTTCTTTTTGACCGGCTGATCCATCGCGCACCTAAAGTTTTACCGAGCGATTATTTTTCGTTGGCAGAAGTTTCCTGGCCGTACGTGAAGTACGCAGGACCTTCCTGCTTCTTTTCGACGACCGGCACCTGATCGGCCTCAGCATCGCCCTCGGTCGCAGCCGAAACCGCAGGCTGCTGCGCAGCGGAATCCTCTGCCGCAGTCGGAGACTCCAGCTGCGCCGCTTCGGCACCCTCCGCCGCCGCGGCCTTCGCCTCGCCAAGCTTCACGGACTCATCGCTGGCGTGCTTGGTTTTGAACGCGCCGCGCACCTTCGAGGTGACGTTGTTCATCAGCTCCATGGGAACGTTCGTGACGGTTTCCACCGCGCCGACCGCACTCGATGCGGAATCGGTGATTTCCCCAACGTCCTCCAGAATGCTATCGAGGCGCATGATCTCCAGATTCGCGGCATCGACCGTCAGCGACACGCGATCGACCAGCGGGTCCACCTTGTCGACGACGGGCTCGAGCGACTTCGTCATTCGCTGCACGCTTTCGAGCGTCGGATCGATCTGCTTCTTCATGTCCTCGACCGTGGTGCGCGTCTTGCGAACCGTGAGCACGAGCTCCACGACGAACCAAACAAGGGCGATGCCCACAACCACATATACAACAGGCAACAGCACGCCCAAAACTTCGCCGATTTCCACGGAACGCCCTCCTTCATTGTGCGTTTTTCATCAGCGGTAACTATACCATGCAGCTAACTGCCGGCACCGATGCCGACCTTCGTTGTCACCGTTCGTTCATAGCGGACAGGCCGTTAAGCCCCCGCGGAAGACCTCGCTTGCGACCCACCAGCGCGATCGCGCGCGGCCGCATCCATGCGATAAGCCTCCCATCCCCGCTCGGAGGGGTGATAAAAGCAGCCGCGCTCAAGCCCCTCGGGAAGGTAACGCTGATCAACCCAGCCTCCAGGATAATCGTGCGGGTATTTGTATTCCCCATACGACTCCGACCCGGGTCGGTGCCTATCCCGCAGGTAGTCGGGCACATCCCGCGCCGGACCATGGCGCACTTCGGCCAAGGCGGCGTCGATGCCCGCTTCGGCCGCATTGCTTTTCGGCGCGAGCGCGATGTAGATTGCCGCTTGCGCTAAATTGATGCGGCATTCGGGATAGCCGATCACCTCGGCCGCCTTGAACGCAGCCTCGGCCACAAGCAGCGCTTGCGGATCGGCGTTGCCCACATCCTCAGATGCATGGATGAACATGCGCCGCGCAATATACTTCGGGTCTTCCCCACCGTCGATCATGCGCGCCAACCAGTACAGCGCGGCATCGGGATCCGATCCGCGCATCGACTTGATGAACGCCGAGACAATGTCGTAGTGCATGTCCTTGTTTTTGTCGTAGGGCAAGCTGCGATGAGGCGTTGCGCTTTCCACCTGGGATTTCGTAATAACCGCCGGGACACCGTCCGATCCTGGGTCAACCATGGAACAGGCAAGCTCCAAGGTGGTGAGCGCCGCACGTCCGTCGCCGCCGGCCGATAGGACGATAGCGCTGCGAGCGGCCTCGTCAAGCTTATAGGCGCCTTTCAGGCCGCGCGGGTCCGCAATGGCGCGATCCACCAGCTCGGCGACATCCCCATCGGACAGGCCCTTCAGCTCCACAACGCGAGAACGCGACAGCAGAGCCGAATTCACCTCGAAGAAAGGGTTTTCCGTGGTGGCGCCCACCAAGACGACCACCCGATCCTCGACGGCATGCAAAAGCGCATCCTGCTGGCTGCGGTTGAAGCGATGAATCTCATCTACGAACAAAATGGTGCGCGCGGCCGAAAGGGACAGCCGCTTTTCCGCCGCGTCGATTTCGCGCCGCAGGTCGGACACCGTGCCCCCGATGGCGGAAACCTCCACGAACGTTGCCTTCGTGCATTCCGCGATAACGTGCGCGATGGACGTCTTGCCCGTACCGGCCGGTCCGTACAGGATTACCGAGGTGACCATGTCCTGCTCTATCGCCGTGCGCAACCAGCTGCCCGGTCCGATGGCCCCCTCCTGCCCCACGATATCGTTCAGCGTTTTGGGGCGCATGCGTACCGCCAAGGGCGCGACCTGCGATTTTCTTTCGTTTTCCATTGCCGTGAAGAGCGTATCCATGAAACCCCGTCCCTTTTGATGTTCGAATTTGCATTCTATCATGCGAACGTTTGTTTGCATAGACACGAATCCTCAGCGCGCAGCGATCGGCATTCGCCTCATTCAAGGTCGCTTTACCGGAATCGCGAATCTGTCAAGACTTTACTTTGCCCTAACCACCCATATACTCGGAACTAGGTTCCACCCTTGAAGCCGCACTTTTGCGATGGACCGATGCTATTTCCGAGGGAGCTCAAGATAGCTTGCCGAACGGAGATTCGTGCCCGTTGGCACGAAAGCCGGGAATCAAGCTGCGAGCACCCACCTTGCTGAGGTGGGTTCATCCTTCCGGCCAGGGGTGGAACTTC
>CAVHFC010000026.1:0-23845 GCA_963635025.1 Eubacterium sp. CAG:786
GGCGCGTCAGTGTTTTGACGTGGGTGGAAACGCCTCGCGAGACTGAAGCGCCCCGCGTGTTTGAATCGTGCGGGGCGCTTTCACGCTTATTTACACAAGCTGTTCGATGAATTCGCTGGGCGGGATCTTGCAGAGTCGTGCGCCGTCGCGCAGGTAAACGCGTCCGATGTGCAGCTTCAGGGCTCCGGCGGTTTGCAGGTCGGTGTTCTCGAAGCGCGACACCACGAGCTGCTGGTTGGCCTTGCCTGCCAGGGAATACACGCGGCGAACGTCCTTCTCGTGTTCGCGCTCCTGCTTGTCGAGCGGCATCTGGGCGCCGTCGAAGTACGCGGCGCACGGGATGAACCCCGCTACGAACCCTGCAATGATCAGCGTGTTCGGCGAAAGCCCGACCGCTTGATCGAAGGACACCACCGAAACCGCGCCTGTGGTGGGGATGGTGGGCGCCAAAAGGCGTGCGCGGAACCTCTTTGCCATGGCGGCAGGGGAGTCGTCCTCGTCTCCCAAGCAAAGGCTGCGCACAATGGCGGGCATGCCGTCTTCGCCGGCAACCAGATCGGCAATCTTGTTGAGCAACTCGGCGCCCGAAAGCCCTTTGGTCGCCTGGATGAGCGCATGGCCTGCTCCGTATGCATCGATCACGCGCTTCGCGCCGACGATCTGGTCGGCCGTTGCGTCGCCCGAAACGCCTGCGCCCCCATTCGCCCCCTTGGCCGCATCTCGCAGCGATTCGACCAGGCCTTTTCCGCTCTTTTCCGCGGAAGTCCGCAAGCTTGCGAAGGCGGAGCTGTTGGTCAGCCAATCGTTGTAGCCGCACCAGCAGCGCCACGCGAGGGCGCATTCGGGGTCGGCGACCAGGTCGAGCGCGGTGAGCATGCGCGCTGCGACGCATTTGGCGTTGTTGCGGACGTCGCCGCGCACGGGCTGACGATCGGCGAGGGCGTTCGCGGGGACGTTCCTGGCGGCAAGCGCCTTGACGATATTGCGGCTCCAGATTCCGTTCGGAACGGCAACGACGATGTCCTCGGCGGCGACCCCGCCGTCCAAGGTGCTCGCCACGAATTCGGCGATGCTGACGAATTCGTCCTCCGGCTGATCGCTGACCAGCAGTTTCGTCTTCGGTCCCTCGTCGGCTACCTCGTGCTCGGCCTCGAAAGCGATGGTCGGCACCGCGTCGTCGGCAAGCAACTCCTTCGCGCCCGCGGCGGATGCGGCGCAGCGATGGCAGACGGTAAGCTCGATGTCCTTGGCGTTTGCGTGACGCGTGCGGAATTCGTCGAGGCCGGCGGCGTAAGGATAGCTGTCGTAGACGGAGATGTGGGCGACCCGATCGCCCGCAATGGTGACCGACCGGCGCGCGATCACTTCCGCCAGAACCTGCGAAGCCCTGCTGTTCAGCTGGTAGTCGTCAACCAGCACATGCTCGAAAGAATGGGCGCTCCTCGCTCCCTCGTGCGTGCGCAGATAGTTCACGGCAAGGTTCGCGACCTGCGGTTCCAGGATGCTGCGCGTGAAGGAGAGGTTTGCGCGCAGCAGCTCGTGGACGTTCGACTCTTCTCCGGCAAGCAGCCAGTTCGGGTCGTCGTCGGCAAGCTCAGTCCAGCTGCGGTAGAAGAACTTCAACATCTCGCGCAAACGCTTCGGGCGCAGGCCGCTCACCTTCATGTCCTCAAGCAGGAAAAGCTCCTCGTATGCGGTGAGGATGTGAGGGTCGCGTCCCGACCAACGCACGGCTTCGGCGTCCGAAAGCACGTCGAGGGCCAGGGCGCGAGCGGTGCGCACGACCACGTCGTCCGCTGCAGTTCCGTATGCGCTGCTCAGGCGCTTTCGCAGCGCGCAGCAGGCCTGCGGCGTCGCTCCCAGCAGCAGGATGGTGTCGGCTGCTGCGCCACTTTCGATCAAGTCCCCGATGCGCTCGATAAGCTGCTGCGTCTTGCCGGTGCCGACGCCGCCGACGATGCGCGTCGCCGCAAGCTCGTTCGTTTCCTTCGTCATGTCAACCTCCCGGTCGATGTTCATATGGTACGCGCCAAGCGGTTTCGCCGGCGCTGCTGTTCGTGTTGCCTGTTCGCCCCCGATTGCTCTTCTGCTGCAAAACAGCCGGAAGAGCTGAAGCGAGGGGGGAAGCGATGCCCGCTCTTGGGGAGGGAGGGGTTGTGCGGAGCATCGCTCCCGGGCGGAGGATGGCTTGCCCCCAGAATCCTTGCCAGGCCATCCTCTGCCCGGGAGGCCGGATGCCCGAAGGCACCCGGCAGCTTTCCGTCGCAATCGCCGCGTCGCATCTGCTGAGGCGATCGCAAAAGCTTCTCGCGCATGTCGTCCGAAGCCGATCTCGGCCGGCATGCGCGGCCTCGCGCGAAGCGTTACTTCTCGTTGCTCACCAGGGAAACCTTCTCACCCTTCTTCGCAATCAGCGGCATGGTGATCGCGTTGGCTGGGCAGGCATCCACGCACGAGCGGCACTTCGTGCACTCGCTCCAGGCGGCTTCGGAAAGCTCGGGGTGGCGCGGGTCGATCCCTTCTTCGCAAGCGCGACCGCAGCGACCGCATTTGGCGCCCTTGGCCGTCTCAAGACATTTCGCGTCGTCGATGGTCGGCTTGAACGTCTTGTTCGCCTTCGCGATAAGGCTCATGAACGCGCCGAGCGGGCAGAGCTTGTGGCACCACTTGCGAAAGAAGACGACCTCGGCCAAAAGGATGGCCGGCACCACGATGATCGACCACGTGACGTCGCCCTGCGCGAACAGGTTCACCAGCAGCAAGATGGTGGCGAAGGTAAGTCCGATGGGGCAGACGAGGCAGAACACCGGGAAGCCGAAGATGGCCGTTGAAACCAGCGCCCCGCCAAGCACGAAATGGCGTGCGTCGACGGCGTCGCCATGCTTCTTGGCGCAGCTCGCGCAGCCGGCAAGCCCCTTCGAATCCTTTTCGCAACCGGAGGTCAGAGCCGCTTTTTCGGCTTCGGTGAGCGGGGCGATGTTGGCGGAGGCGCCAGCCGATTCGACAGAGCTGTCGGCCTCCTCGGCGCTCGTCTTCGCCGCAGCCTTCGCGTTCGAGCCGTCCCCACCGCTCGGCTGCTTCTTCGAGAACAGATAGCGCAGCTTCGACACCAGCGGCACCGGGCACATCCATCCGCAGAACGCACGGGCGAACACGACGATGAGCAGCACCATGACCACGAGCGAGATAACGGCGCGCGGCACCATCATCTTGCTGGCGAGCATGGTTCCCAAAGCGCCCAGCGGGCACAGGACGGAGATGTCCCAGAAGCCCGGTGCCGAAATGGTTCCGATGCCCAGGTTCGTCCAGAAGCCGATGAACACCACCACGATGATGGCGAGCGCGGTTACGGTGCGTAGCGTCTTGGAATTCTTTTTCATGTTCGCACCTTACCTTTCGACCTGGTCAAGCGGATGGATGGTGATGGCGCGCGCGGTGGCACCCTCGGAGATGGAGCCGTTTTGCAGCGACACGCACACGCTCTCGCAGGCGCCGCAGCCCGTGCATTTGTCCGTGGTGACGACGGGGCGGTTGTTGCTGTCGAGCGTCATCGCGTCGAAGCCGGTTTCCTTGCAGGCGTCGTAGCAGAACTTGCAGCCGATCAGCTTGTAGGCCAGGCACCAGTCGGTGTTGATGACGGCCTTGCCGATGATAGTGTTCTGCCTGGTGGCGCCGGCGGGAAGCTCAAGCGCCTTGGTGGGGCAGGCGCTCACGCACAGCGGGCTGCCCCCGTTTTCCTCGGTGCACCAGTCGCAGTAATCCGCGTCGAAGTTGAACGTTGGCGTGCGCATGTTCAAGATGCCGCTTTCGATATGCGCCGGGCGAATGACGTCGCGCGGGCATATCTCGTAGCATTTTTCGCAGCGAATGCAGGCGCTGATCAGTCGTTCCTCATCCTGACCTCCGGGGGGTCGGGTGATCGGCTGGGCCCCTGCATACTTAAGGCCGCCCAAGCCGAGCATCACGGCCGCCCCGCCGACGCCAAGGCACAGCGTACGCCGCGTCATGCCGTGGCCGCCTTCGCCTGCTCCCTCCTTCGCGTCGTCTCCTTTTGCTTGCATGGGACTTTCCGGTTTGCCCACGCTCTCGTCCTTGCGGCTCATCGCCCCTTCTTTCCGTCTCTCGGTCGCCCGATGATTGACACCCCTGCTGCGGCGCTCCTCCCTGCCGCGAAGCCGCATGCGATCTTCCGAACCCCGCTCATGTTGCGGCTTCCAGGCACGAGCGGGGGTGGCGGCTATTCCTCTTCGGTCAGAACGTCTTCCAAAAACGCCTTGTCGGAATCCAAATATCCGTCCGTCAGGTAGGCCAGGCCCAGGTACAGGTCGGTTTTCGCGAAGCGCTTCATGTCGGCCGTCATCATGGGGACCCAGCTTGCCAGGTGATCGTTCAGGAAGTTTTGCTGCGTGGTCAGAAGCGCCGCGGCCTCGTCTTCGTCGCCCTTTTTGAGCGCGTTGGTGGTGCGGTTCGCCAAAACCTGCATGAATTCCAGCTCGAGCGCGACGTGGTCCTCGCCCTCCTTCCAGCTTTCCTTCTTGTCCAGCCCGGCAGCGCGGTAGATGGCGAGCACCTCGTCGCGTGCATCCTGCATGAGCAGGCGCTTTTCCGAGGTGTACACGCTTTCGAACGGGTAGGCGGCGCTGAAGGCATCGACGCCGTGCCCGATGAAGACGCGCACGTAGTCGACGGCTAGGTCGGTCAGGGAATTGTCCCAGGTGTTGGACAGGTATCGCGCGAAGCGCAAATATCCCTCGTCGACGTCGGAGTTTCCGGTGGAGGCGGGGAAGCGCATCCCGCGCAGCTGCTCAAGAAGCTCCTCGTCGATTTCCACGCGGAAAAGGCGCGACAGCAGGCCGTACGTGGCGGCGCGCTGCTCGTTGAGCTTGATCAATTCATCCATTGTCGCCGCTTCGGCGGTTGCGGTGTTTTCGGCCATGGTTTCTCTCCCCCTACTTGTTTATTTCGCTGCGGATTCGTCTGCGGTCTCGTCGACGACGTCGGCGAGCATCGAGAGGCCTTCAAGACCCACTTCGGTGGTGAACCAGGCCTTGCGCCACTCAAGCGCGTCGCATTTTTCCAGCTTGTCAACGAAGTGCGGCGCGTACAGGCGCGGCTTTTGCACGAGCGGATCGTCGTCGACCGCGCTGTTGATGGACGGGGTGGTCGCTCCGCCATCGGCCGAGCACAGCGTGAGGATTCGCTGGTAGATGACTGCGTAGGCGGCGTCTTCGTCCAGAAGCGCGCGCAGGCGCTCGACCGGGTTGTCGGCATCGAGTTTCGCCTGGCCGGCTTCGGTGATTCTCCAATAGATTTGAACGGGCTCGGCGGCCTCCAGGTACTCAACGCCATCGACGACGACGGTCTTCGGCTCGGTTTCCACCTCGTCGGCGGGCGCTCCATCGGCGGTGATGCGCTCGATGGCGCCGGCGCCCTCAAGCAGCGAGCACAGGTTTGCGGCGCTGTAAACGCTGAAGTTGTCCTCCTGCAGGCGGTCGACCTCGGCGTTCACTTCGGCGACTGGCTTCGGGTCGCCCGAGCAGCAGGCCAGGATGCCCAGCAGCACCTTGCGGCGCGGGGCCATGGATTTGAACAGGTCGTCGATGCGCTCTTGCGGCGTGCGCGTGTCGACGGCGACGGCGGGTGCCGCGACCGGCTCATCGGTCGCCGACCCAACAGGCGCGATGTCCGCGCTGTCGCCATCCTCGGCGTCTTCGCCGGTGTCGGCCAGCGGGTCGAACTCGTCGAGCTCGGAATCGAGCGTTAAATCGAATGTGGAATCAGAAGACATGATCCGCCCCTCCCAGACTATGCTTGCAAACAAAACAAGCGCCTGCCGCATCGGCATGACGCATTCAGTGCCAGCTCGTCAAGCTGACTCCGGGAACTTCACCCCTGAAGCTCCGACTTTTGCAAACATGTCTGCCTCAAGCGCCTCTCAACGCTTCAGGCGGACTCCCCACGGCGATGATAGGCGCGTCGGCGGGGAAGTGTCAAGGGCGTTTGGCGGCGCGTGAAGCACGGCTGATATTCTATTTTCAGAATAATCGGAAGTGTCGGAAGCGATCAAAAGTGCTGGTGAGACGCCTGTCGAGCCGCTTGTTGCGGTAACGGCCCTTGAAATTTTCCCCTGCTGCGACGTTTGACATTGCGCAAAGCGAGCGCGATACTCCGCAGCGGGGTTTGGGGGAAGAATGCAAGTGGATACGTGCCGTTTCGCGCGGGGGCGCCTGATGGCAACGTTGCTTTCACGAAAGGGGAGCTGCTCATGACCGCTTTTGTTCGACCCTCTTTGATTTTACGCATGGACTTGGATGATCGCCTGTTCAACGACGAGGCCATCGCCAACATCAAGCGCTCGTATTCCTACGTTGCGCCGTCGTTGGTGTGCTCGCACGAACCGGCGGACGCCGATCGTGTGGAGAATGTGATGCGCTTCACGATCAAGCTGCATCGCGCCTATTGGGACACGTCCGATGCCGAAGCTTCCGAGCTGTGGCAGGCCGTGATGCCCAAGTGGCTGCACAACATGTTCAACAAGGTGTCCAACACCATCACCGCATCCAACAAGGTGAGCGCCGAAGAGGGTCTTCAGGGGACCGACTACGCTTGGCTTGAGCTTGAGTTCGACGAGAACGCGCTTGTCGCGTTGAAGACGGCGTCCGATTCGTCATTTCCGGAAGATGGGGTTGACCTGGTCGAACGCGTGCGCAATTTGATGGGCGACAACGTTTTCGGCGAGGGCGTCGCGTGCGTTCGCATCCCGTCTCGCGCAAGCTATGAGGCGCAGCTGGCCGCGGCCAAGGAGGCGCAGGCGGCTGCCGAGCAGGCTGCGCAGGCCGAGCAGGCTGCGCAGGCCGAGGGGGAGGCCGAAACCGCTTCGGTCGCCGCCGCCATCGGCGCACCCGCTGCCGCGGAAGCCGAAGTCGCCCCGGCGGCCCAGCTTGCCGACGATGTCGTCGTCGAGCCCGAAGAGCCCGCGTTCGTCGCGCCGAAGCTGCCGGCTTTCGACGTCGACTATTCCACCTGGGGCATTGAATACGAAAGCGGCGAGGTTCGCGAATTCGACGCCGCCGCCGCTTCGTTCAAGTAGCCCCTGCCGGTCCGCCCGATTCACCGTTTCGCGTCGGTTTGTTGCATCTAACGTGCGAGCCTGTCGACGCGGCCTGCGGGTGGAACCGCTATACTAAAAGGTCGCAAGGGGGGTAGACGAGAAAGGGGCAGCAATGCCGAGTGCCAAGAATTTCTTCGGTCTGCTCGAAAAACTTCAGAGTGCCGATATCACGGTTCACCAGAACCGTTGCGCCGTCGTGCGCAATCGCAACGCGAAATGCATGAAGTGCGCCGAGGTGTGCACGTCCGGGTGCATTTCCTACGACGACAACGAACTGATCATTTCCCCGGAAAAATGCATCGGATGCGGAACGTGCGCGACCGTGTGCCCGACCTGCGCCCTTGAGGCGCACCGGCCCAACGACGCCGAGCTTCTGCATCAGTGCTTAAACGCCATGCGCGCCGCCGATGGCGAGGTGGTTATCGCCTGCGAGCAGATCACCAGCGCGGCCGAAGGGCTCTTCGACGCCGAAAAGGTCGTTTCCGTGACGTGCCTGGGTCGCGTCGAAGAAAGCCTGCTTGTCATGCTGGCCGTTGCCGGCGCCAAGCACGTGAGCCTGATCGAGGGCAAATGCCCGTCCTGCGAACATGCGACCGGCTTCCATATGGCCGAACTGGTGCGCGACACCGCCAACACGCTGCTGGAAACGTGGAACAGCTCCATGCGCGTTGACCTGGTGAAAAAGTTCCCGGCAAGCGTGCGCGCGACGGGCAAGTCCGCGTTCGACGCCGACAAACGCAAGTTCTTCAGCGACGTGAAGTCCGAGACGAAGCTGGCCGCGAATGCCACGGCCGACTACGCCATCACCGAAAAGCTCGGCATCGAGGATCCGACGCAGAAGCGCTTCCAGAAGGTGATGGAGGACGGCACGTTGCCGCACTTCGTGCCCGACCGCCGCGAGCGCCTGCTCAACGCGCTGGCCAGCTTAGGCGAGCCGCAGGACGTGATGATCGAGACGCGCCTGTGGGGGCACGTGATCATCGACCCGGACAAATGCACGAGCTGCCAGATGTGCGCGACGTTCTGCCCGACCGGCGCCATTTCCAAGTTCACCGAGGAGGACGGCACGTTCGGCGTGGAGCATTTCCCGGGAGACTGCGTGAAGTGCCGCTGCTGCACCGACATCTGCCGGCAGAACGCGCTGACGCTTTCCGACGAGGTGTTCGCGGTCGACCTGCTTTCCGGTGCGGTGGAGCGCTACGAGATGAAGCCGCTGGCGCATCCCATCGACGACCCGCATCAAATTTGGTACACCATGAAAGACCTGCTCGGCTGCGATCAGGTGTACGAACGCTAGCAACCGCCCTTTTCAGCCTGCTTTCAGGGTGCATCTTATAATGGTGGTGTGAACTCATGCGCGTTCGTTTGCCGTTCGCGCTTTGAAGATACCCAGCCGGCTGAAAAGGGAGCACCTATGCAGATACTCATCGTTGAAGACGACGTTCGCCTTGCTCGCGCCCTTGCGCATATCCTGGAGGAAAACGGTTACGGTACCGACGTCGTCCACGATGGCGCCGATGGCCTTGCGTATGCCGAAAGCGATATCTACGACGTCGTCATCCTCGATGTCATGCTCCCGAAGATGGACGGCTTCGCTGTGGTGACCGAGCTGCGCCGCAAGAACGTGAGCACCCCGGTGCTGCTGCTGACCGCGCGCGATGCCGTGCCGGACAAGATCACCGGGCTCGATTCCGGGGCCGACGACTACATGACCAAGCCGTTCAGCCCTGCCGAGCTGCTCGCGCATCTGCGCGCGCTCACGCGCCGTCAAGGCGAGGTGCAGTTCGAGAAGATAACCGCGGGCGACTTGACGCTGAACCTGGAAAGCTACGACCTGTCTTGCAACGGCAAGTCCATCCACCTGTCGTTCAAGGAATTCTCGCTGGCGAAGGTGCTGATGGGCAATCCCGGCCAGGTGGTGTCGAAGGAGCTGCTCATCGAGCGGGTTTGGGGCATCGAGTCGAGCGCCGAGGACAACAACGTGGAAGCGTACGTGAGCTTCCTTCGCAAGAAGATGCGTTTTCTGGGATCCTCCGCGCGCATCGAGACCATCCGCAAGGCCGGCTATCGCTTCGTCGTCGACGGCGCGCAGGCCGCCTAGCGGCGCTTTCCTGGTTCGCTCATGCTGAAAAAGCTTCGCCTCAAATTCATCGCCCTGAACATGGCGACCGTCGCCGTGGTGCTTGTCGCCGTGTTCACGTTCGTCGTGTTCGTGAACTACCAGCAAAGCGTCTCGCAGGTCACCGACTCCCTTGATAGCGCCGTCTCGAAGGCGGCCGATCGCCAGCAGAAGCCCGCAAGCGGGCAGGGCGACGGGGCGGCTGGCGAGCTGGATGCGAAGAACCTGGGGCTTGACGGCGCGCTTCCCGGGCTTGGCGGGGGAGCATTGGGCGAGGGATCGGCATCGGGTGAGAGCTTCTCCGACACGTCTGCTTCCGATACCGGCGCTTCGGGCGAATCGTCCTTCGATGCAGGGTCTTCCTCATCCGATGGAGTCGCTGACGACTCAAGCGCTGCTTGCGAAAACTCGTCTGGCGCGAATGCGGTCGAGGCGGGCTCTTCCTCAACTCCCTCCTCCGCTTCCTCCGACTCGTCTTCGGGCAAGTCGGCGCACGGCACGCCGCCGGTCATCGGCGGGCGCGAGCGCAGCAGCGGCCAATCCATGCCCATGGCGGTGTTCACCGTCAGCTCCGACGGCACCGTCAGCTCCATCGACACCAACACCGCGTCCATCTCCGAAGACGTGCTCGAAGCGGCCACTCGTGAGCTCACCAGCGCCAATGAAGGCTCGGGGACCCTTTCCGACCTAGGCCTTATTTACCTGAAACGCAGCATGGGCGGCACCATGTACCTGGCGTTCGCCGACACCGCAAACGCGAGCGGCTGGCAAACGCTGGCGCTCACCTTGGCGGTCGTCGGCATCGCCACGCTCGTGGTGTTCCTGGTCATCAGCATGTTCTTCAGCCGCTGGGCTTTGCGCCCCGTGGCCGACGCCTGGGCGCAGCAGCGCCGCTTCGTGGCCGATGCCTCGCACGATCTGAAAACCCCGCTCACCGTCATCCTGGCGAACACCGCCATCGCGCTCGAGCATCCCGAGCGCAGCGTGGCCAGCCAGGCGCAATGGCTCGAAAGCACGCAGCACGAGGCCGAATCCATGCAGGGCTTGGTGGCCGACCTGCTGACGCTGGCGAAGATGGACGAGGAAGACGCCGCGGCGGCAGCGGCGGGCGGCATCGGCGGGGCCATCGCGCCGAAGGCCGCTGTCGAGCAGATCGATCTGTCCGACTTGGTGGAAGGCGAGCTTCTGCAGTTCGAGTCGGTGGCGTTCGAGCGCGGCGTGGAGCTGTCGAGCGACGTTGCGCTCGGGGTCTCGGTGCGCGGCAGCGTCAAGCGCCTGCGCCGCTTGGCCACCACGCTCATAGATAACGCGTGCAAGTACGTCGACGATGGCGGGCACATCGACGTGTCGCTGCAGGTGGCGGGCAAGAACGCCAGCCTTTCCGTGCGCAACACGGGCACACCCATTTCCCCCGAGGATCTTCCGCACGTGTTCGATCGGTTCTATCGCGCGGACAAAGCGCGCACGAGCGGCACTGGCGGCCACGGCCTGGGGCTCGCCATCGCGCACGCCATCGCCGAGGAGCACGGCGGCAGCCTGACGGTCGCAAGCACACAGGAGGCGGGCACCACGTTCACGGCAACCTTGCCGCTGGCGAAGTAGGCGGCTGGCGAGGAGCTGGCGCGAAGTGCGCGTTGCCGCGTTCGCCCGTTACCGCCCGCCGGCGGGCTTCCCGTCTGCACGTTGCTTTCATGAACGCGCCCCGGCCGGGGAGGGGCGCATGCCCCGGGGTGCTATCATACGGGGTTACGAGTTATACGCCACAATCCAAGCGAGTGACCAAGCGAGGCTGCCTATGCTTTTGTGCGCACAATACGTGCTTCCCATCACGGCGGAACCCATACAAAACGGCGCGGTGCTCATCCGCGACGGCGTTATCCGCGATATCGGCGACGCCGGCATGCTCAAGCTGCGCTATCCGGACGAGGAGTCGAAGGACTTCGGCTCGAGCGCCATCCTACCCGGTTTCATCGATCTGCATACCCATCTGGAAAATGCGGTCATGCGCGGCATCGTGCACGACGTTCCCTACGCAACGTGGATCATGTCCATGCGCGCGCTCGCGTCGCGCCTTGATGTTGCCGACTGGTACGATTCCGCTATCCTTGGCGGCCTTGAGGCGCTTTCGAGCGGCATCACCACCGTCGCGGACGTCACCGCCACGGGCGCCAGCTGCACCGCGGCGCAGAAGATCGGCATGCGCGGCGTCATCTACCGCGAGGTCAGCGCCATGGATCACCGTCGCGTGGAGTTCGCCATGCGCACGGCTGAAAACGACATCACGCATTGGCGTGAAGAGGTCGACGAATCCCGCATCACCATCGGCGTGTCCCCGGCGGCCGTTTACGCCTGCCACCCCGAGGTGTTCCGCCGCATTTCCGATTTCGCCGTGCGCGAAAAGGTGCCGGTTGCGCTGCGCCTTGCCGGCGACCGCGAGGAATGCGACTTCGTGCGCTACGGCTCGTCGCCGTTTTCCGTGCACACCATGGACAACAAGCGCGGCTTCGTGGAGGTTCCGCCGTGGCTGCCCACGGGTACCACGCCCATCAACTACGCGCTGAACTGGGGCGCTTTCGAAAGCGACAACGTCATGGTGGTGCACGGCGTCTACTCCGACGACCGCGACATCCGCAAGATGGTCGAATACGACGTGTCGGTTGCCAGCTGTCCGCGCATCAACGCGCAGCTGGGTATGGGCGTTGCCCCGCTTGAGGAGTTCCGCCGCGCCGGCCTGCGCGTCGGCCTGGGTACCGACAGCCCCGCTGCCACCGACTCCACCGACATGCTCATTGAAATGCGCATCGGCATGCTGCTGCAGCGCGCGGTCAGCCGTACCGGCTTCATCGATTCGAAGACGATGCTTGAGCTGGCCACCATCGGCGGCGCGCGTGCGCTCAAAATGGACGACAAGGTGGGCAGCCTGGAGGTTGGCAAGCTTGCCGACATCATCGCCGTCGACATGTCCGGTTCGCACCAAACTCCCACGTCAGACCCTATTTCCGACGTGGTCAGCGCCTGCAACGGCACCGACATCCTCATGACGATGGTCGCCGGCAAGGTGCTGTACGAGAAGAGCCGCTGGCATGTGGGCGTGGAGGTTGCCCGCAACATCGCCCGCATCATCGAGATTCGTTCGAAATTGAGGTCTTAGTATGGGAACGAACCAAAAGCTCACCGCCAAGCAGAAGGCGGAACGCGTTAAGGCAGCTCAGGAGCGCGAACGTCGGGAAAAGGCCCGCCGCGAGGCAGCTGAGCGCACCAAGAAGATCTTCACCGTGGTGGTGTGCGTCATCTTGGTGTTGGCCTTGGGCATTCCGACCATCGCGCTGTCGGTGCTGTCGGCGTAGAGTCGCCGTATTTCGAAACGCCGTTGCTTCTCGTTTGCGGATAATCCCCACAGAATCTTTTTCTGTAGAGAAGGGGAGCGCAAAGGGGTCAGCGGCGTTTGTGCTACCATGAGTGGCTGTTGCGCCAGGGCGCAACGAGTGTATGTATCAGCACGCGTACGAAGGGGAATGCGTTGTTCGGCATCGGAGGATTCGAGCTCTTCCTCATCTTGCTGTTCGGTTTTCTGCTGTTCGGGCCCGACAAATTGCCGGCCATGGCGAAAACCCTTGGCAAGGCGGTCAGGAAATTCCAAAGCGCTCAAGAGGAAATGAACAAGGTCATTAAGAACGAGGTGTACGACCCCGATTCAGATGAGCCGTTCAAAAACCCCTTGGATGCTATGGAAAAAGCAGCTCAAGCAGGTAAAAAGGCCGCCGACAAGGTAGACAAGGCGGCGTCGAAGGCAACTCATTCGCAGCCTTCTGCCGCCGCTTCCCAGCAGCCGCGCACGCAGGCGAAGCAGGAAAGCTTCACCGAGCGCAAGGCCCGCTACGACCGCGAGCGTGCGGCCAAGCAGGCCGCCGATGCCGAGCGCGCCGAAAAGGCCAAGCAGGAGGCGCTGGCTGCCGCCGAGGCGTCGAAGGCCGAAGCCGCTGCCGCGGCGAAGCCGGCTGAACCTGCTGCGGCTGCGGCTCCCGCAGCCGCCACCGCTGCGCCTGCTGCAGCTTCCGCAACCGACGAAACGAAGGGGGAATAACCGATGCCTATCGGACCGGCGCGCATGCCCCTTTTCGATCATTTGGGCGAGCTGCGCATGCGCTTGGTGCGCATCGTCGTATGCCTGCTCATCGGCGTGTGCGTGTTCTACATGGCCACGCCCACCATGGGGCAGTTCCTCATGCAGCCCATCGCCGAATTCCTGCCGAAGGACGCGCAAGGGCTCACCTCGTTCGTGGCGCTCGATCCCTTCGAGGCGTTCGCCACGCGCTTCAAGATATCCATCTGGGCGGCCATCGTTGCCTGCTCGCCGGTTATCCTGTGGCAGCTGCTGGCATTCTTCCTGCCGGCGCTCAAGCCCTCCGAGCGCAGGTGGTTCGTCCCAACGTTCGCCATCGCCGTGGTGCTGTTCATCATCGGCACGGTGTTCTGCTACGCCGTCATCCTGAACCCGGCGTTCCAGTGGCTCACCGACCAGGCCATGGGCTTGGGCACCGTCACGCCGCGCATGTCGACCTACGTTGACATCATCATCAAGTTCGAACTGGGCTTCGGCGTTGCCTTCGAGCTGCCGCTGGTGGTGTTTTACCTGGTCATCTTCGACATCATCCCGTACAAAACGCTGCGCGGGAAGTGGCGCGAGATCTACGTCGGCCTGCTGGTGCTGTGCGCCATCATCACGCCCGACGCCTCCCCGGTCACCATGCTGCTCATGTTCGCCGCGCTCATCGTGCTCTACGAGCTGTCGTTGCTCATCGCCCGCGTGGTGCTGCGCAGCCGCATTCAGAAGCAGAACCAGGAACTTGCCAAGGAGGAGGCGGCCGAAGCTGCTGCCAACAAGCCGCGCAAGCTGAAGGTCGCCAAGCGCAAGTAGCGCCGCCGATCGGCGCGTGGGGCGTTGCCTCTGAAGCGCGGAACCTTGGCCGGTTTGCCGGCAATAGAGTGAAACCAAACGGCCTGTGGAAAATGCTCCGCAGGCCGTTCGTTTTGGTCTACTATAACGGGAGCTGTTCCCGCGTGGGCTTCGTTGCCTGCGCTGTATCGAAAGGTGGTCCATGCACGAACTGGGAATCATGACGGGCGTGATGGAGGCCGTCGACCAGTCGGCGCGTCAGGCCGGCGCGCTCAAGGTGCTGAAGGTGACGCTGTCCATCGGCGAGATGACCGAGGCCATCGATGATTCCCTACGCTTTGCCTTCGAGGTGCTCACCGAGGGCACCATCAGCGAGGGGGCGGAGCTGGTCATTAACATGGTGAAGCCGAAAAGCCGCTGCTTGGACTGCGGAAACGAATACGAGCATGACCGATTCCATATGGCTTGCCCGGCGTGCGGAAGCTTCGCGACGGAGCTTTTGGCCGGGCGCGATTTGCAGATCGATTCGATTGAGGTCGACCTGCCCGACGAGGAGGATTCCTGATGCATATCGACATCAAGCAGCCTATTCTGGATAAGAACGACCAGCTGGCAGCGCAGCTGCGTAAGCGATTCGCCGACAATCACGTTTACGTGGTCGACTTGCTGGCAAGCCCCGGATCGGGCAAGACGTCCACCATTCTGGCAACCATCGAGGCGCTGCGCGACGAGTTCAACATCGCCGTCATCGAGGGAGACATCGCCAGCAACGTGGATGCGGAGAAGATCAAGGCGCAGGGCATTGCCGCCGTGCAGATCAACACGGGTGGGGCGTGCCACTTGGAGGCCAACATGATCAGCCGCGCCATCGACGTGCTGGATTTGGAGCGCCTTGACCTTATCATTGTGGAGAACGTCGGCAACCTCGTGTGCCCCACCGATTTTGATTTGGGCGAGAACGCCAAGGTCATGATCCTGTCGGTGCCCGAAGGCGATGACAAGCCGCTCAAGTACCCGGGCGTTTTCCAGGCGTCGCGCGTGGTCATCCTGAACAAGGTGGACACCATGCCCGTGTTCAACTTCGACCGCGCAGCTTTCGACGCGTCGGTGCAGCAGCTCAACCCCAATGCGCCCATTTTCCCCATCGCGGCAACCAAGGGCGAGGGCGTCGAGGAATGGGCCAACTGGCTAGCCGACCAGATCCGCGCGATCCAATAAAAGTGTGACGCGCCCTTCGGACGCTGACTAGTGCTGCGCGAGTCGTGCCTCGCGCCCACGAAAAACTGGCTGTAACGTTATCCTGACAGCAAGAATTCGTGGGGTCGAGCGAGAGCCCCATACAAGAGAGCGCCGAAGGCGCGACAGATATTTCCATGGACGAGCAGGCGGTCGCTTGGCGGTCGCACTGTTAGTCCCGTTCGCGTTTTGAAAATGCGTGACGCGTCCTTCGGACGCTGGCTAGTGCTGCGCGAGTCGTGCCTCGCGACCACGAAATACCTGGTGTGGCCGTAAGTCTATGAAAACCTGGTGCGGCCGTGAACACTGACTGCAACGTTGACCAAACCGCGAGATTTCGTAGGGTCGAGGCATGACTCGACCCTTATTCAAGAGCGCCGAAGGCGCGACACAAACTTCCCTAAAGCCCCGCTGCCAACGTCGCGACAACCCTGTTCCGCCATTCGGTAGGTAACCTTCGGCCCGCCCAACACGACGGCGTGTTGGGCCCACAGCCGCCTTCCCTCGAAAGATACTTCACCGATGCAACAAAATGCTTCACGATTCAGTCACACATGCTGATTTTCTGCAAACGAACGCGCCGTTTTTCGCTATGAACGCAGCTGAAATTTATTCTCAAAATGGACAATTTGAATCTATCCTTAAACACCCTTTTCGACCCTGTTATAGCAGGTCAAACACTGATAAAATCCTCCTCGATTATAAAGTTGCATGAATAGGCTGATCTTCGCAAGAAATCGGCCTATTTGTGCGTTCGGATAGTTACCGCCGCAAGGAAGTAGGTAGATTTCCGCAGCGGCGGTGGAAGCGAGCTGCAAGGTTCGCGAAGACGAGAGAAGGGTACTCGTATGAATGCCGATCTTCGAGATTGCAAAGCGCAGCCGCTGCCTCATGCTGCCGCATGCACCGGCATGGCGCTCGTGTTGTCTCTGTCGCTGGCGCCGGCTCCTGCGCTCGCTTATGCCGACGACGCTTCCGGAAGCGCATCGACCGTCGCAGCTTCCCAGTCCGTAACGAACGTGTCCCTCCGCGGCATCGACACGTTGTCGGTTGGCGGCGACGCGTTCGATCTGGCAACCGTTGTAGGCCTTGGCGGTGACACCCTCTACGCTGACGTGTCCGTCAACGGGCAGGTCAAGCAGAAGGATCTTCCCTACACTTACGATCGCGCTACCGACGAGGCCGGCGTCGTTTCCCTGAGCGTGAAGGCAAGCTACGTGGCCGCGCACTCCGGGTCCATCGACATCGCGTTCCATACCAAGGCCGCCGACGGCAGCTCCAAGGCGCTGTTGAACGCAACGGTGTACGCGGTGGCCATGCGTGTTGGCGGTCAGCCGGTCGGCAGCGTCGCCGATTCCATCGTGGGCATTCGCACCTGCCAAGCGGCCGACGCCACCCAGGCGTTCGAAGCGCCGCGCCTCATCGTGCGCAACGGGCAGACCTATCGCCTCGCTGCAAACGCGGCAACCGCCACGCCGCAGCTGGTCGACGGTGTGCTCTATGTTGATTACGAACTGGTTGACGAAGCGGGCGTTTCCGCATCGGTGACCTACGTTGATGAGAACGGCAACGAACTTCTGCGTGACGACCTGGGAACGCTTTCCGCAGGTCAGGAGCAGACAACGGCTGTGCGCGACACCGTTGAGGCCAATGGCCGCGTGTACGTGCCCGTCTCGAAGATGCCCACCGTCACTGTGAGCGCCGCTTCCCCGGAAGTGGTCGTGCACTGCCTGCCGCGCACCGAGGCCAGCATGGAAACGCGCACCGTCACCATCAACTACGTGTCCGCCGACAGCACCCAGCTGATGCGCGACAAGGTGGAGGTCGGCGCAGGCGGCTTCGTCTACGCGCCGCCGACCACGTTCTCGCAGGCGCGCGACGGCTCGGTCGATCGCTACACGCTCGCCGGCGGCTCCGACAGCCGTGGCGCCTCGTGGGACGCAAGCGCCGCTTCCTCGCTGACGCTGGCGTATGACGGCGCTCCTGAGGTCACGCTCGTCTACGACGCGCAGGACGCGAATCTTACCTACACCGTGAACTTCGCGCTGGTCACGCCCGCGGACGGTGGCGGCTACTCCGTGCAGCTCGATTCGTCCGAAAGCGCGACCGTTTCCGCTTCCGCCGCCGCATCCGTCGCATTGCCGGCGACCATCGAGCGCGACGGGCAAACCTACACGCGCGCTTCTTCCGACGATGCGCTTGCCTACGCCTGGTCCGACTTCACCGCCGGGCGCACGCTTTCCGACACCGTCTACTACACGCGTTCCGATGTGCAGCCGTCCGCTGCGTACGACGTGACCGTGCGCTACGTGGATGTGATCAGCGGAAACGAACTGGGAAGCGAAGTGCTTTCGTGCTCGCCCGACGGCGAGGCGCTCTCCATTTCCGGCCCCGAATCGCTTGAGGCGCAGGGTGCCACTTACCAGCGTCTGACCGGCCAGGAAGCGGCCGTCACGCACCGCTACTTCGCGCCGTACCGCACCTACACCATCTACTACGCGCAGCCGGGCGCCGTCTCTGCGGGCGACACTTCGGTCGTGCGCACCGACATCATCGACGGCGGCGTGCGCTATTACGAGGTCAACCCGACCACCGGCACCGTGACCACCACGAATGCGGCGGGCACCACCACGACGGGCGGCCTTGCTGCATCCACGCCGTACGCGACGGTCGTTACCAACAACGGTGACGGCACCGGCGCTGCCGCAGATTCGCTTTCCGACGTGATCGCCCCGAACGGCGAAAGCGCTTACGAGGAGCGAATCGCCGATGACGAGACGCCGTTGGCTTCCTCTGACGAAGGCGCCGCAGCGGCGGAACAGGCTTCTTCCATGGTGCCGGCGGGCATTGCGGCTGCGGCCATCGCTGCGGTAGCTGCAGTGTGCGCCGCCGCCCTGGCGTTTGTGCGCAGAAGCGGTCGCAAGGAAGCGGCTGCGGATTCGAGCAACGGCTCGAAGGAGGCGTAGGGAATCATGAAGACGAAAGATACCACCATGAAACGTTGCACTGCTTCCTCAAACCATACGATGCGCGGGGCGTCGCACCGCGGTCGTGCGCGCGTGTTCGCGAACAAGGCGCTCTCCATTGTGATGTCGGCCATCCTGATCATCGGTCTGTCACCGCTGACGAAGGTGTCGACGGCAACGGCCGGGGAAGGCTCGACGCAGGGAAGCACCATTGCGGAAGGGAAGTACGGAAATATCACGTTCTCCGTGAACAAAACCAAGGACGCTTTCCAGAATTCCGTCTATGACAACTATCGCGTTCCCAATAGCGCTTTGGGCGATGCGGGAAGTTTCCATATCGTTGCGTTCAACACCCTGAGGGGCGAGGTCGACATTTACGGCAACGTGTTGACGAGCAATTTCGAAACGGCCAAGGATTTCGGCCTGACGAACAAGTTCGCCACTATCTACAGCCATACGGGATTGAGCTATATCCAGAATTATCAGTGCGCTTTCCCTCGCCTGAACAAGGATGATACGGGTCTCGCCGTCATTGGTAGCTACTCGAACGTGAGCCAGATGAACAAGAGTGAGATCTACATCAACGGCACGCGTATCGAGAAGCCGAATTCGATCATCCAGGATGAGAATTCGGCCACTGCTCCGTTTATCGATTTGACTCGCGTCAAGAATGAGATGGTGTCGACGTCTGCGACGCTGTCCCAAAGGACGAGCAGCTCGACGGAGGTGGCGCAAGAGCTCAAGGATGACGGCAAAAAGCGCATCATCACCTACAAGAAGGGGTCCGGCTGCGCCTATGTGTCGTTGACGGCTGATCAATTGCAGTCTTCGTACGAGAACGTCTTCATCGACAACATGCCTATCGACGGTTCTGCAGCGATGGTGATCAACGTCGACTGCCAAGGGAAGGATTCCGTAGAGATTCCCAAGACGTATATTCGCGTGAACGGGAACCCGGTGGGGACCGGCGAAACCGACGAAACGTACGGTGACACGGGTTACGTGCTGTACAACTTCTACAACACGAAGCAGAACATGGCCATCACGGTCCATGAATGCACGGCAAGCGTCCTTGCCCCCAACGCGTCCATCACGCTTGGCCCTGGTTCGGCATGCGGATCGTTTATCGGCAACAACGTGACGGTCGTGGCGGAAAGCCACGTTCGCCCGTTCAACGGCAAGTTCGCGGACTCGGACACCACTTCCGTGAGCGTTGAGAAGAAGTGGCTCGATTCGAAGGGTAGCGCCGAGTCTGGCGTGAGCCACGACGCCATCACGGCCGAGCTGTGGTATGCCAATGAGTCGGGCGAAGCGACGAAGGCCGTGAAGGGCGCCGACGGCAATGCCGTGAAGGTACAGCTTTCGGCCGACAATGGCTGGAAGTATACGTGGGCCGACCTTCCCACGAAGGTGAATAGCGAGACAGCGCGCTATACCGTGAAGGAAAGCGGTTTGAGCGGTGCCGATGCTCAGTCGTACGACTCGTCCATCACGAGCAGCGGCAACTCGTTCACTATTACCAACCGGCATAAGGCTGAGGTTACCGTTTCCGCGACCAAGGTATGGGAGGATAACAACAACATCGACAAGGTACGTCCCGAGTCGGTGACTGTTTCCATCATGCGCCAGGTTGAAGGTGAAGCTGCGTCGACCGAAGTCGGCACGATGACGCTTACGGCTGAAAGCGGCTGGGCGAAGGTCGAAAAGACGGGCCTGCCCGCCAAGGATGCCAATGGCAAAACCTATACCTATACGGTTCAGGAAAAGGCTGTTAGCGGCTATACGGGCAAGGTTGACAAGATCGAATCCGAATCCTCCGCCGATAAATTCGGCAATGCGACCTATGCATTCAAGCTGACCAATACGCACGAGTCCTCGAAGATCAACGTGAAGGTGACGAAAGCTTGGAATGACGGCGACAACCAGGACAACGTGCGCCCCAAGAGCGTGGATGTCAACCTGATGCGCAGCGTGAACGGCGGCGCAGCTCAATTCCTGCAAACGCTGACGCTTAGCGCCGATAACGACTGGACTGCAGAGGTGACCGAGCTTCCCAAGTGGGAGCGGAGCGACACCTACACGTATTCCGTGAGCGAGGTTGCGGTCGACGGCTATACCGGCACGGTCGAAACCACGAAGGATGATAGTGGGAACTACACGTTCGCACTGACCAACACGCATACGACCGAGACCACCTCGGTGGGCGTGCATAAGGTATGGAGCGACTCGGAAGACCAGGACGGCTTGCGTCCCGGCTCCGTGCAGGTGAAGCTGCTTGCGAACGGCGTTGAGGTCGAGGACAGCACCAAAACGCTTTCCGAAGGCAACGGATGGACCGCGAACTGGAGCGGTCTTGCCAAGAACGCCGCGGGCAAGAAGATCATCTATACGGTGGTCGAGTCCAAGGTTGACGGCTACGATGTCGAGATCACCGGCGGCGAGGTAACCAACGGCTTCTCCTACACGCTAACCAACAAGCACGAGGCCGCGAAGACCAATGTGAGCGTCGAGAAGAAGTGGGTCAGCGAGGACGGCACGCCGGAGGGCGGCGATCACGCCGCCGTGACCGTGCAGCTATATAAGAAGGTTGGCGATTCCGAGAAAGTCGCCATGGAGGGCTACAAGCTGGAGCTGAACGCCGCCAACAGCTGGAAGGCCAGCTGGACGGGCTTGTCAGCGAAATCTAACGGCGAGGCCATCGAGTACAGCATCGAAGAGGTTGGCTCGCCCGAAGGCTACACCCCCTCGGTGACGAAAAACGACACCGATGACGGCAGCTTCTCCTACACGCTGACCAACACGAAGCAGAACGGCCCGGCCACCACGCAGGTGAGCGTCGTTAAGAAGTGGGAAGACGCGAACAACCAGGACGGCTTGCGCGCCAGCTCCGTGAAGGTGCAGCTGCTCGCGAATGGCAAAGCGGTTGATGGCAGCACTAAGACGCTTTCCGCCGACAACAACTGGGCGGCGAACTGGGCTGGCTTGGCGAAGTATGCTGATGGCAAGGCCGTCACCTACACGGTTGCCGAGGTCGAAGGCCCGACTGGCTACACCGCCGAAATCACCGGTGGCCCGGCAACTGACGGCAGCAGCTTCTCCTACACGTTGACCAACAAGCATGAGGCTGACAAGACGAGCGTTTCCGTGCACAAGGCATGGGTCGACGCGAGCAATCAGGACGGCCTGCGTCCGGCAACGGTGAAGGTACAGCTCTACGCCGATGGCGAAGCCTTGGGCAACCCGGTTGAGCTTTCCGCTCTTAACGGCTGGGATTACAGCTGGAAGAACCTCGACAAGAAGGTCAACGGTAAGGAAATCACCTACACCGTGGCCGAGCTCGACGTGCCCGAGGGCTACACGGCCATCGCAACTGGCTCCAACAACGCCTTCGTCATCACTAATACGCATACGACGGCAACCACCGAAGTGAGTGTCGAGAAGCAGTGGGCCGCATCCGATGGCACGCTGGACACCTCCGATCACGACGCCATCACCGTGCAGCTGTACAAGCAGGTGGCAGGCGGCAATGCCGAATCGGTGGACGGCTACACGGTTGAGCTTTCCAAGGCCAACAACTGGAAGGGTGGTTGGAGCAATCTGCCGGTGAAGCAGAACGGCGAGGCTATCACCTATTCGGTCGCCGAGGTCAACGTGCCTGCCGGTTACACGTCGAAGGTGGCGGAGGGCAAGGGCGCCAACAGCTTCGTCATCACGAACACCGCCGATGCGAAGACGCAGGTGAGCGTTGCGAAGGTGTGGAACGACTCCGACAACGCCGACGGTTCGCGCCCCGATTCCGTGACCGCGCAGCTGTGCACGGTTGACGCGCAGGGTGCTGCTTATCCGGTGGCGGGTAAGACCGTCGAACTTTCCGCTGCGAACAACTGGACATACACTTGGGACGGCTTGAACCTGAACGACGCCAACGGCAAGGCCATCACGTACACGGTGCAGGAAGCGAACGTTCCGGCAGGTTATGCGTTCGAGCTTTCGGGTGGCAAGCTGGCTGACGGCACCTTCGCCTTCACCATGACGAACACGCACGATCGTGCGCTGACGCAGGTGAGTGTCGCGAAGGTATGGAACGATGCCAACGACGCCGATGGCCTGCGCCCGGAATCCGTGACGGCTCAGCTGTACACGGTCGACGCGCAAGGTGCGCTTACGGCTGTTGAAGGCAAGACCGCCGTGCTTTCGCAGGAAAACAACTGGGCGGCCAACTGGACCGACCTGCCGGCGAAGGAAGCGGGCAAGGCCATCAAGTACACCGTGCGCGAGGTCGAGGTTCCCGAGGGTTACACGGTTGACATCCAGGGCGTCGCGGCCGATGACGGCACGTATGCCTTCACCATGACGAACACGCATGAGCAGGAAGAGGCCGAGCTGTCGCTGGCCGGCTATTCGGTGCGCTCTCTTTCCGCGCCGACGCCCGAGGCTGACAAGGTGTGCTACGTGGACCCGAAGGTCACGAAGGTGCTGACGGGCCGCATGCTGGAAGATGGCGAGTTCGCCTTCCAGCTGATCGACGACGCGACGGGTAACGTGGTTTCTTCTGCCACCAATGACGACAAGGGCATGGTGGACTTCGACGCGGCGAACAACGTGTCTGGTGACGACATGAACCCGTGCTGCCTGAAGTTCACGGCTGACGGCACGTACACCTACACCGTGCGCGAGAATCCAAGCGCGGCGAAGGACCCGACGATCGATTATTCGACCGAGGTGGTGACTTTCGTCACGACCATCAAGGATCTGAAAGAAGTGGAGAGCAAGTACGTCTGCTATGACAGCGCCGCTGATCGCGCCGCCGGCGTGGCGGGCAAGGTTATCCCGGTGACGGGCTCCGCGACCGTGCATCCGACCATCACGAACTCGGTGAAGGCCATCCAGCTTGGCCTGACGAAGTTCAACGCCGACTCCTCGGCAACGCTGTCGGGCGCCGTTTACGGGCTGTACCGTGCTGGTTCGGTTTCGAGTGACAGTTCTTCCGATGCCGTGCTGGTTGCCAAGGCGACGTCCGATGCTGACGGGCATATGACGTTTGCGACTACGGATGCTTCCGAAGTCATCTCGGAGGACACCGAGTACTGGTTCCAGGAGATCTCGGCTCCCGAGGGTTACAAGCTTTCGCTTGATCAGACCCAGAAGTTCCAGATCAAGCGCCTGGGCGAGGGCGATGCGACGAAGTACCAGCTTGCCTATGTCGACGGTAGCACCTCCAAGGAGTACAGCATCGGCACCGTTATCGAGTTCGGTGACGGTGCGGGCGTGGCCGACGAGGCGCTGACGGTCAAGGTGAACAAGGTCGACTCGGCACGTCAGGGTCTGTCCGGCGCGAAGCTGGGCGTGCGTCTTGCGGATAGCGACGATGCCCTTGAGGAATGGACGAGCAACGGCGCGGGCCATGTGTTGAGCGGTTTGGTTGCGGGCGAGCAGTACGTGTTGTACGAGTCCGAGGCGCCCAACGGGTTCGCCAAGGCCGCCGACGTCACCTTCACCGTTGATGAGTCGGGCAC
>CAVHFC010000027.1:0-1674 GCA_963635025.1 Eubacterium sp. CAG:786
GACGTCATCAAGGTCATCACCGGCGTGCGCCGCTGCGGGAAATCAACGCTTATGGAGCAGTGGAAAGCCGAGCTTCGAGCAAGCGGCGTCGAAGCCGCCCGCATCGTCCACATCAACCTTGAGATGACGGAAAACGAACCTTTGCTGGAATACCATGCGCTGCACGATGCCGTGCTAGCGCGATGCGCCGGCGACGCCGTGCACTACGTGCTGCTCGACGAGGTGCAGAACGTGCCCGATTTTCAAAAGGCCATCGACAGCCTCTACGTGCGCCCCAACATAGACCTCTACATCACCGGCTCGAACGCGCATCTGCTCAGCGGCACGCTCGCCACCCTGCTGTCCGGCCGCTACATGGAGATCAAAATGCTGCCGTTCTCGTTCGAGGAATACGCGAGAGCGCACACAGGCAGCGAATCGCGAACGCGACTGTGGTCGGACTTCCTGCACGACGGCTCCTTCCCGGCTCTCACGCAGCTGGAAGGCGACGATGCCCTGACCTTCGATTACCTCGACGGAATCTTGAACACCATACTGGTCAAAGACGTCTCCCAGCGCGTCGGCGGCAACGCGCCGGCGCTGCGGCGGCTTTGCGCGTTTCTGTACGACAACGTCGGAAACCTGGCCAGCCCCTCTTCCATCGCGAAAGCCATGACGGCGGGCGGGCAGGCCATCTCCGCACCGACGGTAACGCGTTACCTAGCAGCGCTCGAGGCCGCCTTCTTGGTGTATCCCGCCGACCGCTACGATGTGCGCGGTAAGCGGATCATGAAGCAGGAGCGCAAATACTACGCGGTCGACATGGGTCTTCGCAGGATATTGTGCTCGAACAGCGTGCGCGATACCGGGCGCGTGCTGGAAAACCTCGTTTACCTGGAACTGCTTCGGCGCGAGAAAAACGTGTACGTGGGGCAAGGCCCCACAGGCGAGATCGATTTCGTGACCAACGGCCCCGACGGCGTGAAATATTGGCAGGTCAGCGAATCGACGGCGCGCGAAGAGACGCTGAAGCGCGAGCTGTCGTCGTTCGATGGCGTGCGGGACAACTACCCCAAGACGCTGCTCACGCTCGACGACGAGCGCGAGCAATCCTACGACGGCATACGCCGCATCTATGCACTCGATTGGCTCATGGGGAAAGCCGAAGTGTAGCAGCCGGCCGCAAAGCGGCCCTTTCCGCTCGGGCGGTTATTCGGTTGTGAGGCCCCGGCACCGGGGGGAGGTCCGGCGCCGGGGCGTTTCGGCCGGCCGACGGGGTTGCCGCGTCCCCGCGTCGCCGACGGCCTGGTAGAGCTCTCGCTCGACCCCACGAAAACCTTGATGCGAGGAAACCTTCGGCCGGAAGCTTCCCCTTCCGTTTTGCCCGCATAGCGCCACAAAGACTTGCCTTGAATGAAAACGAGATCACACCTTCCGGACCTGCAGCTTAAAGCCTTGAGGGATGGGCGCTTCCAAGTACAGCGGCAGAAACGGCAGCGCATACAGGGGCAGGTAGAGCACTTTGCCGCGGCGCTCAACGTTGCCACGCGACAAGACGATGCCCAGATCAACGTTGTAACCTTCCGTTTCCAACACATGGTCGAGCGCGGCGTGGGCGTGGTAGTAGCGCCCGGACTTCACCTCGATGGGCACCGCCTTGCCGTTGCCGGCATCCACCACAAAATCAACCTCGCC
>CAVHFC010000027.1:1949-3499 GCA_963635025.1 Eubacterium sp. CAG:786
TATCAGTGTTAGCGAGCCAAAACGTTACGGAGGGATTGACTCATTTGCTTTGCGCATGCTCGTTTTGCACGGCGTTTATGTAGTCGGAAATTTCTTCTCGGCTGTGCACGTCCATTTTCGCGTAGATGTGCCGCACGTGCGAGCGTACCGTGTGGTAGGAAAGCACCAGCTCCTCGGCAATCCGCTGGTCGGAATAGCCTTTGAGCAGCATGGACAAAACGCCTGCCTCGCGTTTTGACAGGCCGGCTTTCTGCGCAGACTCCTGAACGGCTTCCCTAAACGAAATGCCATGGCGTGGAGCGCGGCGAGCGGAAGCTCCAGCTTCATCAGCCGAACCTTCATTTGCGGGCTCCCCCGCCGCAAGTCCCTCGGCCGCCGACCCTTTGGCAGCTGACGCATCCGACGCTACCGGGCCCGACTGCTCAGCTGGCGCCGGCGATGCTTGCGCGACTTCAAGATTTGCCGCTTGGGCAAGCAAATCGCGGCAATCGTGCCACACGATGGGCATCTGCTCCGCCCCGTCGCGCGCCGCCGCAAACTGCTCGGCCTTCTGGAACGACACGCCCAGCCCCACAAAACGCTTGTATTCCTGCGCAGTAAACCCGAACAGCACATACGCGAACACCGCAAACGTTGCTGCGAAAAACGAGATGCGAAGCAGGTATTCGGCATCAACGAACGCGAACAGCGCGCCTTGGCACAGCCACCCGGCAACCGTACCCACCGACGCCACGGCGCCAACAAGCGCCAGCAAATTGCTTACGTAAATGTTGATGGTGGCAACCCACGACGCAAACGCGTACGTCATAGACATGACGTACAGTATGAACGAGGCGTTCTCGATGGTACGGACCAAAGGCTGGTTGCTGTTGCTGGTAAGCAGCACCACCAGCGCGGCAAAGCACATGCCCAAGCAGCCGACCACGTAATACACGTGCATGCCCTCATGGCGGCCAGTGGTCAGGGCAACCGACAGCATCACCATTGCGACAATGGCCATCAGCCCCAGCCCGCCCGACGCGCCAACGCTGTGGCTTTCAATGCCAGAAGAACCCTGCAAAACGGCATAACGCACAAAGGCAATGTAGAAGCTCGCAACGAACACGCTCACAAGCGCCATGACCAGCAGTTTTCGAACGCTTGCATATCGAGGCCCAACAAGCGCGGAGACGTCCATCTTGCCGCACGCGTCAAAGCTGCGCGCGCGGCGCGGCGGCATGAGCCAGAACTCGCGAGCGTTCTCACAGCGCAAATGAGGCGAAAGGCGCGCGGCAAGAATAAGCATCGCAGAACCGATAACGGGAACGACCGCGAACAGAACCAGCGACCAAGAGCGACTGAACACGAAGAACATGCCGTTGAGCACGAACATCGTAGGGATAACAAGATGCGCAATCACGCACAGCTTGAAAACGCTTTTCGACTCGGAAACGGTGTGAAGGCATATGAACACGCACCACGACAAGGCACATATGTTCACCACAGCTAAGATGGTGCGCACCTCATCCGTTATCGAAAACGGGGAAAACGCCGGAAGGAACACCGCCGTA
>CAVHFC010000027.1:3747-13197 GCA_963635025.1 Eubacterium sp. CAG:786
CACTTTGCCCAGGCGCAATTCCCCTGCCATGGCGCTTTCGTTCATGAGCCACCCTTCCCCCATTGGATAGACCCAATTATTATATCAATCCCCTACCGCGTCCCTTAAGCGAAAACTCGGGCCCGCTACCCCAAAACACAGGGGCGGCGGGCCAGCAAACGACACGAAAGGCTTGCAGCAACGCGTTCGAAACACGTACGGCGGCGCACCCGCAACGCACCAGCAGCAATTCGCCCGCAAACTCATTTTCCGGGCAACACCGGAAACGAAATGGCGTGTTCAGGGCACGCATCGGCGCAGCGGCCGCACCGGGTGCATTCGTTTAACGCCGCGCTGCCGAAGCCAGCGCGCGGGTCTATATGCTCGGGGCACGCACTCGCGCACACATGGCAGGCAGCATGCTCGTTGTCGCGCAAGCACACCTGCGCGTTCGCCTTCGGCCTGAACGTGCGGTTAGCCCGGGCAACCAGCGACATAAGCGCCGCCACCGGGCATATTTTCCCGCAGTAGTCCTTCAGCACAACAAGCTCAAGAACAAGCACGGCAGGAAACAAAAACAGTCCCCAGGAAAGCTCGCCTATTCCCAGCAGCCGCACGAGCAAAACAACGGAAGCGCAGGTCAACCCAATAGGGCAGATAAGGCAGAACACGGGGAACCCGAATATCGCCGCGCTGCCCAGCGCTCCGCACAGCACCGCATGCCTCGAATCGAAACGCGGCCTGGCCACGCCAGGCACACGCGGACCCGAGCGCGCCCCGGCTATACACGCTCCGGCCGCACGCGCGCCATGCGCTGCACCGGCAGCCTCAACTGCACTCGTACCGCCGCAAGCGGCGCACCGGTAACGCTCCAGCGCCGCACGGCCCGCTTCTTCGCGCTGCTGCATCTCCTGTTCCCGGCGTCGCTTCGTCTTGAAAAACGCCGCCACGGGCGGCACCGGGCACACCCATCCGCAAAACGCCCGGCCGAACACGAACACCACCAGCAGCATGGCCACCAGACCAATCACCAGGCGCGGGACGAACGCCCACGCGCCGAACAACCCTTCTAAGGCCCCCAGCGGGCATATGCTCGCAACGAACCCGATGCCGGCGCTCGAGTAGGTGCCGAAACCGGTATGCACACACAGCCCCACGACAATGGCGGCGAACACGACGACCTTCACAACGACCCGCGCCTTTGCGTGCGGCCCTTTCGCCCCAGCCCGTTTCGGCTTCGCGCTTTCCTCGCGCCTCTTCATGACCGACCTCCTTGCCACACCTTGACGTTGATACCCCGGCTTGTGTTCCCGTCGTAGCTGCGGTACGCGTTGGTGGGGCACACGAACTCGCACGCGCCGCACCCCCAGCACGCGTTCTCGTCAACCGCAATGCGCCCATCAGGCGTTTCGGCAATAGCCTGCGCAGGGCAGGTTGCGATGCACACCTTCCCACAGGTTGCAGACATGCCGAACACTTGGCACTTCGCCTGGTCGATTACGGCTATGCCCACCTTGTCCCGCGATGTATCGAACGGCTGCAGCGCCCCGGTGGGACACGCCTCAACGCATCGGTACGCCCCGTCGCACGCATCGCAATACGACAAGCGGAACTCCATTTTGGGCAGGCGCGCCTGCAGAAGGCCATCTTCAACCTTCGCCACGCCAATAGCCCCGACAGGACACGCGCTTCTGCATCTATCGCACCTGATGCACAAGGCGCTGAACAGGCGTCGGTCCATGGCGCCCGGCGGGTACAAAACCGCATCCGATTGCGGCGCGGCCGCGGCAACGCCGCCCACGGCAAGCGTGACGGCAACGCCCCCTAGGCCAGCCACGAACCCCCTGCGGGAAAGCGAGGCCCCGGCACCCGCGCCGGCACGCCCCTCCTGCTTCGCTGTGTTCCCCATTTCCCCTGTCCTCTCGAAACGAAAAGCCCGGCCCTACGCCGCGTCGCCCTCGCATGTCTGGTCTTCGGCAGGGAGATCCTCGTCGAAGCCGCCTTCGATTACGGAACGCACGTCGTCTATAAGCTCGCATTCCTCGTCGAAAAAGCCTTGCGTGATGTTGAGCACGCCGCGATAAAAGCGGGTTTTGATGAACTTCAGGCTTAAATCGTGCAGGCGGCGGAACCACCGGTTGATGTGCTCGTTCAAGAACCGTTCTTGCACGTCGAGCAGGCGCAACGCTTCGACCGTGTCGTCATTTTCCAGCACCTCGATGGTGCGATGGCACAATATGGACATGAATTCGCACTCGAATGACAGGTGGTCGTCGGGGTAGTTGTGCTCCTTTTTAAGCGAAACGCATTCCTTTTTATAGAAGTTGTACACCAGCGTGCGCGGCTTGGCGTTCAGCGTGCCGCTTGCGTCCAAGAACAGCGACTCGTAAGGCTGCGCCACCAGCCCTTTGTAGGAATGGGTCCCCAAAAAGCAGGAGGAGAAATCGCACGCCAGCTCCTGCCGCGTGCCGGTGTTGCGCTTGCGCAGGTAGCGGTATATGTCGTTGAACCCGCTTGCGATAAGCTCGTTCTCGTTTTCCCGCAGCGCGATGTAGTCCTGCGCCGCCATGGAAGCAATCTGCTCCTCGGTCAGGCGGTCGAAATACAAGCTAGCCAGCGTCTCGTACATCCCCGCTCGGGCCGCAATGACGTCCACAACCTCTTGTTTAGCAGTCATCAGCCTCTCCTCTCCTCCGATTTCCGTCGCACTTTGCGCATTGACGTCTTGCCATTCACGCTTGACGTGCCGGGCAAAACCACCCAGCACGTCAAGCGCGGTTCCCCCCAAGGGAAACGCTGGTGGAACACCCTCCTCGAGGGGGCGCCACCGGTGCGGCGCCCCTCGGGTACTTCCTAGTAATCGTCCTTCAGAATGGGAGTGCCGTTTTCAAGCTCCCAGTAAAACGCGTTGAAATACGGGTCGCTTGTCAGCCACATCTCAACCCTGATGCCAAGCGCCGCCACCACGGCAAGCACCACGGCCACCACGGCGACAAGGAACACCGTGTTCGCGTTCGGCGCCTTCAAAAACGCCGCCAGGCAAACCAGCTCGCCCACCATGCCGCACACCACGATCATGCCGTAGGAAACAAGCGGGTTGCGCCCACCCGCGTCGCCTAAGAACAGAAGGTACGCGGCGGAGGTCACGATGGATGCGGCAACCGACACCACCAGGTACACCTTCATGCCCTTGAGCTCTTCAAGCGCCACGCCCAGCTTGGCCGAAAGCGCCATGTGCAAAAACGCGCCGGCGGGAAGGACCGTGCCCATATAGGCCAGCGGCAAAAGCTCGGTATCCCAGTACTCGCGGGACTGGATAACGTAGCCGTGGCCGCACACAAACGCCAGGACCAGCCCCGACACGATGGCAAGCACCGCAAGCACCTTAAACGCACCCGGCGCAACGTCGCGCTTGAGCAAAATCGCGTACACGAGCATCACCACGAACGTTATGACCAGCATAATCAGCTCAACGGAGATGCCGCTGAACGAGAACACGTGCGCCACGGCGTAAAACGCGTTCAAAGGCATGGACAGGTGGGCGACTACCGCCAAACCGCCTACCACCATAAGGGCAAGCGAAACGATGGAGGCCACGAAACGCGCCTGGCGCGCGCGGCCCATCAGCTCAGCCACGCCGATGCTGCAGGCCAGCGTGCCGCCCATGCCGCACAGAATGCCGAACAGCACCAGCGGCCATTGGATGTCGATAAGCATTACTTGATCTCCTTCCACTCGGCATATTGGGGAGAAAGGATGTACGTGCAGGTGGGCTTGGTGTTCTTGGGGTCGGAAAGGTGATGGATGCAGTCCTTGTCGTAACGGGCGATTTCCTTGCACACGTCGCTTTCCGGGTCGTCCAAGTCGCCGAACAGGCGCGCGCCGGTGGGGCAGTTGTGCACGCACACGGGAACGTCGGACCCGTCGGCGGTATACTGCGAGCACAGGTTGCACTTCTGCGCAACGCTGGTAGTCTTGTTCATGGAACGCACGCCATAGGGGCAGGCGTACACGCAGTATTCGCAGCCGATGCACTTATCACCGTTGACCAGCACCACGTTGGTGTCGGGGTCGCGATAGCTGGCGCCGGTGGGGCACACCTTCACGCACTGGGGGTTCTCGCACTGCTGGCAGCACGTGGGCAGCCAGTACATGGAAACGTACGGGTAATCGCCGTAAGGGCCCACCGCCACCACGCGGTTGTAGTATTCGCCAAGCTTCAAGCCGTTCTCGTACTTGCAGTACACGATGCAGCTGTCGCAGCCCGAGCAACGGTCAAGGTTGACAAGCAACGTCCTACGCATTGGGCAACACCTCGTCTTCATTCGTAAGCTCCGACTTGTAGCGGTCGGCAACGGGCATAAACGGCTCGAACTCCTCCGGCTCGACCCAAATGCGATCGGGCTTGGTGGATTTCTCGATTTTCACCTGAAACCCGCGATACGTGGATCCGCCGAACATGCGGCTTCGGGCGGTGTCAAGCGTCAACAGGTTGATGTTGCACTCTTCCCAACCGGCAGTGATGGACTTCTGGGAATCGTCGAAGCACTCCGGGTTCCAGAAGCGCTCTTGGAACACCGAGCCTATGGCAATGCCCTTGGTAACGTAGGCGCGGCCGTGGGTGGAACCGCGACGGCTCGTGATTTTCACCCAGTCGCCGTGCTTGATGCCGTACTTCTTGGCGTCCACAGGGTTGATGCGCAGGTCGGGCACGGGCAGAAGCTCGCGGTTGAACGCGCAGTGGCGCATGGTGCCGTGGTGCCAGTAGTGCACGCGGCCCGACGTGAACGTAAGCGGGTATTCCGTGTCGGTGAGCGCGTTTTCCTGGTTTTCCAGGTAGCGGCAGATGGGCGGGTAGTCGTCGCACGGATCCATGTCGTAGGGGTACAGGTACGGCCACCCGGTGCGAGCCATGCGCAAATGGGCGTCGCAGTACACCTCGCACTTGCGCGACGAGGTGCCGAACCCCGCCGGCAAGCCGTCGCTTACGGGCATCTCGTGCTGGTGGTATAGCCAGTACTCCTCCGGCGGCGTGACAATGGGCGAGTACTTGTCCTGGTGCTCGATAAGCTCTTCCCACGACGGCGCGCCGTACATGGCCGCCCACTTGGCCTTTTCCTTGTCGTAGTTGTCGAACATGCCCAGCACGTACAGGAAATCGTGGCTCAAAATCTTGTCGCGACCGCCCAGGATGTCGCACACCTTGTTCACCACCAGCGAATACGCCATTTCCGGATGCACCGTTTCGCCTAGGTGGATGAGCGAGCGGCGTAGCCACTGGGTGTTCAGCTGCACGGTAAGCGCCACGCCGTTGTTGTATTCCAGCCACTCGTTCGTGGGGAAGAACAAGTCGATAAGCTCGATGGTTTCCGACGTGAGGTTGGCGTACTGCTGGATGGCGAAGTCCAGGTTGAGCATGGCCTCGTGCCACTTGCTGCTGTTCGCCACCATGGCCAGCTTGTTACCGGACACCTCGTAGAGCACGGCGGGGCGGTACGGCTCGCCGCACTGCACGGCCTCGCGCACCATGCCGGGGCCCGTTTGCTCCCAATACATGGCCGCCTTGTGGTACGTGGCGCCTAAGCGATCTTTGAGCGCCTGGGCCATCTGGTCGCGACGCGCATGGGCGTTGGGCGTGGACTTGTCCACGATGGTGTCCTCAAGCTCGGCCAGCTGCTTTTCCAGCAGGGCGTCGTTGCCCGCCTTCGTCATGCCGATGTGCCAGCTCATGCCGTACCACCACGCCTCAAGCTGGTAGGAAATGACCAGCAGCTTGAACGGGCCGGTGGGACGGTCGGTGTAAATGGAATCGGCCCCGCGATTGGTGAGCGTGCCGCCCGGCTGGTTCACATGCCCCATCATCATGTCAAGCGCCATGGTGCCCAAAGGCACTTCCGCGTTGATTTCCATCATGTCGGAGAACACGCCCACGGTGATGCCAGCATGCTCGGTGGTGGCGTACATGTGCACGGCCTTCTCGATAAGCTCGGCGGGCACGTAGGTGATCTCGGCGGTGTGCTCAAGCGTCCACGGCTCGGCTTCCTCCCGGTAAATCTGGAAGGCCGACTTGCAGGAAAGCTGCGTGCCGTCCGAAAGGGTTACCGGGCAGTTGTTCACGAACAGCTCGGGGTCGACCTCGGCATCTTCGGGCGCGGAATAGGCGAAGGGCTGCAGGCTGTTCGTCAGCTTGTCCCAGCACACGTACGCCGGCGTGTCGTACACGCCATCAGGGTCGATGCAGGGGTTGATGTAGTCAGGCCACACCTCTTCGGCTTCAATGGGCAGGCCCGTGTTGGGATTGATGAGAAACGGCAGGTTCGTCCAGTACTTGCAGAAGTCCTCGTTGTAGTACTTGCCCTCGATGATGTAGCGAATCCAGCCCAGAAGCATGGCCGTGTCGGAAGCCGGGCGCACCGGCAGCCACACGTCGGCCTTCGCCGCATCGGGCGACATGTTGGGGTCGATGACGATGGTCTTCAGCCCGCGGTCGGAGCGCGCGTCGGCAATGCCGCGGCCCGATTCGGCCGTTTGCGACGTGGACGGCTGCGCGCCCCACACCACCAAAAGCTCCATGGTGGGATTCAGCTCGTTGTACACCTCGAGCATGGCGTGGTCAGCCGGCGACTGGTTCCAGCCGCTGTAGGTAAACGCCGTCACCGACGAACGCGGGCAGTAGCACTGCAGCGCGCCGGTGCACGCCTGAACAGCGCCGCCGTAAATGAACTGGTTGGCTGTTGCGATCTCGGACGCATACAGGCCGCCGCCGCCCGAAGCTCCCCACAGCGAATAGGGGCCGTACTTCTCGTGGGCGCGCGCCACCTGCTCGGCGGCCAGGTTGATGGCCTCGTCCCAGCTGATGACCTCCCACTCGTTGCTGCCGTGCTCGCCGGCAAGCTTGAGCGGGTGAAGCACGCGTCGGGGGCTGTAGCATGTGTGCAGCTGCCCCATGCCCTTCAGACACATGCCGCCCTTGTTCAAAGGCGCGTCCGGGTGCCCCTCAAGGCGCACCACCACGCCGTCTTCCATGTAGGCGCGCACCGGGCACACCTGGATGCAGCCGTGGCACACGGTTTCGAACATCTTGCGCTCAACGGGCGCATTCGCGAACGCCTTGTCGCGCTCTTCCAGCTTCGGTTCCAGCGAAGAGCTTAGAACCAACGCCGCAGTTGTGAGCGTCGCCGCCTTCACGAACGTGCGGCGCGTCAACGTGCGTTTAGCCATTGCCTAATCCTTTCCTTGCGTTTTACCATCGTCTTGTCCTCGTTTCCTTTCTCTGCTCCTTTGTGTCTTTCCTTTCTATGAACAGGCAAAACAAGCCCTACACCATGAACATGTCCATACCTTTGAGAAATGCGCGGCCCTCGGCGGTCAGCTTCCACTTGCCGTCCCAGTACATGGCGCCGGCCTTTTCCAGCTTGTCCACGAACACGCTGGGCTGAATGGCTATGGTGTCGTCGGAGTGCATGGTCCCCAACGCTTTGAGGTCCACGTTTTCGAACAGCTTGTTGATTTCCTTCATGGTTTTCGGCTCGCGGCAGAAGTTCATGACGTCGCGGTAGCTGCCAAGGCGCACGGGAAACTCGCGCAGCAGGGTGGCGATGCGGCTTTCGGGCTCAAGACGGCGCGCCACCTCTTCGCCCACCTCGGTCGTCTCAAGCTGGAACTCCACAACCAGGTCGTCTATCTCGTCTTCGGTCAGGCCGACCTTGCGCTCGGGCGTGACCACTTCCCCATCTTCATCGATGTCCAACATGTCCAGGCCGTAGTTGTCCACCAGGAATTTGATGAGCCGATAGGGGTTTTGCGCGGCGGCCTTATACTCGGGGTACGTTTGAATCTCGTCCTCAACCTCGGGAAGCGAGCGGCGCGCGCGGCAGAACACCAGCGTTTTGCGCAAAATCTCGCGGAAGCGGTTGCTGCGCATGACCGTTTTCATGCACTGCTCCACCTTTTCGTCGAACGTCAGCTCGTCTTCGGGCGCCCGGCTTGCCAGCTCTTCTTCCAGTGCAGCGCGCTCCATGTCGCGCGCAGCAATGGCGTCGATGCCGTCGATGGTGCGCCCGTCTTCGGTCATGTACTCGAAATCGGGGTCAAGCGGATCAACCTCCACGGGCTCCACCCCGTCCGCCTCGGCCTGGCCGTGCGCCTGGGCGCGCGCCAAATCGTAAGGCTGGACGGCAACGCGTTCGGCGGCCACGGCATCTGCGCGCAAGCCGCGCCACAACTCGGCGAACTCCTCGTCGCTCATGCGCTCGGCGTCAAGCTTCGCTTTATATTGACGCTCGACTTCTTCGGTGGGAAGAATGGGCATTTTCGACTTGCGATCTTTGCCCATGTTCGAAAACGGATTCTGCCCACCCAACCCGGAAATCTGAGGCGCTCCAGATGTCGCAACCATGAAAACCTCTTCTCTCGCACGCTTTGCCTGGGTCATGGCGAGAAGGGGCACTGAGGGGAGGGGGAGGGATAGTCGCGCTGCTCGCGGCGACGATCGTGCGTGCCCCATCTCGCGATGACACGGCCACTATAGGTTGGCGCCGCTGCGTGCGCATCGTTCCTCATCAGCCATTTTTCATGCTGGTGCACAAAATCACTCGTTCGGTATCACTCGTAGCGAGTGATACCGAACGAGTGATTTGGCCATGTGCGGCGGCAAATAGCACGGGGCGAACCTTGTGACGCCCGCGGGCGCGACCGTAAGATTTTTGCCATCGGAACCAACTGGAAAACGTTTGGGGGGACGAACATGATTCACACCACATTCCGCGTCAAAGTGACCACGGCGCAGCCCGAAGAAGAGGAGCTGCTCGACACCGCCACGCTGCTGAGCGTATTCAAATGCGCATCGGCCACCCACGACGTTGCGCCGAACTTCGGGCTGCCGGCTTGCGAGGAAGGTGAGGCTGCGGACCGCGATGACGGGGCGGCCGACGACGCGCTGCTGCAAACGGCGCGCGCCATCGATTCCGCCCACGCCGCGCTTGCCGACGCGAAGGGCAAGGCGCGCGCCATCGGCATCCCCAACCGCCAGGGACGCCTTATCACCCCCGAAGCGCTTGATATCTACCGCGAGACGTTCGTCATGCGCCGCAGCTTCGGCATCCCCAACACGCAGCGCGCAAACGTTGACACCACATCGAAAAAGCTGCCGAAAATCCTGCCCGAGGACGTAAGCCGCTACTTCCCCACCCCTTCGGCCGAGCAGCTGGCGCAAGCTATGACGAAACAGCCGAAAACGAAAGCACAGCTTGCAGACGCCGTACTGACCCGGTTCCCGCAAGTGCTGCCCGCGCTGAGCATGCGCATTTCCGTTTTGCACCGGCCGCTTTGGGATCGCGACGACGAGGTTGCCCGCCACAACTGGAAGAAGGTTGTGCGCCCGCAGCTGGCCGAGTGCTTGCACGAGCTGCAAAAAGACCTGCTGCGCCTTGAGGTTCCCAGCAACGTGGGCCAAAACGTGAAAGATGCGCT
>CAVHFC010000027.1:13469-22948 GCA_963635025.1 Eubacterium sp. CAG:786
CCGAGCGCGAAGAGCAGTGGGCGCGCGATGCCGCCCAGGCGCAAGAGGCCATCAGCGCCGCCGAGCAGCTGGCGCGCGAGGAGACGGCAAACGGCAAATTTGATGACGCAGCGACGGGTGCCGAAGCCGACATCGCGGCAGTCGGGGAGCCCGCAGGCGAAGGTGCTAGCACGGTCGAGGGAGAGCACGCCGGCAATGCCCCTGGCACCGAAGCCGATGCTGCAACAGATGCCGCGGCCGAAACCCCCAGCGAAGAAGAGCCTAACCACTACCAGGGCGCGGCGGCGCTGCACTTCTCGGAGCAGACCGTGTGGGAATCGCACCGCATCGAATGGGAAAACGTCCAGCGACGCGCCGCCCTTGAAGCGCAGCGCGAACAGGAGCGGGAAAAGGCTGCCGAAGCGGGAGGCGTTTGGATGCCAGAGCTGCGGCAACGCGTATGGGGCGTACTGTTCGCAGACGGAACGTACGCCTATCTTGACAGCGCCACGGGCACGTTCTGCGAGGCGCCGGCCCCGGACGACCAAGCGGCTGACCCAGCTGCCGACCAAGCGCCCGAAGGCGAACAGGACGCTGCAACCGAGGAGAGCAAGGAGACCTTGTATGCCTAACGGCCAAAACATATTCGGCCTGCTCAACAAGGTGCAAAGTTCCCGCATCACCGTGAACCAAGGGCGGTGCGCGGTGGTGCGCAACCGAAACGCCGAGTGCATGCGCTGCGCCGAGGTGTGCACGTCGGGTTGCATTTCCCTTGTTGACGACAAGCTTGTCATTGCGCCCGAGCAGTGCATTGGCTGCGGTACGTGCGCAACCATATGCCCCACGTGCGCGCTTGAGGCCCACCAGCCCGACGACGCGAAGCTGTTCATGCGCTGCGCAACCGCCATGGAACGCACCGCGGGCACGGTGGCCATCGCTTGCAAGAACATCATCGACCGCGCCGGCAACAGCCTTGACCACGAGAAGGTTGTTGCGGTCACCTGCCTAGGACGTGTGGAGGAAAGCCTGATAGTCATGCTAGCAACACTTGGCTGCCAGCATGTGGCGCTGGTGGCCGACGGCTGCGAGCAATGCCCGCACCACCACGGCGCGAAGGCCGCAGTGGCGGTCGCGGAAACGGCCAGCAAGCTGCTTTCCACGTGGAATTCGGCATGCACGGTTTCCCTGAAAGCGAAGTTTCCCGCCGCCTGCCGCATGCAAGACCACAGCTTCGACTCCAGCAAGCGCGACTTTTTGCGCACGGGCGCGCAAAACGCGAAAAGCGTGGGATACCTGGCCGAGGAATACGCGGCTGAGCAGGTTGTTCGAAAAATCGACGGGCCTGCGAAAACGCAGCCCGCGCGGTACACGCGCGTGCAAGCAGACGGCACGTTGCCGCATTTCATACCCAGTCGCCGGCGGCGGCTGCTTGAGGGCCTTACAGCCCTGGGGCAGCCTAACGACGTGATGATCGACACACGTTTGTGGGGCCACGTCATCATCGACCGCAACCGGTGCGATTCCTGCCAGCGCTGCGCCGTGTTCTGCCCCACCGGTGCGCTGCAGAAGTTCGCCAACACTGACGGCACTTTCGGCATCGACCACTTCCCCAACAGGTGCGTGAAATGCCGCTGCTGCCAGGACGTGTGCCACATGAGCGCCATCACCGTATCGGACGAAGTGTTCGCAAGCGACATAGCAAACGGCACCTACGAACGCTACGAGATGAAGCCGCTGGAGTTCGAGCCAGGGAACCTGCGCCAAATGCACGAACGTATTGGGAAGCTCATCGGATTAGAGGAGGTGTACGACCACTGAAATAGCCAACCGCCTTGCCTGGTTCGCAGCAGCGCGGCTTCGCCGAACGCGCGAATCGGCAACACCTCAGCAAAACGAAACGAACAAGAAAGGTTGCACACGCATGAAAAAACAAGCATTGGCCGTCTGCGCCGCCGCACTCATTTCCGGAGGCCTTTTGGCAGGCTGCAGCGCCACCCAGGATGCCCAACCCGAAATCACCTCTACGGCGCCAGAAGTGGAGAAGCTGATAGCATCGGCGCAGGCAACGGGATGGACCGACGCAGCGTCGCAGTTCGAGGCGCTTGACGCGCAGGCCCAAACCGAAGCCAAGGCTATCACCAAGGAAAACGCAAAAGAGCAAGTGCTTGCCCGGGTTGACGCCATCGTGAACAACATCCCCGCTATCGAGGCGGCCGCAAAATCGGGCAGCATCACCTCGGAGACCGAAACCGCCGCAAAAGACGTCTACCTTGCGGCCCAAACGCTCAAGCAGCTAGGCGACTACAGCGGGCAGGACGTAAGTTTGTACATCATGGACATCGCCGACGATGCGCTGTACATGCTGCAAAACGCCTACGACGGGCTTACCGCAAACGTAGACGCGCGCCAATCGGAATGCGACGTCAACCGCGACCGCATCCTAGCGTTCACCGACGAAGAATGGCAAGAGTTCGCCAACAAGCTATAGGTAAGAAAGGCGCCTCGTTACGCTTGAGCCCGAGCGACAAAGGTCGGAGAGTTGCCACTGCGCTTGGGCCGTCCCCGCCCGCGAACTGGGGCAGTGCGCCGGGTGAGCTGTCCTAGTTCGGGGCGCAAGCGAAACGTAACGTTGGCGTTCACCACAGCCTGGCGGCGCATGGTTTCGTGATACCACTCGTGCGGGATGTCAATGGGTGCGAGACACCTGCGACGCCACAGAAATAGCACCCCGAAACCCGGCATAGCGTCATCAGGCGCACCACACGCCCCAGAACGCAAGCGGCCCCTTCTGCTTGTTGGAGTGCTCAATTTGCGGACCAGGGCAAAGTCCCCGACTGTGCGCGAACTTGCGCTAGCGATGCAACAGAAAATCGATGATGTTCACTATTTCGATCCCATCGATGTCTGCCGGGTACGTACCGCTTCCCACCACCACGATTTTGCGGTATTCGTCACCTATTCGCCTCAAGGGTGCAAGTTCGCGCTTCAGGGCTTCCTCGTCCTGCATGTTCTCGGTAACTTGAACGTACATCTTCCGCCGCGGTTTCGTGGCAACGAAGTCCACTTCGCCGCCGCGCAGATGCCCTACCAGCACATCGTAGTCATCGAACACAAGTTGTCCGTACACCAGGTTCTCCAGCACGCGCCCAACGTCGTTGCCGCGATACCTGTCCAAAAAGCTGCGCATACCAACGTCCGCTATGTAATACTTCCCGCCTGTTTTCAACAGCTCGCGGCCCTTCACGTCATAACGCGGCACATGCCGGAACAGATACGCCTCTACAAGCGTGGAAATGTAGAACGCGGTTGTCGCCCGGTTGGTCGATTGACCGTCGGCCTTCAAGGACCCGGCGATTTTGTTCGTCGAGGTCTCGTTTCCGATGTTGTCCGCCAGAAACGAGCAGATGCGCTCGAGCACATCGCGGCTGCTAACCGCACGCAGCCCGTTGCGCTGAGCCCGCGTCATAATGTCCCGCACGATGATCGTCTGGTAGATGCCGCTCATATATTCCCGATGTTTCGCCTCGTCAGGGGCCTGCTGAGCTAAATAGGGAAACCCGCCGAACGTTCGATATTGCTCGAATAGGTTTTGGAGCGTGGCAAACGACCCGTCTGCGAACACGGCGATGTCGGCCCCAGTTTCGCCAGCCGGTCGCCACGACACGCCGCGAAAATCTAGATATTCCGCAAATGTGAGGGGCTGCATGGCTATTTCCACATAACGGCCGGAAATAAACGTGGCGAGTTCGCTCGATAACAAAAACGCGTTCGAGCCGGTTACATAGATGTCGCAATCAACGTCAACGCGCAACGCGCTGACCGCTTTCTCCCACCCTTCGACGTTTTGCAGCTCATCGAAAAACAGGTAGACATGAGATTGCCCCTCGATTCGCCTGATGACCAGGTTGTAAAGCTCGCGAAAATCCGTAACCCCAATGAACTCCATTGACTCCATTTGAAACGTAAAAAGGCGACTTTCGGGAACGCCCTGCTGCATAAGATGCTGTCGCATCATGGCTAGCAACGTCGACTTGCCGCAACGTCGAATACCTGTGACAACCTTGATAAGGTCGGTGTCCTGGAACGCGATGAGCTTATCCAGATATTTCTGCCGAACGATCACGCGCGCCTCCTTGCATTTCCGTTGGCGGTGATGATAGTCAAAACTTGTATTTGTTGCAAGTTTTGACTATCGCATTGATACTTTATGAAGAGGGTGCAAGTTTTGACCAAACACGGCATACGGTACCCAATGCACAAGCCGCGCTGCTCGCTTCAGGACGCGAAGGGCCCCTTCCGCTTGAAGGCTTTCCTTGTTTGCAAGGGGTTTGGGGAAAGGAAGCCTCCAAGCGGAAGGGGCCGCTCGGGCGGGTATTCGGTTGCTGCGCCCCGCCATCGGGGAGGGGTCCGGCGGCGGGGTTTTCAGCCGGCCGGCGGGTTCGGTCGCAGCTGCGACCCGCGGCTCGCGCGCCGGCGCGGAGGCGGTTGGCCGGCCGGAGGATCGCGAGGATCCCGACATCGCCGGCGGCCTGGCCGATCCATGGATCGGCCCTACGAATTCACGCAGCTAGCCCAAATCGCTCGCGCGGTTTTTCGTAGGCGCGAGGCATGACTCGCGCATCACTCGGCCAGCGCCCGCAGGGCGCGTCACCGGCTTGCTCGCAGCCTAGTAGAACATGAAGACGGAGAAGCCCATGTCGTAGAAGGCCACGCGCAGGCAGACGGCGCCGGCTATGGCGGCGACGACCGCCACGGAGCCGAAGAGCTTCCAGCTTGCGGCGTCGCCCCTCTTGCGGGCGAGCGCGCAGCACGCCAGCGGCACGATCGCGCCGATGACCACCGCTCCCAGCCACAGCAGGACCGCCTGGTCTCCGGCGACGCCCGCCACGTCGACCATGGCCTTGGTGGGGTGCGTCGGATCGAAGTAGTTGCCGACATTCGTGAACGACCCGCCGCAAGCCTGCATGTAGATGGCGTAGGCGATCGCACAGACGGCGCCGATCGCGGCGCCAACCACGGCCGCCAGCACCACGGCGCAGGTCGCAGGGCCCACCATCGGCGACGTCGATGCCGCGTTCTCCATCTGCGCGGTCTGCCGGACCGACGATGGCAACCGCGCACTGAAGCTGTTCCTCGAGCGCGTGCAGGAAACGAGCTAGCGCCGGCTTCCCCGTTGGTTCCCTCGTGGCGCCTTGCCGGTTCGCCCTTCCAATTCGCCTGCCCGCAGCGCGGCGGCGATGGGTATACTTGCGAAAGCGGCTTTCGTCCGCTTACACCGCCAGTAGGAAAGAGGAGCAGCCATGTCCGTTGAATCCCTGAAGCAAATCGTCGACGCAGCGGCAGGTCGAAAGCCTGTCGATCTTCTCTTCACGAACGCGCAGATCGTGGACGTGTACGGGTTGCGCGTCGTGCGCGGCGAGGTGGCCGTGAACGAAGGCGTCATCGCAGGCGTGCTCTTCGAAGGCGAAACCGGCGGCTACGAGGCCAAGCAGGTCATCGACTGCGAGGGGCGCTATCTCGCTCCCGGCTTCATCGACGGCCATTTGCACATCGAGTCGTCGAACATCCGCCCCGCTGAATACGCGCGCATGGCGGCCGCCCGCGGCACCACGACCGCCATCGCCGACAGCCACGAGATCTGCAACGTTGCGGGCACCGACGGCCTCGAGTTCATGATCGAGGACGGACGGCGCGGCCCCATCGACATCAAGTTCATGATGCCCTCCTGCGTGCCGGCGCTTCCCGACGAGCAGGCCGGCGCGACGATTTCCGCTGCGAACATGCGCGCCTTCATCGACGCGCACCCGGGCGACGTCTTCGGCCTGGGCGAGATGATGAACCTTCCCGGCGTCCTGAGCGCCGACGAAGAGACGCTTGCCCGCATCGACGTTGCCAACAAAACCGCATCGAACCTGGTAGACGGCCATGCGCCGATGGTTTCCGGGTGCGACCTGAACGCGTATGCGGCCGCCGGCATCATCGCCGACCATGAGAGCACCGTCCCCGGCGAGGCGCTCGAGAAGCTTTCGCGCGGCATGTACGCGATGCTTCGCGAGGGCACCTGCAGCCACGACCTTGCCAACCTCGCGCCCATGCTGCTCGAAAACCCGGCCCGCGCGCGCCGCTGCTGCTTCGCGACCGACGACCGCGCGCCTTCCGACGCCCGCGAGCTGGGCATGATCGACAACGCCTGCCGCATGGCGATAGAGGCCGGCATCGACCCCGTCGTCGCCATCTCCATGGGAACGCTTTCCGCCGCCGAGTGCTTCGAGCTCGACCATGGATGCGGCGACGCGCACGAGCGGCGCGGTGCTGTCGCCCCCGGCAAGCGCGCCGACCTGCTGCTGCTCGATGACCTCACCTTCGCCACAGCTCCGCACCAGGTATACGCGGCAGGCACCCTCGTCGCCGAGAACGGGCGCTTCGTGGGGGAAATCGCCCCTGAGACGCCGCTGGTCGCGCAGCTCGCGGACAAGCTGCGCGCCTCCGTCCAGCTTCCCGAGCTTTCGCCCGAGGTCTTCGAATATGGATTCCGCCCCGGTCAGGCCGTCATCGACGTGGTTCCCGGGAAGGCCATCACGGGGGCGCTGCATCCGGATACCGCCGATAGCCTGCGACGCGTCATGCTCATCGAGCGCCACGGGCGCGGCATCGCGGCGCAGGTGGCCGGCGCGGATGGCGACAACCCGGCAGGCACGGGGCTTGTCGGCAAGCACATCGGGCGCGGCTGGGTGCACGGCTACAACATCACGGGCGGCGCCGTCGCCTCGACCATCGGCCACGACTCGCACAACGTCTGCGTCATCGGCGACAACCCGGCGAGCATGCGCGCGGCCGTCGCAGCCGTGGGCCAAGGCGGGCATGTGCTCGTTCGCGGGGAAGAGGTCGTCGCGCGCATCCCGCTGCCGCTCGGGGGCCTTATGAGCGATGAAGACGCCGACGAAGTGGCGAAGCAGCACGACGATTTCATGGCCAAAGCGCGCGAGATGGGCATCGAGCCGCCTGTCGACCCCATCATGGGCCTCATCTTCCTGCCGCTTCCCGTGATCCCGACGCTGCGCATCCGCCCGGAGGGCATGTTCGACGCCTCAACCTTCACGTACGTGGACTAAGGGCGCCCTGCGGCGGCGGCGCGCCGTGGCACCGCCGCCGCAGGATCGCGAATCGACCCGCAAAAAACCGCGGGCATTATTTTCCTCCCCCATCTGCCGCACGGGGTGCCCATCTGCGGGGCCGTCCCGTATAATGTGCGCTAAATGAGGAGGTGGTCAACATGGGTTTCAACCGAAACGATGGCGTCGTCAACGGCAACGAGGGCCGCGATGAGCGCACGGGCTCGCAAGACGAGCTGCTGCAGCGCCTTCGCGAAAGCGCGGGGGTTATGGGTGCGCTGTGCAGCGAGTACGACAACATCTTCCTCGTCGACATCGCCACGGAAACCTACGTCCACTACCAATCCGACCTGTCGGGCATGCACAAGCCCGTGCTCGACAAGACGCTGCGCTGCGCGAACTACCACGACGGCCTGCTCGCCTACATCGACGAACACGTCGCCGACGAGGACAAGGATCGCCTGCGCCGCCACACCACCACCGAGGCGTTTCTGGCTCAAACGCCTGAAAACGGCGTCAATTCCATCACCTATCGACGCGTCTGGAAGGGCAAAAGCTACTACTACCAGCTCACTTCCGCGAAGTTCACGGACGAAGATGGCAAACGCTACCTGGTACTGGGCTTTCGCAACGCCAGCCCCACCGTCGAAGCCGAGCAACGCAAGTCCGCCGAGCTTGCCACCATGCAGGCCATCATCGAGGCGGCCGAAATGGGCACCTGGCGCATCGAGCTTGTCGACGGGTGCCGCCCCCGCATGCTCGCCGACGCCCGCATGCTCGAGCTGCTCGGCCTTGATCGCAACGACACGAACATGACGCCCGAAGACATCTATGACGTCTGGTACAGTCGCATCAAACCCGAGGCCGAGCAGTCGGTGCTCGACAGCGTGGCGCGCATGGAGGCCGGCTTTCGCGATGAGAACACCTATCTGTGGGTGCACCCGACGCTCGGCGAGCGCTACGTGCGCTGCGGCGGCACGGCCGTGCGCATCAAGGGCGGCTATCGTCTGTGCGGCTACCACTACGACGTGGACGAAATCGTTCGGGAAAAGGCCCGCCAGGATGCCCTACTCAAAGACGCGCTGCTTGCCGCCGAACACGCGAACCGCGCGAAAACGACCTTCCTCAACAGCATGAGCCACGACATCCGCACGCCAATGAACGCCATCATGGGCTACACCGAGCTTGCCAAGGAGCACATCGACGACGCGGACCAGGTTGCCGACTATCTTGAGAAGATATCCGTGTCGAGCAGCCATCTGCTGTCGCTGATCAACGACGTGCTGGACATGAGCCGCATCGAAAGCGGGAAAGTGGTCATCAAGAAGCACGAAACCGATCTGCCCGAGCTTTTGGGTGACATCCGCACCATCATGCAGGCGAACATGAAGGCCCGGCAGTTGACCTTCCTCATCGATGCGCAAGGCATCGTCCACGAAACGGCGATCTGCGACAGCCTGCGCCTGCAGCAGGTACTTCTCAACATCCTGAGCAACGCGGTCAAATTCACGCAACCGGGCGGGAAGATCAGCCTGCTCGTTGCCGAGAAACCCGGGCACAGCGAGGGGTACGCGCGCTACGAGTTTCACGTGCGCGATACCGGCATCGGCATAGGCAAAAAGTTCCAAGAGCACATCTTCGAGCCGTTCACCAGGGAGGAAAGCACCACGGTCAGCGGCATCCAGGGCACGGGACTGGGCCTTGCCATCTCCAAGAACATCATGGACATGATGGGCGGCGACATATCGGTGTCAAGCGAGCCCGGACACGGCTCGGAATTCGTGGTGAGTTTGGAATGCGAAGTCGGCGTCGCGGGCGCGGGCGCAACAGGCGCAAGCGCAACCGACGATGCGAACAGGCCCGAAAAGCCGCACGGCGCCCCCGCCCCGGAAACAACCAGCGACATCGCCGGAATCAGGGTCCTTCTCGTGGAGGACAACGAGATGAACCGCGAGATCGCCGTGGCCATCCTCGCCCAGCGCGGCATCAAGGTTCAGACCGCCTACGACGGGGACAAGGCCGTCGAGATCATGCGCGCCGCAAAGCCCGGCGATTTCGATCTGGTGTTCATGGACATCCAGATGCCGCACATGAACGGCTACGACACCACGCGCGCTATTCGCGCGCTGCCCAACAAGGAGGTGGCGAAGATCCCCATCGTCGCCACAACCGCAAACGTCTTCGAGGAGGACCGCGAGCTGGCAAAGCAGGCGGGCATGGACGGCTACATCGTCAAACCCATCGATATCGAAGAAGCCGTCGAAACCATCCGCCGCTTCATGCACCGATAAAGCGGCGGCCTTGGCGCAGACCTTCCGTTTTCTGCGGTGGGGGCGTTGCGCGCCTGGATAAGTTCAGATAGCCTTCTCTAACATGCTTAAGACAATC
>CAVHFC010000028.1:0-7457 GCA_963635025.1 Eubacterium sp. CAG:786
GGCATGCGCTTGGACATATAGGCAGCCACCTCGGTCTGCGGCGTGATGGGATAGCCGAAGAAGAACCGGCAACCGGCGCGCAGGGCCGCCTCGGCCATGGCCTCGTTACCTTTCATGAGGACTTTCTCGTTCGCCATCAGCGCATCACCTCTATCGCGACGTCGGGGCACATCGTGGCGCAGGACATGCAGCCGGTGCATTTTTCGGCGCTTACGAGGCGCGCCGGATGATAGCCCTTCGCCGTGATGCGCGAGGGGTCCAGCTCGATGATGTGCTCGGGGCAGGCGTCCACGCACAGCCCGCAGCCTTTGCAGAAGCCATCATCTACGACGATTCTTGCCATGTTCTGCCTTTCTCGTCTGTCGGCGCGCGACTTGCCCCCGCAAGCGCCCCCGCGTTATTCCCAGGGTTTGCGCACCAATATGCGAACAGGATATACCACGCCGAGGTCGCGCGTGCCGGAAACGGACGGGTACGCGACGTGCGCAATGGTCGTGAACGCGAGCGGCAGACCTGCCTGCTCGGCCACCTCGTGGGCGAATGCGAAGCCTGCCGCAAGCACCTCCGGCGTCGTTTGATCGGCCAGGTGCGTGTTGTTCGCGATGGCCGTGACGGAAAGCTTGGAAGCGCGCTCGACTTCGCGCAGCACGGCGAGCGCCTCGGCCGGCGTGCTCGTCAGGTTTCGCGAGCGGTTGACCACGTGCAGCATGGCGTACGGTCCCGCCGCGATGGCGCCGGCAAAGCGGCCGAGGACGGTTGCGCCCACGTCGTCCCCGCCGGCGTCGATGATGAGCAGACGGAACTGGGGAGCTGTTGAGTCGGACGCCGAGCCCGGTGCGGCCAGGGTCGGCGCACCCTCGCGAGCCGAAACCGCTCCCGGCGCGCTCTTGCCCGCCGCGCCTTCTCTCGCCCACTCAACCGCCGTGAGCACCTTACCGGTGATGCCGGGCGAGTCGAGCGTGGTGCCCGCGAACGCCGGCGCGATCAGTTCCACCCCCGCATCGGCCAAGATGACGCCGTAATCACTTGAGCGGAAGTACGGGTTCACCACGTCCAGGTCGGCGAGCACCACTTCGAAGCCCAGCTCGCGCGCGTCAAGCGCCATATTCAGCGCCAGGTTCGTCTTCCCCACGCCGTAATGCCCGCTGATCACCACCACCGGCGGCAGCATGCGGATGTCGAAGCGGCCGGACGCGGCACCGAACCAACCGGCCGCGCCCGCCGCCGGCACGTCAGCAGCCGCCAGCATGCAGCCTGAGCCCGCCTCAGCCATTACACCAGGCCCTCGGGCACCTTCGTCACCGGTTCGTGGTTGGCGCTCTCATCAGCCTCGCGAATGGCCGCGCGGCGGATTTTGCCGTTCACGGTTTTCGGCAGCGCCTCGGTGTACTCGATCACGCGCGGGTACTTGTACGGCGCGGTGCGCTGTTTCACCCACTGCTGAAGCTCCTTAGTGAGCACCTCGCTTCCCGTGAATCCCGACGCAAGCACGACCGTCGCCTTGACGGCCTTGCCGCGCACCGGATCGGGCACGCCGGTCACCGCCACCTCACGCACGGCTTCGTGCTCGAGCATGACGCTTTCGATCTCGAACGGCCCGATACGGTAGCCCGACGACTTGATGACGTCGTCGTTGCGCCCGACATACCAGAAGTATCCGTCCTCGTCCACCCAGGCCGTATCGCCGGTGTGGTACCAGCCGCCGAAGACCGCGGCATCGGTTTTTTCCGGGTTGCGGTAATACTCCAGCATGATGCCGGGCGCCTTTTCGTGCACGTCGATACAGATCTCGCCCGTCTCGCCCACGTCGCAACGGCTGCCGTCGCCGCGCTGGATCTCGATGTTGAACGCAGGAGAGGGATGCCCCATCGAACCGGGGCGCGGCGTAGAGTTCGTCAGGTTCGCCACGGTAAGCGGGGTTTCGGTCTGACCGAAGCCTTCGTAGATGGTCAGCCCCGTGTGCTCTTTCCAGAAGTCGTACAAATCGGGGTTGAGCGCCTCGCCGGCGGTAGTGCAGTACACCAGCGAGCTTAAGTCGAAGGCGTCGACGTCGGCCTGCATCATCATGCGGTACATCGTCGGCGGACAGCACAGGGTGGTCACCTGGTAGCGGCCGATAAGCTCGAGAATTTCCTCGGGATGGAAGCGGTCGAAGTCGTAGGTGAGCACGCAGGCCTCCATGAGCCACTGACCGTAGTACTTGCCCCACACGGCCTTGCCCCAGCCGGTGTCGGCGATGGTGAAGTGCAGCCCGTCGGGGACCACGTTGTGCCAATGCTTGGCGGTGACCAGGTGCGCGAGCGCATAGTAGCTGTCGTGCAGCACCATCTTGGGGTTGCCCGAGGTGCCCGAGCTGAAGTACATGAGCATGGGATCGCCCACGTGAGTTTCCACGCGTTCAAACCCTTCCGGCGCCTGCCGCACGCCGGTGTTGAAGTCGAGCCAGCCAGCGCGGTTAGCCGAGGCGGCGCAGATGCCCGCCGGGCCGGAAAGTACCGCGCCGACCGGGCCGGCGTCGGTTGCGAAATTGCCCGCGGCGTCCTTCGGGGTGGTGCCGCCGCCGGCGCCGTTGACCAAAAATAGCTTCTCCACCGAAGGGCAGGCGTCGATCACGTTATCGGTCACCTGGGCGATGTCGCCGATGGAGGTGGCGATGACGGCCTTGATGGAAGCGCCGTTGAGGCGGTATTCCAGGTCGTGCTCCTTGAGCATGAACGTGGCAGGCACCATCACCGCACCGAGCTTGGCAAGCGCGGTGGCCACGAACCAGAACTGGTAGTGGCGGCGCAGGATGACCATGACGAAGTCGCCCTTGCCGATGCCGTTTTCGGCCAGGTAGTTCGCCGTTTTGTCGGACCACTTCTTCATGTCGGCGAAGGTGAACAGGTGCTCTTCGCCCTCGGGGTTGACCCACATCATGGCTCGGCGTTCGGGGTCGGCCACAGCGATGTCGTCGACCACGTCGTAGCCGAAGTTGAAGTTATCGGGGCAGGTCACCTTGAAATCGGTGAGCTGATGTTCGTCGTTATACGATTCGATGCAGTAGCGTTCGTTGATGTTTCGCATGGTATGGCTGGTCTTTCTTTGCTTGGCTGTCGTCCTTCGTTTCCGGGGTTCTAGAGAGTGTCTTTCGGGCGCAGCACGATGGCGAGGAATTTGCAGGGCGCGCCGTCGATGGCGATCATGCCGTGGCCGCGACCGGAATCGTAGAGCAGCATGTCGCCCGGACCGAGCTCCTCGGTGTGCTCTTCGTAGCGGAAGCGCATGCGCCCTTCCAAGATGTAGTCGATTTCCTGCCCCGCATGATAGGACAGGTGGATGGGCGCATCCTGCAAATCGTCGCGATATTCAGCCGTAACGTAGAACGGCTCGGCAAGCTTGTTGCGGTAGTGAGGCGCCTTATGCAGGTACTCCAAGCCCGCGCGGCGCTTGATGGCAAGGCCCTCGTGCGCGCGCGTGATGGTATAGCCCGACAGGTGCGGCGTCTCTCCGGTGAGAAGCTCGATGGGATCGACACCGAGCTTCGCGGCGCTTTTGTACAAGAAGGTGAAAGACATGTCCTCACGGCCCGATTCCTGCGCCTCGTACTCGGCGAGGCTGCGCCCGGTTGCTTCGGCCATTTCCTGCATGGTCAGCCCCATGTCCTCACGCAGGGCGCGAATTCGTCCCGCCACCTCTTCGTAATTCGGTTCCATGTTGATCTGACCCCCTTCTTTTGTTGCTGTTTTATGCTTGTAACGAACTTTCTACGAAACGTTACGCCTCTCGAACGAAGCGAACGGCGAAGTGCGCATCCGACGAACCGGGCGCGAGGCGCGTGACCACGCTAGTGCGCTCGCCTATGGGAGCGAGCTTGAAGGCCTTGCCCTCTTCGCTGTCCAGGAACGCCTTGATGGAGGCGGCGTTCTCCTCGCGGGTGACCGTGCAAGTGGAATAGGCGAGGCTTCCGCCGACCGCCACGTGACGCGCGGCTGCCTTCAGTAGTTTCACCTGGGTATCCACAAATTTCGGGATATCTTCCTCGGTGAGGCGCCAACGGATTTCAGGGTGACGGCGCAGCGTGCCTAAGCCCGAGCACGGCGCATCGACGAAGATAAACTCGAAGGTGCGGTCGGGCATGATGCTGTCGAGGTCCATGGCGTTGCCGGTGAAGGCCTCGGCGACGTTCACGCCGTAGGTTTCCGCACGCTCGCGCAGAAGGCGCGTCTTATAAGAGTGATTATCGATGGTAACGTAATCTTCAATTTGCGTTCCGTACTTACGGACGGCCCCGCTTTGCAGCAAGATGGTCTTCGTCGCACGGCCCGCGCCCACTTCGAGCACGCTTGCGGGCTTTTCCTCGGGAAGAACGCTTGCGGCAACCAGCTGCGCGGCCGCGTCGGACACCAGGATCTTGCCCTGCGTGATCAGACGCGCGAGCGACGGCACCAGAAGCGCGCGGCTTTCGGGCACGCGCAGACAACCGGGAACCTCACCGTCACCAAGCGTGACCGGCTCGGCAACCTCCTCGGCGCGTTCGAAGGCGCGCTTGACCTGCTCGTCGGTTGCCTTGCAGGCGTTGATACCCACGTACAGCGGCGCCTGCTCGTTGGAGGCGCGCATGAAATCGATGGCGGGCTGCGGGCCCATTTCCTCCATCAGCTTGCGGGCTAGCCACGTGGGGAACGCCTGCGTGCGGGCGAGCGCGTCGATGTCGGTGGCGGGGTTGCCGAAGGGGAATTCCAGGCGCAGACGCACGATCTTGTGCAGCACGGCATTGGCCACACGGGCGGCCGGGCCGGGGCTGAACGACTTCACCATCTCCACACCCTGGTCAACGGCGGCATGCGCCTCCTTGCCCAGGAAGAAGATCTCGTAGGTGGAAATTTGCAGCGCGTCGCGCGTCTCGCGAAAGACGTCCTCGGGGTTGTCGAGCGCGCGATCGATGATCTCGTCGAGCGTGCCGCGGGCCGAAACCGTGCCGAGCGCCAACAGCGTGGCGAAGGAACGGTCCTCCACCGACATGGGAGACTGGTCGATCACCTGAGCGATGACGTCTTGCGCAAACGCCCTGCGCTCGCGAACGGTGCGCACCACTTCGAGCGCCGCTAAGCGCGCCGGGGTCGCCCTAGACTTGCGACGGCGCTGGGGCTTGTTCGCGTCGGCGTTGCGATCGTTGCGGTCGTTGCGCGGACCGCGGTCGTCGCGGTCGAACTTGCGCGAGCCCTTCTTGTCAAACGAGCCACGCGCCTCTCCGTCCTTGCCGCCTTCGCGGTCGAACTTGCGGCGCGGATCCTTCGTGGTGTTGTAGTGGCGGAAGTCGCGCTTCGGGGCGCGCTCTTCGCGAGCGTTGTTGTTGCCGCCCTCGCCGCTGCCCTGCGCGTCGCGCTTGAAGTCGCGATCGTTGTTGCGCTTGAAATCGCGCTTCGGGCCGCGATCGTCATGGTCGAAGTTGCGCTTCGGGCCGCGGTCGTCGCGGTTGAAGCTTCGGTTGCCATCGCGCTTGAAGTCGCGACGCTCGCCGCGCCCTTCGCCGCCCTTGCGAAAGCCGCCACGAGAACCGTTGCGATTGTCGCCGTCCTTGCGATAGCCGCCCGAGCGCTGGCCATCCTTGCGGTAGCCGCCACGCGAGCCTTCGCCATCTTTGCGGTAGCCGCCCGAACGTTCGCCATCCTTGCGATAGCCACCGGAGTGCTGCCCACCCTTGCGGTAGCCGCCGGAGCGCTGGCCGTCGCGGCCGCGGTAGCCGCCCGAGCGCCCGGACGGGCGGGAGTTGCCGCCCGCGCCCTGCGAAGATCGAGATGCGCGATGTTCGTTGTTGTTACCCTGTTCAGCCACGGGGGCCCTCCCAAATCTTGTTTCCGTCCTTGATTCCCTGAATACCGGCGGCAAACGCCTTGGCCTCCATGGCCTGCTTGCCGTCGGGTTTGACGCTCAAAAGTTCCACAGCGCCGTCCGCCGCACCGATGAACAGGCGCTTTCCAGCGAAGCGAACCTGCCCGGGCGTCATGTCGCCGGCAAGTTTGCTCCCCTGTTCGTCACCTTGAACCGAGTGCGCGGCAAGCACCGTCACGCGCTTTCCGGCCACCAGCGCATGCGAGGGGTGCGCCTCGCTGGAAGCCTGCACCTTGCGAGCGAGCGTGACGGCATCGTCTGCGGGCGCCAGGTCGAGCTCGCCCCGGTCGATCTTCGCCGCATAGGTGACCTGCGCTTCGTCCTGCGCCGTCCAGCGGATGATGCCCGCTTCCGCCTGCGAAAGCGCCGTGAGCAGCGCATGCGCACCCAAATCGGAAAGCTGGTCGGTTAGCAACGGCGCGGGCGTGTCGGCGACGTCGATGCTTCGGCAGATGCAGAAATCGCCGGTGTCGAGCCCCTCTTCCATGCGCATGATGCACACGCCGGCTTCTTCGTCGCCCGCCAAGATGGCGCGCTCCACCGGAGCCGCTCCGCGCCAACGCGGAAGCATCGACGCGTGCACGTTCAGGCAACCAAAACGCGGGATGTCGAGCACCTCGCGCGGCAGGATCATGCCGTAGGCCGCCACGCAGATGGCGTCGGGCGCGTCGGCGGCAAGTTCGCGCTGCACCTCATCGTCGCGCAGCGTAGCCGGCGTGCGCACCTCGATGCCCAGGCGCTCGGCTGCGGCCTTCACCGGGCTGGGCACGAGCTTCTTGCCACGCCCGCGCACCGCGTCGGCGCGCGTATAGACCGCCACCACGTCGTGCACTGGGGAAATGGCCTCCAAAATGGACGCCGCGAAATCGGGTGTGCCCATGAACACGATGCGCATCGGTTACCCCTCGACCGAAGTTTCGCCCGGACGCGCGCCGGCGGCAAGCGCGGCCTCGTAATCCTGCAGCGCCTGCATGCGCGCAACCGCGTCGGCGCGCTCGAACATGGTGATGCCGTCGAGGTGGTCGGTTTCGTGCTGCAGACAGCGCCCGAGCAGGCCGTCGCCCTCGATTTCCCATTCCTCGCCGTCAAGGTCGAAGAAGCGGCAGCGCGCGAACGGCGGGCGGGCGATGGGCACCGAGATGCCGGGGATGGACAGGCACCCCTCCCCTTCGATGACCGGGTCGCCGGAGCGCTCGACGATGGTGGGGTTGAGCATGACGATGGGGTTGCGCTGCCCGTCTTCCTGGTCGCAATCGATGACCACCAGGCGCTTGAGCACGCCCACCTGCGGCGCGGCAAGCCCGCAGCCGCCGTTTTTGTACATAGCATGCGCCATTTGCTTGGCGAGACGCTTGAGCGACTTGTCCTTGAAATCGCACGGCTCGCACACCGTATTGAGCAACGGGTCGGGCGATTGCACGATAGAAAGCATATTGGATCCTTATGCGATAAGCCTTGACGCGCCTCCCTGCCGGGCAAGCGCGTTTTTCCTGACGAAACATTGTCGCATGCCGCCGCCACGCTGCCGCGCCGCGCCGAAGAGAATCCACAAAAGCGAAGATGGGAAGGACGAGCGGTTGAGG
>CAVHFC010000028.1:7792-10296 GCA_963635025.1 Eubacterium sp. CAG:786
CCGGGGCTTGCTGGGCTTGGCGGCGGGTTGTGATGTCGCGCTGCAGGGCCGCTATGGCCTCGTAGAGCATCTCGTAGGTTTCCGCATCGGACTCATCGGTTCCGGCCAGCTGCGCGCGCAGCTCGGCCGCCGCTTCCTCGGCGTCGGAAATGGAAAGCTCTTCCACCAGGTACGACGCGAGCGCCTCGGCATCCTCCACCTCGTCGATCCCGCGCGACAGCAGGTTCGCCGCGCGCATGTCGTCGCGCACCGCCGCGCTCAAAATGTCCGCCGAGGTGGCCAGCGGGTTTTCCGCCAGAATATCGAGCATCGAAGCGGCAATCGAGGCGCTCAACGCATCGTGCCAGCGCACCGAGGCGAGCGCGTCGGCGTGCGCAAGGGCCAAGTCGGTCCGCGCCGCGGCAAGCACCACCAGCTGGCGCTCCAGCTTGCGGCGGTTGACCTCCTCGGGCGGAAGCGCACGGCGCACAGGTGCGGGCGCGACCGCCTGTGCGCCACCGGAGGCCGCCTGCCCCATGGCGCGGCCGCCCCCCTTCCCCGGCTCCTCGTCATCGGTCACACGCGGCGGGCGCAAGCTGGCCAGCTGCGCCATGACGTCCTCCTCGCGCGCGCGGCAGCGGCTCGCAATCTGGCGCGCGTAATCCTTCGCCAGAAGCGAATCCTTGATGGGAGCCAGAACCGAAAGCGCATCGGAAAGCGCCGCGGCCCGCCCCTCGGCACGAGTGAGATCCCAAGCGCCCAAGCGTCGCTCGATACCGTATTCCAGAAGCGGTTTCGCCTGATCGATGAGCACTTTCAGTTCGTCAGCCCCATGGCTTTCCAGAAATTCCGCCGGGTCGAGGTTGTCGGGCAGGGTGACGGCGGCAAGCTCGATGCGCGCATGGCCCGCCTCGGGCGTCATGGACGAATCGATGAACTGAAGCGCACGATCGGCCGCCCGCTGCCCAGCCGCGTCGCCGTCGAACAGGTATACGATGCGGTTGCGCGCGTGACGCGAAAGCACGCGGATATGCTGGCGCGTGAGCGCGGTGCCCAGGGTTGCCACGGCGTTGGTGATGCCGCGCTCGTGCATGGCGATGACGTCGGTGTACCCTTCGCACACCACCGCCACGCCGGTGGCGGCCATGGTGGCCTTCGCCCTGTCGAGCGCGAACAGCACGCGCCCCTTGTGGAATAGCGGCGTCTCCTGCGTGTTGAGGTATTTCGGCTCGCCGGTGCCCACTACGCGCCCGCCGAAGGCGATGCACTCGCCCGCCTCGTCGTTGATGGGGAACATCACGCGCTCGAAGAATCGATCGCGCAAACGCCCGTCGCGGCCGGTGAGGGCGACGTTGGCCTGGATCATCTCGTCGGGTGCGAAACCCTTCGTGCGCAGGTGGCGCACCAGCGAGCCGCCACCCGGGGCAAAGCCGAGCTGCCAGGTTTTCGGCACCTGCCCGCCCAGGTTGCGCCCGCCCAAGTATTGGCGTGCGGCCTGGGCTTTCGACGATTTCGAGCGCATGAGCTGCATATGGTAGAACTCCGCAGCTTCGGCGCACACCGCTTTGAGGCGCGCGCGTCGCCCCTGGCCCACGCCGCCGCGCCCGCGCTTGCCGTCGTCGGATATCTCGATGTGCGCGCGTTCGGCAAGGCGGCGCACGGCCTCGGGAAACGTGAGGTCCTCAAGCTTCATGATGTAGGCGAACACGTCGCCGCCCTCGCCGCAGCCGAAGCAGTGCCAGCGCTGCTGCGCCGGATCGATATGGCACGAAGGCGTTTTCTCGTTGTGGAATGGGCAACACAGCCAGAAGTCGCGGCCTTTCTGCTTCAGCGGGGTGCGCTCGCCCATGATGGCCACCAGGTCGCTTGCCTCGCGAACCTTCTGAATGTCCTCATCGGTGATGGCCATGGATATGCGCCCGCTCCTTCGATTGCCCGTTTGCCCGTTTGCTGCTTACCTGTTCGCGCGAAATCCGCCCCTGCCAGGTCCGCCGCGCGTGCATCTTCAGGTCGCAAAGTATAGCGCACCCGTTCCGGCGCGCAGTTGCGCGTACGCTACAATGAACGCGAACAACACCGGGGGCGAACGGGCGCTACGCGCGTTCGCCCCCGAAGCGCACGTCGAAAAGGACCGCCATGACTGCCGAACCTCCCTATCTTGAGCTTGATCCCGACATCGCCCGTGCCATCGCGGACGACCTGGCGCATCACCGCGCGCACCCCCTGCGTTTCCCCGATGAGGCCGTCTGCCGCCGCGAGGACAACCCGCACGATGCGGCAAGCCTTACCCGCACGGCCTTCGCACGCGACATCGACAAGATCATCAACACCCCCGCCTACAACCGCTACGCCGGAAAGACGCAGGTGTTTTCCCTGGTGGAAAATGACGACATCTGCCGACGGGGCCTGCATGTGCAGCTGGTGAGCCGCGTCGCGCGCAACATCGGACGGCTTTTGGGGCTCAACGTCGAGCTGATCGAGGCCATCGCGCTCGGCCACGACCTGGGACATACCCCCTTCGGGCA
>CAVHFC010000028.1:10552-17003 GCA_963635025.1 Eubacterium sp. CAG:786
CCCGCCACGCTCGAAGGGTGCGTCGTGCGCGTGGCCGACATGATCGCTTACGTGGGCAAAGACCGCGACGACGCGCGCGACATCGGCGTGCTCGATTCGCTTGACGGCTTTACCACCCGTCGCATCGGGCGCGACAACGCGCGCATCATCAACAACCTGACGGTCGATATCGTGGGCGCCAGCTACGGGCGCGACGTCATCGCCATGAGCGAGGAGGCGTTTGCCGACCTGAAAGTGGCCAAGCAGCAGAACTACGAGCGCATCTACAACCACGAGGGGTGGCGCGCCGGCAGCGGCAACGTGGTGGGCGAGATGTTCGAGCGCCTGTACGACCGTCTGCTCGATGACCTTGGCGCCGGGCGGGAAAATTCCCCCATCTTCACGCATCACGCGCGCTACCTGGAACAAAAGTCGCGCAGCATTTCGGCGGAAAGGTACCTGGCTGAAACCGAACCGAATCAAGTGGTGGTAGACTATATGGCTTCCATGACCGACCGGTACTTCATGGCGCTGTGGCGTCATCTGTTCCCGGACGACGACCATGATGTGATCGCGCGGGGCTACTGCGCTGACTTGGAGGGATAGCATGAAGTTCGTCATCGCATCCGACCTGCACGGATGCGCACCTGCCGTAAGCGAGCTGGCGAAGAGGATAGAGGAGGAAACCCCCGACCGCGTCGTGCTGTTGGGCGACCTTCTGTACCACGGCCCGCGCAACGATCTGCCCGAAGGCTACGATCCCAAAGAGGTGTTCGCCATCCTAAACGGCATGGCGGGGCGCATCATGGCGGTGCGCGGAAACTGCGACGCCGAGGTTGATCAGATGGTGCTCAAGTTCCCCTGCATGGCCGACTTCAGCATCATATCGGCCGACAACCATCTGCTGTACCTGACGCACGGCCACCTTGCGGGGAACAACCCCGACGACCCGCCCGCGCTTGCCAGCGGCAGCGCGTTTTTGTCGGGCCACACGCACATCAAGCGCCTGGAAATGATCGACGACGTTCTGTACGTCAACCCCGGTTCCACCTCCATCCCGAAAGACGGCTGCGCCAGCTACGCCGTTTACGAGGACAACCGCTTCGTGCTGAAAACGCTCAAAGGCGAAGTGCTGCAGGCCGCCGGCTGGATGCCGCAGTTCAAGGTTGTCCATTAGACGTTGAGAACGGAACCGCCGCATGGGGCGTTGAGAGAAAGAGCTCAACGCATTGGACGGGGCGGCCGCGTTTCCGAATTGTGTGTCGCGCCCTTCGGGCGCTCTTTTGAATGGGTTTCGCTCAACCCCACGAATTTCTGCTGGGTTAGCCTTTCCTTCAAAACTTCGTGGGTGCGAGCCACTGGCTCGCACCTAAATGGAAAGCGCGGAGCGCGTCACACTTTTACCTGATGGAGCACCCAAACGCAGGCCGCCACCTCCCCTACGACAGTCTTCCTCGCTCGACCGTGTAGGCGACGTCGCAGATGGCCGCCGTGGAGGCGCGGTGGCTTACCAGCACGATAGTGCGTCCGGCGCGGCTCTCGTTAAGCGCGCGCAGCACCGCGGCCTCGTTGAGGCTATCCAGGTTGCTGGTCGGTTCGTCAAGCAGCACGAACGGCGCGTTATGCAGAAACATACGCGCAAGCCCGATGCGCTGGCGCTCGCCGCCCGAAAGCGTATCGCCAAGCTCCCCCACCGGCGTGTCGAGACCCTGCGGCAAACGTTCGATCAAACCCGCAAGCGCCGCCTTGCGACATGCCTCATCAAGCTCCTCCGGCGTTGCTTCGGGGCGCGCGAGCAGGATATTCTCCCCCACCGTGCCCGCGAACAGGTGCGTTTCCTGCGTCATGTAGCCCTCGTTTTGCCGCAAGCTCGCCGTGTTCACGCGGCGGATATCCTCCCCGGATATGCTCACGACCCCGCGCGTGGTGTCCCAAAAGCGCATGAACAGCTTGCACAGCGTGGACTTCCCGCTGCCGCTTCTGCCCGCCAAATGAACGATGGAGCCCGGCGCGATGTCGAGGTTCACGTCCTTGAGCACCGGGGTTGTGCCGTACGAGAAATCGACACGATGCGCGCCGGCTCCGGTGAACGCGCCCAGGTCGCTTCCCGCCTCAACCTCGGGCGTTTGCGGCGTTTCGTCAAGCAGGTCGAGCACGCGCGCGCCGCTGGCAAGCGTTTGCTGCAGGGTCGACCCCAGGTTCGCCACCGCGATGACCGGCCCGAACGACGACATAAGCGCGGCGGTTGCCACGAGCGCCGCATCGGGGCCGATCTCACCCACTAGGCACAGCGCCCCCGCGGCAAGCACCATGCACACGTCGAGCGCCAGCACCAACCCGTTGGTCAGCGACATCGAACGCGCGGCGCGCCCTTTCAGCTTGTGCTCCGTTGCCGAGAAGTCCGCCATGCGCGCATCAAGCTCGCGTGCACGCTCGGCGGCGCGGCCGAACTGCAGCGTTTCGCGCAAACCGCGCAATCCATCGAGAACGAACGCGTTCATGCCGCCCAGCCCATCGCGCAGCGCGCGGCCGTAGCTCCCCGACGCCTTCGACGCCGCCCACGGAACGACCACGCCGATGATCAGGTAGCTTATCAAAGCAAGGACGGCCAAAACGGGGCTGAGCGTCGCGATGAAGGCGACCATGCCCGCCGAAACGAACAGCGCGATGAGCGCCGGGGAAAGCGTATGCGCGTAGAACACCTCCAGCAGCTCCACGTCGGAAGTGACGAGCGATACCAAATCGCCCTTGCTGCGGCCTTCGAGCTTCGCGGGCGCCAAGGTGCGCAGCTTGCCGAAAACGCGGTCGCGCACCAGCGCCAGAAGCTTGAACGCCAGGTAGTGGTTGCACATCTGCTCGCCGTAATGCAGCGGGCCGCGCACCACACCGCAAACAGCGATGAGCACAAGCGCCCAGGTGAAAGCCGGGCCTTGGGGCATGCCAGCCGCGCTGACCAATGCTTGCGTGCCGAAAACCGTCAGGAATATGGCTGCGAAAAATCCCGCCACGCCCAGCACCACGGCCACGCACATGACCGGCACCAGCGGCCGCACCAGCTTCACCAGGCGAAGCATCACCGACACGTTGGATCGGCGGGCAGGCTCGGGTGCGGCGGCAGGGGCCGGGGCGGGGACATCGTCATCGCTCGGCGCAACGAAGCCATCGTCGGCGGCAGCGGCGTTCGACCCCGCAGCAGCAGCGACCCCCGCACCCATACCTGCACCAGCCACGGCGCGCTGCTCGGCGCCGGCGGCAAAACGCTCAAGCTCAGCCTGCTGACCCCACAGGCGCGCATACGCGCCATCGGCGGCCAGCAATTCGTCATGCGTTCCCGCTTCGGCAACCTGACCGGCCGAAAGCACGTAGATGCGATCGGCGGCGGCAACCGCCGACAGGCGATGCGAGATCATGATGACCGTGTGCGTTTTCGCCAGCTCGTGAATGACCCCGATAATGGCCTGCTCGCTTTCGGCGTCGACGTTGGACGTGGCCTCGTCGAAGATGTAGATGGGCGTGTCGTGCAGAAGCGCGCGGGCCAAAGCCAGGCGCTGGCGCTGCCCGCCGGAAAGGTTGCCGCCCTGCTCGGAGATGGGCGCATCCAAACCGCCCGAGGCGCGCACGAAGCCGTCGATGCGACAACGCGAAAGCACCCGCCACAGCGCGTCGTCGTCGGCTTTCGGGTCGGCCATCAGCAAGTTCGAGCGCACCGTGCCCGTGAACAGGTAGCTGGAAAACGGCACGACGGTCACCGTGCGCGCAACCGATGCACGCGAAGCTTCACCCAGCGGCACGCTGCCCAGCTCGACCGATCCCGCGAACCCGGCGTTGCGCCCGCACAGAATGCCGGCCAGCGTCGATTTCCCGCTTCCCGATTCGCCCACAATGCCCGTGAACGACCCAGCCGGAGCCTCGAAGTTGACATCGGAAAGCACCGTGCGCTGCCCGTCGTAGGAATATGACACGCCGCGGCAGGTCACATCGGCGGCAGCCGGATCGATCACGCGCGTACCCTGCGCCGGCTCCGGCGCATCGAGGATGGCGAACATCTTGTCGGCCACCGCCATGCCGTTCATGGCCGTATGGAAAAACGACCCGAGCGTGCGCATGGGGATGAAGAAATCAGCCGACAGGAAAATGACGGCGAACGCGGCGAAGAACGGCACGTTGCCCGAAGCGTACTGGATGAGCGCCACGATGATGCCCACCGCCGCCCCGCCGTAGGCGAACACATCCATGATGGTGACCGAGTTCAGCTGCATGGTGAGCAGCTTCATGGTGGCGCGGCGAAACTTCTCGGCCTCGGCGTTCATGCGCTCGTGGCGCTCGGCGTCGGCCTGGTAGATTTTCAGCGTGGTCAAGCCCTGCAGGTTTTCCAGAAACGCCCCACCCAAATCGGTGTAGGCACCCCAATAACGCCCCATGACGCGCCGGGCGATTTTCTGCACGGCCATGATGGAGATGGGGATGAGCGGCACGCATGTAAGCAGCGCAACGGCGGCCGGCAGGCACAGCGGCGCCAGGCAGCCAAACAGCGTGATCGGGGCCAAAAGCGCGTAAAACAGCTGCGGCAGATATTGACCGAAGTAGCTTTCCAGCTGCTCGCAGCCCTCGACGCTCACCTGCACGGCTTCCGAGGTTGCCACCTGCTCGGTATAGGCTGGCCCCATGCGCACCAGCTTGTCGTACACCGCTCGACGCACCGTCTGCTTCGCCGCCGTCGACGCCAAAAGCCCCGCCTTCTGCGCCACGCTCAAGCACACGATGCGCACCACGATGGCGACGGCCGCCACGCACGCAAGGCGAAGCTGGCCCGACGCGTCGGCGCTTCCGTCCATGAGCGCGCCGACGAACAGGCCGATGGTCACCATGACGGCGATGTTCGCCAGAAGCGCGATCCACTGCGCGACGACGTTGCAGGCGATGTATTTGAAGGCTTGCGGCACCATGGCCGTTAGACGTTTGCTGAACATGATTCCCCCGAACCTGGGCTGGCGGCGCAAGCGCGGCGACAAGGCCGAACCGCGCCGTGTGTGCCAAAGGTTTGAAATGCGGTTAACTTCTTGGTGCATGGTAGCATGCGCCACGTACGTTGCCCGCGGGAAACCATGAGAAAAAGCACGGTGTTAATTATTACTTATTCGATTCGCAAAGCTCTGAACTGCGATTATCGTTTTGAGTGCCCGAGGCGGTTCATCTCGTAGAGCAGCGCCAAGCCCTTTAAGGTCAAATGCTCGTCGGCTACTTCCATGCGCGAGGAGAGCGCGACCATGGCAGGCGCGTCCTCGCCGGTCGCCACCACCTTGGTCTCGTAGCCCAGCTCGGCCCATATCGCGTCGATGAGCCCGTCGATGCGCGCCGCCTCGCCAATGACGATGCCCGACTGCATGGCGTCGCGCGTGCTCTTGCCGATCACGCGCTTCGGCGCACGCAGGTCGATGACCGGCAGCTGCGCCGCGGCGTCGGCCACCGCTCGGGCCGCCAGGCGCAACCCCGGCGCGATGACGCCGCCCTGTACCACACCGTCCCTATCGATGACCTCCAAATTGGTGGCGGTGCCGAAATCGACCACCACGAGCGGGAAGCCGTAGAGTTCCTTGGCGGCCGCGCAATCCGCCACGCGGTCAGCGCCCAGCTCGCCCGGGCTTGACAGGTGCAGCTCAAGGCCGGTTTTCAGCCCCGGCCCCACCACCGAGGGACGCTTACCCGTAAGCGCATGCAGCGCTTCGGCCCACACCCCCGACAAGCTCGGCACCACCGAGGACATGATCGCGTCTTCAACGGCCGCATCGGGCATGCGAACGCTCAGGTACGACGCCACGCACATGAGCGCCTCGTCGGAGGTGAGCTGCGCAGGCGTGGTGACGCTCCAGGTGGCTTCCAAGTTGCGCCCGCGCGCCAACCCGAAATTCGTGGCGGAATTGCCCACGTCAACGGTCAACACGCAGGGACTTTGAGCCATGGGTTTCGCTTCCCTCTTCACACGCGGCACCTAGTTGAACTTGAAGATGCGCTGCGCCACGTGATAGCCCGTGATGCCGATGGCGCGCCCGGCCTTCGTGGGCAGGTTCGTTCCCATGTTCAGCACGCTGCGACGCACGCGGCGGTACACGTCGGGATTGTGCTCCTTCAAATACGACCAGATGGCCTCGCGCTCGTCCTCGGCCTCATCGGTGCCGATCATGCGCAAGAAGATGCTGCAGATGCACATCATCATGGACAGGTAGTTCTCCATGTAGCGCTCCAGGCGCTTTTCCGCCACGCCAGAAGGCAGCGCCACGGCGTCGATCATGATGCGCGTGACGCGCAGCTGCTGATCGATGCGGCTCATCATGACCGATTCGTTGACCGACTGATCTTCGCGCCCGATGAAGTAGCGGTACATGTCCACGTCCAGGTAGTAGATGCTCTTGACCTGCGGCAAGGGCACGTACACGAAGATGTTGTCCACGTAGAAGGTGTGCTTGGGAAGCTG
>CAVHFC010000028.1:17475-21988 GCA_963635025.1 Eubacterium sp. CAG:786
CCGCAATCCAGCAGCGATTCGATGCATTTGTCCATGTATTCCGCGGAGTTATAGCACGGAATGGCGAACGAGATGATTTTCATGCGTGTCCTTCCAGGCGGTAGCGCGCCCACGTTTGCGTGGTGCCGAGCGCGCGGCCCGCCGCTTATGCGCGATGGCAGCCATTTTACCGGTAAGGGAGCGCGCAAGCTGCGCTATCATCGGACACTGCGGATAAAATCCAAGCAGGAACGTCAAGCCGCACCGCGCCTACCGCGCGCACGCGGCGCCACCGCCGGCAAGGCAAAGGGGCCTTCGCCGAGACACGGAAGGAAGCTAACATGAGCTCGTTTTTGGAATCCATGCTTGAGCGCGCCGCGGCCGACAAGCAGACCATCGTGCTGCCCGAGGGCGACGACCCTCGCACGCTTGAAGCGGCCGAGACCATTCTGGCCAAAGGGGTGGCCAACCTCATCATCTTAGGCGACGTTGCGGCCATCAAGGCGTCGGGGCGCAACCTGGAAGGCGCCGAGCTGATCGACCCGGCAACGTCGGATTTGGCCGAGGAGTTCGCCGGCGTGCTCTACGAGCTGCGCAAGCACAAGGGTATGACGCCCGAGCAGGCGGCCGAAAAGGTGCGCGACGTGCTGTTCTTCGGCGTGCTGATGGTGAAGACCGGCCGCGCCGACGGCATGGTTTCCGGCGCTTGCCACTCAACCGGCGACGTGCTGCGCCCGAGCCTGCAGATCTTAAAGACCGCCCCGGGCGTGAAACTGGTGAGCAGCTTCTTCATTATGGTGGTTCCCAACTGCGAATACGGCCAGGACGGCACCTTCCTGTTCAGCGACTGCGGCCTGGAAATCCAGCCCGACGCCGAAAAGCTCGCGCACATCGCGGTCAATTCCGCGAAGTCGTGGAAGACGCTCATCGGCACCGAGCCGGTGGTGGCCATGATGTCGCATTCCACCTACGGTTCGGCGAAGAACGACGACGCGAACAAGGTCGTCGAGGCGGCCAAGATCGCTCGCGAGCTGGCGCCGGAGCTGGCACTTGACGGCGAGCTGCAGGCAGACGCCGCCATCGTGCCGGCCGTCGGGGCATCCAAGGCGCCCGACAGCAAGGTGGCGGGACGCGCGAACTGCCTGATCTTCCCCGACCTGGACGCCGGCAACATCGGCTACAAGCTGGTGCAGCGCTTAGCGCATGCCGAGGCATTCGGCCCGGTGACGCAGGGCATCGCCGCCCCGGTCAACGACCTGTCGCGCGGCTGCACGGCCCACGACATCGTCGGCGTGATCGCCATCACCTGCGTGCAGGCGCAGGCGAAGAAGGCCGAGGCGTAAAGCAAGCGCTCGGCTCCGGTTCCGCAAAGACCAGCAATCGACCAGAAGGCGTCTTCCACTGGAGGGCGCCTCTTTTAATCCCAGGGCAACCTCTGCTTGCCGAGAAGGTGCTACCATGAGATTCCAGTTGTCCCTCGAGCCCGTCGGGACGAGCGGGCTGTCGATTGCGTTCGGAGGAAAGGTTCGCGACGAAGTCTTGTCGCCCGCCGTCTCCTCCACCCTCGCCGCTTCTTTGGCCCCGGCCCGCGCCAAAGAAGCCTTGGCCAAACGAACACCCCTTCCAGAAAGGTTGCGATGCCCGCACACGCCAAACGCCGCAAAAGCGCGCTCAAGACCCTGCTCTCATGCCTGGCCATCTTCGCTGCCCTGCAAGTGCTTTTCACCGGGATGGCGACCCTCGCCGCAGCCCTTCCCCGGGAGGCCATCGAGGAAAACCTCGCCGAAAGCGCCGACGATCCGCTGCTCAACGGCTATTTCGACTATTCTGGAAGCCTCATGGGCTCGCGCGAGTGCCACGATAACAACCGTTACATCGCTTCTATCGCGCGCCAGGACGCGCTCTCTGGCCCGCTCGAGGCGGCGGCGATAAACGGCATTGACGACTTCGACCACACCGGCGCCGAACAGCACTGGAACTATTTCCGTTATTGGCACGGCTGGTCGCTCCTGACGAATGCATGCCTGGAGATCGGGGGGGTGCGCCTCGTCTCGCTTGCTGTCGCGGCCATCGAGCTTTTAGCGCTGGCGTTACTCGCCCGCGAAGTCCGCAGAGAGCTCGGTACGTTGAGCGCGGCCCTGCTCGCCGCAGCGCTGGCGCTGTCGACGGGGCTTTTCTGGTCGTTTCTCTCCGATATCACGCTCGGCATATCGTTCGCCGCCCTGTGCGCGTCGCTAGCGGGCGTGGTAAGGATGCGGGGCAGGCCGGCTGAGGCCGCGCTTATCGCGGGATGTATCTACAACTTCTTCGATTTCTGCACCGTCCCCGCGCTGGCGGTGGCGATGTGCTCGTTTTGCGCCGCCCTTCCCAGGCGCGGCGCCGGCGTGCGCGCGGTGCTCGCCGCGGGGGCGATCGGCGCTGCGGCGTTCTCGGTCGGCTACATCGGCACATGGCTCTCCAAATGGGCCTTGGCAGCGTGCTATCTGGGCGTTGGGGAGGTTGTCGCGAACGTCGGCGGGGAGACGCAGATGTGGGCGTCGTCGGGGTTCTCGACATTTGAAGGCCACAAGTACTGGCCGATCATCAAAGCCATCCCGCACCTCTATCCCATCGCGGCATCACTCGCCGTTGCCGTCGCGACCCCGGCGGGCGCGGCCTTCGCCATCGCCTCGATTGGGACGCTCGCGTTCACCTTCGCCAAGCTGGGCGCGCGCGAGACGCTTCGAGCTCTCGCGCCCTGCGCGGGGTGCCTGGTGATTCCACTTTTCTGCATGGCAGCCAATGTGCACGCCATCGAGCACACCTCCATCTTCACGTTCCGCCTGTGGGCGGCACCCGCCGCATGCATGCTCGCGTCCTGCGCAGGCGCGAGATGGCCGCGTCAACCCACGAACAAGACCGAGGGGGAGGACCCGCGCGACCCCGCCGGCGATGTTCAATCTCCTTCACAGAGCCGGGATCGATTTGCGGAAGAGGCCGGTTCCCGCCGTACGCGCGAATGTGCCGTTCAGCACCAAGGCGGCGAACCCCAGCTTAAACCCGTCCATGCGATCGAATATCACAGCAAAACGGACAGCACCAGCAGCGCAACCAAAAACGCAACGTTCCACACGGTGAACGTGAGCAGATAGTCTTTCTGCAGGCCTGCTCGGCCTACCGTCACCATCTTCAGCGTGATGAGGCTGGCCATTGAAGCGATAGGCGTACCCAAACCTCCGATATCCGTGCCGACGATGAGCGCACCCCACTGATCGGTGAAACCCGACAACAACACCGCAGTCGGCACATTGCTGATCATCTGACTCGCACCGACGGCAGCAAGCAGCGCATTGCTGTCGACCGCCGCCGACAGCGCATCGTGCAGCACAGGGATGCGGCCCATATTCCCCACAAACACGAACAGCGCGACAAATGTCGCCAAAAGCCCCCAGTCAACGCGACGCAGCAGCCGGTGATCGCACACGATCGCCCCCACCACAACGAGCACCAGCAGAAAGCGAACATCCAGAAATCCGGCAACGCAAGCAAGGCACGCCACGAACAGCAAGGCGAACAGGACAAGATTCCAACCTGAGTGGCGAATCCGAAAAAGCGCGCTATCGCCTCCCTCGGCTCCTCCCATGGCTCCTCCCCCTGCATCCGAGCCAGTCGGAACACCATTCGCAGCATCAGAAGATGACCCGGAAGCGATGACGACACCACCGCTATCACCGCTCCGCGACGCAAGCGCTTCCCCGACAAACCCCTTCCCCGGAAACCTAAAAGCACACGCCAATGCGAGCATCGCGCCAGACGTAATCACGTAAGGAGCGGTGATCAGCAGAAACTCCCCCATGCCCATTCCCGAGGCGGAAAAGAGGTACAGATTTTGCGGGTTCCCCACCGGTGTGAGCATGCTTCCCAAATTCGCCGCAATGGTCATGAGCGTCGCCAGCAAGCACAGGCGTCCCTCCATGCCCGCACGCCGAGCCACCGCCAAAGATAGCGAGACAAATGTGATAAGCGCCACATCGTTGGTGACCGCCATGCTTGCAAAGAAAGCCAAGCCCACCAGCGCCCCGGCCACGCCGCGCTGCGTGCGCACGCGGCCAAGCAGCAGGGCTGCCGCGCGATCGAGCACGCCGAGGGACTTGAAACCGGCAACAACCGTCATCAGGCAGAACAACAGCGCCACGGTGCGCCAGTCAACATAGGAGGCATACCCCGCATCCGGCGGCACCGCCACACAGGAGACAAGCGCGGCAACGGCGGCGACAACGAGCACCGCCTCCCGCGTCGCAAACGCCCGAAGCCCCCTCATCCACTTCTCCAGCATGCCTTCTCTTTCAACTCCCAATGCCCTCAATCGCACTCGAAGTGCTAGCCCGTCAAAGCCACACGACGACGTTGAACGCGAAACCGATTCGCGCATCGATTCTCGCATCGATCCCAAATTCCTCTGGCAAGTTTTTCGAGTTTCCGCATAGCCGCATCGCGCTACGGTCAAGCCATGGCAAGTTTTTCGAGTTCCCGAACCTCTGTGCAGCGAAAACGG
>CAVHFC010000029.1:0-6375 GCA_963635025.1 Eubacterium sp. CAG:786
GACGTCATCGCGCGTATCAACGAGGCCGCGCGCTACGTGCCGCTCGAGCAGCTGCGCCTGTCCACGCAGTGCGGATTCTCGTCCACCGAGGAAGGCAACGTGCTGACCGAGGACGAGCAGTGGGCGAAGATCGCGCTGGTCAAGCGCATCGCCGAGCGCGTCTGGGGCGAATAAGCGCCGCAGTATCGCCAGCGCTCCGCAGCGCAAGCGAGCCACCGCCGCAGCGGCGCGCTGGCGTAGCAATAGCAAACCCGTTTACCACCGAAGGCCTGAAGCAGCCCCGCCGCAGCTTCAGGCCTTCGGTTTTCCTGCCAGGGTCACCAGCACCAGCATGCCGAGCATCAGCACCAACCCGGCCCAATCCCAGCTGGAGAACACGGTGCCCAGAAACACCCACGCGCACACGCTGGCGCTCACCGGCTCGATCGCTCCGAGCAGGCTGCCCGTGACCGATCCAACCGCCGCCACGCCGCGTAAATACAGGCCGAACGACACGAACGTGCCCAAAACGGCAAGCCCGCCAACGAGCACGACCCAACCGAGCAGGTCCATCGCGGCGACGGCTTCGGGAGCTCCCCCGCCGGTCGCAAGTTGCACGGCGAAAGCAAGGCCCGACGCCACACAGGTGACGAGCATCCCCACTGCGGTAGCGGCGAAGCTTCCGAAGCGATCGAACAGGCCGGCGTGGCGCGGGATCATCACGTACGCCGCCACCGATGCGGCGTTGAGCAGGCCCCAAAAGAGTCCGGGCAGCGGCAGCGTGATGGTGGAAAGGTCGCCCTGCGTGGCGATGAGGACGGTAGCGGCAAGGGCGCATGCGAGGCCGGCAACGTCGGCGCCCTTCGGCAGCCGGCGGACGATGACGCAAGTGGCCAGCATCACGAACACGGTGCCAAGCATCTGCAGCACGGTGGCGGTGCCGGCATTGGTGTGCGCGATGGTCATGGAATAGGCGAACTGGTCGAGGAACAGCGCCAGCCCGAACGCAAGAAAGGCGAGTTTCGTTTTCGCGTCGCTTTTTGCCATCAAACCCAGCAAATAGCGGCGCCGCGCGAACAGCACGGTGAAGAACACGATGCTGGCAACCAGAGAGCGTACCGCAGTGGCGAACAGCGGTGTGACGCCATAGTGCGCGAACAGGAACTGCGCGCATGCGCCCGATACGCCCCACAGCCCTGCGCCGGCGAGCGCGCAGGCGACGCCGATCCAAAACGTGCGCCGCGTCTGGTTGCTCGCCGCTGCCCTCGGTCGCTTGGACATGATCGCACCCCTTCCCTGCTCATAGCCGGATTTCGCGCGCATGCGCACCCTGGCCCCCGGCCGCAGCAACGCATAGCCGGCGAGCTTGCAACCGCCCGCCGCCCGTGCGCGAATCAACCTTCGGCATCCTTTTTCGAAGGTGCCAGTATAGAGTATCAAAGGGCATCCGTGCAGCCGATGCGTTCGTGATAGAATCGCCCCCGTGCAAATAAGCCGAACGCCGCCTGCGGGCGGTTGCGATTCCAAGACCGGAGGAACCCATGAGCATCAAGGAACTGGTGAAGGACGAGGCCATCCTGTCCACGCCGTGCGAACGCGCCACGGCAGACGACGCGCAGACCGCGCAGGATCTACTCGACACCATGGCGTCGCTCGACGAAGCCGCCTGCCTGCACGCCAACCAAATCGGCGTGACGCACAACCTATTCGCCTATGTGGACGAGAAGGATACGCCGCACGTGATGTTCAATCCGGCCATCAAGCTGGGTCTTGCGGCATCCAAGCAGGTGGAAGGCTGCTTCACGCACGAAGAGCCCGTCACCGTCACGCGTTACGATCGCATCAAGGTTGCTTACGAGGAGCTGAAGGACGGCAAGCTGGTTGCCCGCAAGGGTGACTTCAACGGCTGGGTGGCGCAGCTCATCCAGCACATGGTCGATCATGGCAAAGGCAAGTACCTGTAAGGAATGAAGCGGAAAAGAGGGGCTTCGCCAGCCCAGCCGGTGAAGCCCCTCTTTCCTCTATGAATTTACCGTCGCGCTAATTTCAGCCAGCGCGAAACAAAGGAAAGGCCGGGGCGCCCATCAAAGACGCCCCGGCCTTTCTTCGTGATCCGCCTACGCGTTTTCCCGCTCGAACTTGTCCATGAACTGCACGAGCGCTTCCACGCCGGCTTTCGGCATGGCGTTGTAGATGCTCGCGCGCATGCCGCCGACGCTGCGGTGGCCCTTGATGTTCTCCAGGCCCGCTGCTTTCGCTTCGGTGATGAACTTCGTGTCCAGATCGGCGTTGCCCGTCACGAACGGCACGTTCATCAGCGAGCGATATTCCTTGCACGCCGTGGGGTTGAACAGCTTGGACTGATCCAGGTAATCGTAGAGCACTGCCGCTTTTTCCTGGTTGATGCGCTGCATCGCCTCAAGCCCGCCGAGCTCCTTGAGCCACTTGAACACCAGGCCGCACAGGTAGATGCCGTAGCACGGCGGGGTGTTCGAGAGGCTGCCGGCGTCGGCCTGCGTCTTGTAACGCATGATGGTCGGCGTGAAGGGCAGCACGTCCTCGCGCACCAAATCGTCGCGCACGATGACGATGACCACGCCGGCCGGGCCGACGTTTTTCTGCACGCCGCCGTAAATGAGCCCGTAACGGCTCACGTCCACCGGCTCGGAAAGGAACATGCTCGACACGTCGGACACCAGCGGGATGTCGCCCGTCTCGGGCAGCTTGCTGTAGCGCGTGCCGTAAACCGTTTCGTTCTGGCAAATGTAGACATAGTCCGCGTCGGGGCGGAACGTCAGGCCGTCCACCTCGGGCACGTACGTGAAGTTGTCGTCTTCCGAAGAGGCGACGCAGGCCGCATCGCCGTAGAGTTTCGCCTCTTTGAAGGCTTTTTTCGACCAATTGCCCGACACGATGTAGTCGGCGACCTTGTTGCGCATGAGGTTCATCGGAATGGCTGCGAACTGCTGCGTGGCGCCGCCCTGTAAAAACAGCACGCGATAATTATCGGGGATTCCCATGAGGTCGCGGATGTCGGCTTCGGCGGTTTCGATGATGCCCTTGAACGCCGCTGAGCGATGGCTCATCTCCATGACGGACATACCCGTTCCCTGGTAATCGAGCATCTCCGACGCGGCGCGGGAGAGCACCTCCTCGGGAAGAACTGCGGGACCGGCGGAGAAGTTGTACACACGAGCCATGCTGACCTCCTTGTTCGATTCGTCTGGTGCATCTTGTTCTTGAGTATCGCACGCAATCACACGAAGTCTATCGGCGATAAGGAATATAACCGCGAACGGGCGCGGCAACCGGGCAAGCGAGAGCTGGCTGGAACCTTCAATGAACCGGGGAGGTCGCGGGCAAGGACGTGGGGTTCCTACCGCATATCCGGCCAGCCGAGCTGGCGAAGCGCCTCGAAGGCGCCGATGGCCGCTGAATTGCTGAGGTTCAGGCTGCGCATGCCCTCGCGCATGGGAATGCGCACGCACCCGTCGGCGAAGCGCTCCATCCATCGCTCGTCAAGCCCGCGGCTTTCGCGCCCAAACACCAGATAGGCATCGGGGCCGTAGGTTACGTCCGCATAGTTTTTGGTCGCATGCCCGGTGAACAGGTGCAGCTCGTCTCCGCCGTGCGACTCGAAGAACTCCTCGGCGCAGGCCCAGCGCACGATGTCCACGTCGTTCCAGTAGTCGCAGCCCGCGCGCGCCAAGTTGCGCTGCGTGAGCGCGAACCCCATGGGTTCAACCAGGTGCAGGCGGGCGCCTATGCACGCGCACGTACGGGCCACATTGCCGGTATTCTGGGGAATCTCGGGTTCCACCAGCACGATGTTGAGCATGAACGACCTCCAAGGGAACGTCGGGAAAAGTTTTCTGACCCGCGATCGAACCGGCTGGGCACGGCTCGGCGGCGGCTGCGTCGGTCGCGGGCGCGTCTTACACCTGCGCCGCCGCCTGCTGACGCGCCATTTCCGCCTCAAGCTCCTCGTTGAGCAAGAACCACTCCTCCTCAGCTTCGGCGATGCGGCGCTTGAGCTTGGTGTGCTCCGCCACCGCGTCCGAGCTCGCCTCCTCGTTGATGTAGAAGTCGGGGTCGGCCATTTTCTCCAAAAGCTCGGCCATGCGCGCGTTGTCCTGCTCAAGCTGCTTGTCGAGCTGCGCGATGCGACGGCGGTGATCCTTCAGCGCAGCGTACGCACGGTTGCGCGCCTCGGCCTCGCGCCTCTTCTGCTCCTTGGTCTTCGGGGCGCTGCCGCGCTTGGCCGTCAGTTCCCGCCCTTCCGAAGATGACGCGGAAGGCGATTTCGCCGCAGGCGCCGCTTTCGCACCCCCCTGCCCTTTCGCCGTACCCTTGCGTTCCGCAGGCGCATCTTGCCCCATGATCTCGTCGACAAGCGATTCGTCGGTTGGCGCCGGGCCGTCAAGCTGCCCGCTCTTGAACAGGTAGTAGTCGTAGTCGCCGTCGTAGACGGTGATGGCGCCGGGCTTCACCTCCACGATGCGGTTCGCCACGCTGCGAATGAGATGGCGATCGTGCGTGATCAGCAGGATAGTGCCCTCGAAGGTGTTGAGCGCCTGCTCAAGCACGTCGGCGCTCGCGATGTCCAGGTGGTTCGTCGGCTCGTCCAGGCACAGCAGCGGCTTGGGGGCCACCAGCATCTTCGCCAAGGCCAGACGGCTTTTCTCTCCGCCGGAAAGCACGCTGATCTTCTTCTCCACCGCGTCGCCCTCGAACAGAAACGCACCGAGCAGGCTGCGCACCTGGCTGATGGTCCACCCCGGCGCCGTGTGGTCAAGCTCCTCGAACACGGTGTTGCCCGGATGCAAATCTTCCAGCTGATGCTGCGCGTAGTAGGTCAGGCTCACGTGCACGCCGTAGTCGATGGTGCCCGCGTCGGGAGCCATTACGCCCGCGATCATCTTCATGAGCGTCGACTTGCCCGCGCCGTTCGGTCCCACGAGCGCCACTTTGTCGCCGCGATACATGGTGAAGTCGAAGTCGTCGTAGACGCGCTTGTCGCCGAAATGCTTCACCAGCCCGCGGCAGCGCACCACCTCGTCGCCGGTGCGCGGGGGCTGCTTGAAGTTGAAATGGATGGGTTTCTTGTCCTCGGGAATCTCGATGAGCTCCTCTTTCAGGCGTTCAAGGCGTGCGGCGCGTTCTTGCGCCTGACGGGCCTTCGTGGCCTTGTAGCGGAAGCGTTCGACGAACTCCTCGAGGTGCTTCATCTCCTCGATCTGCTTCGTGCGCTGCTGCCGCATGCGTTCGATGCGCTCCTCGCGCGCCTTCAGATACGCGGAATAGTTGCCCTTGTAGAGGTTGACATGCCCGTGCGCCACCTCGGCCACGCGGTCGACCATGTTGTCCATGAACTCGCGGTCGTGGCTCACCACGATGACGGTGCCCTCGTAGCCGCGCAGGAATCCTTCGAGCCACTTGACGCTTTCCAGGTCCAGGTGGTTGGTCGGCTCGTCGAGCATGAGCACCTCGGGGTTGCGCACCAGCAGCTTCGCCAGCGCGATGCGCATCTGCCAGCCACCGGAGAAATCGGTGGTGGCAAGCGCCAGGTCGCTTTCCTTGAAGCCTAGGCCGAACAGCACGCTGCGCACCTTCGACTCGATGGTGTAGCCGCCGAGCGTTTCATAGGCGTCGCGCGCACGGCCGGCTGCCGCCAGCTCTCGCTCGGTCGGGTTGGCGCCCAGCGACGCCTCCAGTTCGTGCAGGCGCTGCTCGGCCGCAAGGATTTCCACCTGCGAGGACATGACCTCTTCGAAGATGGGCCGGTCGGGCATTTCGATGGCTTCCTGCTCCAGGTATCCCACGCGCGCGCCCTTCGCGAACAGGATGCGCCCCTCATCGGCGTCCTCACGCCCGCTGATGATGTTGAGCATGGTCGTCTTGCCGGCGCCGTTCGGGCCGACGAGCGCCAAGCGGTCGTATTCCTCAAGCTTGAACGTGACGTCGGAAAACAGCGTGCGCCCGCCGAACGACTTCGCCAAATGCTCAACCTGCATGATCATGTGCGTGAACTCCTTTTCGGTATATGCGACCTTATAGTTTAGCCGATGGGGCCGCCCGCGAAGCGCGGGCTTCAGGAAGGCTCACGGATGCTACCGAAACGAGACGAGTGCGGTGGGTGGCTGAGTTGGTCGGCCGACCTTGCTGAGGGGAAAGCGACGGGAATCACGCGCGAGCAGGCGCGAAGGTGGGCGCGACCTACGCAATGCCGAGGTCGCCCGGTTCCTATCGGCACCTTGAAAGAGCTTCCATCAGCTTCTTGCGGCTGATGGGCTTGATGACGTAGTCGCTCATGCCGGCCTGCTTGCCCTTGGCAACATCCTCGGCGAACGCGTTCGCCGACATGCCGATGATGGGCACCTCCAGCGCATCGGCGCG
>CAVHFC010000029.1:6599-10989 GCA_963635025.1 Eubacterium sp. CAG:786
CCAGGCTATCGCTCTGCGCGGAAGCGTCGCCCGCCGCCGTGCCCGCGCCGTCGCCCTCCCCTTCCGCGCCAGTGGCGCAATCGAACGGCAGCACCACGGTGAACGTGGAACCCTCGCCCAGCGTTGTTTCCAGATCGATGGTGCCACCCATGCCGTCGACGATCTTCTTCACGATGGCAAGTCCCAGGCCCGAGCCCTGATACGTGGTGCGCCCGCCGGTATTCTCCTGCGTGAACGGCTCGAACACACGCTTGGCGAATTCGCGGCTCATGCCGATGCCCGTGTCGGCGATGGTGAACTCGATGAGCACCTCCCCCGCCGGCGCGCCGTCAAGCTCGCGCAAGCTACAGTTGACCTCGCCGCCCGCATCGGTGTACTTGATGGCGTTCGACACGATGTTGACCAGCACCGATCGCACATGCGCGGGGCTGCCCACCAGCCAGGGATGATGCAAAGCGTCCTCGTTGATCGAGCGCACGGTGACGCCCTTGTCGTGCGCGAGCGACTGGCTCAGCCCGTCGATGCTGTGCAGCATGTCCAGCAAGTTGAAGCGCTCGTGCGTGAAGTCCATGCCTTCCGATTCGATCTTGCTCATGTCAAGCACGTCGTTGACCAGCGTGAGCAGCTGATCGGCGGCGCCGTCGACCTTGTCCAGGCACAGCCCCACGCGTGCAGGATCGTCCACATGGTCGCGCGCGATGCCGATCATGCCGATGATGCCGTTGATGGGCGTGCGCACATCGTGACTCATGCGCGAAAGGAATTCCGACTTCGCGGCGTTGGCGGCCTCGGCGTCGAGGATCTTCTTCTGCAGCAGGCGCTTCTGGTTGTCCATGAAAATGAGCAGCATCGTCAGCGTCATGCCCATGTTGGAGCTGGGCAGCGTGGAGAAGAAGAACTGCAGGATGGTGCCCGCCACCAGCGGGATCACGTAGATGACGTAGTTGATCATCATGCGGCGCCGCGCCACGGTGCGATCCTTGAGATACCCCGCGATGGACACCGCGATGGCCCCGAGCGTGTAGCCGTTGGCCAGCACGAACACGAACATGGCGAACAGAGGGCCGCGCACGTAGGTGCCATCAGGTTCTATGCCGAACACCCACCCCGTCCACAGCGAGGCGACGAGCACCACGATCAAAAGCAGCACGGGAATGTGGATAAGGGTTCGCCAGCGCTTTTCCGTTATCGCAGGAGAGTTGAAACGCAGGGCGCAGAAGCAGAAGAAGAAGTATGCAATGTAGCCGCTGGACAGGTCGAACGTGAAGTTGAACAGGTAGTTTCCCCAGAAGCCGGCTCGCGCGCCGACACCGACGCACAGCGCGTCGGCCAGCGCACACACGGCCACGGCGGCGACAAGCTTGACGATCCACTGCTCCTCGCGTCCGAAACCCGGCGTGCGGGAAAGCTTGTACACCAGAAGCACATCGATGAGCAGCAAAAACAGGACATAGAACGCATAGTTCGAATACAGAACGCTTTCCATGGATGCCCTTCCCTTTTCGCTGCCGTGCGACGCGTGCGTGCGCCCACAAGGAACGGTCACGAAAAACGCCTCGCGCATTATACCATTCACCGGCACGGCAACCCGGTGCAGCGTGGATAGCGAAGCTACTTGACGATGCCAGCGGCGTCGGCAGCGGGAAAGACCATGACGAACGTGGTGCCGGTCGGCTTCGGCGCACCGTCAGCGAGCGCAGTGGCGTCATCCGCGCCCTTGCACCCCGCGCCTACCGCGTCCTCGATGCGGATGGTCCCATGGTGGTACTGCACGGCATGCTTGACGATGGCCAGCCCAAGTCCCGTTCCGCCCGTTTCCTTCGAACGGCTCTTGTCGATGCGGAAGAAGCGCTCGAACACCTTCTCGCGCATCTCGGTCGGAATGCCCGGGCCGGTGTCGCTCACGCGCACCACCGCCGCTATGGCCGCGCCCGGGCAGCCGGCCGCTGCGAACGCCTCGCGCTCAGCCTGCTCGGCCGGCCGCTGCTCAACCGTCACGCTCACCGCGCCGCCGGGGTGGTTGTAGCGCACGCCGTTCTCGATCAGGTTATACAGCATCTCCTCAGCAAGCGTCTCGGAGCCCTTGATGCAAGCCCCGCCCCCACACACCTCGATGGAAACGCCCTGATCGGAAGCGAAGGAAGTCAGCCGTCCTGCCATGCGCTGCGCCACCGCGCGCACATCGATCGGGGTTTCCTCGCGCGTGAAGGCGCTCTCGTCGAGCTTGGACAGCGTCAGCACGTCGTTGATGAGGTTGCGCATCGACTGCGCCTCGTCGTAGATGAGCCCCGCGAACTTCTGTCGGTCGCCCGGCAGCACCATGTCGTTCTTCATCAGCTCGGCATAGCCCGAAATCACCTGCAGGGGCGTCTTCATCTCGTGGCTCACGTTGCTGGAGAAATCCCGTCGCATGCTTTCCGCCTCGGCAAGTTCGCGGTTTTGCTGGCGAAGCTGCGCCTGCTGGTCGTCGATGCGGCGCAGCAGGGGCACCATTTCCTCGTAGATGTCGTTTTCCAGCGGATCGACCATGTCGAGCGCATCGATGGGCTTCATGATATGGCGCGTCAGCGCGCGGGAAAGCAAAAACACCAGGCCAGCCGCCAAAAGCAGCGCTACCAGCACGGGAACGAGCATCTCGCCCAAAAACGCGACGAGCGAGTGGCGCGTCTCGGACAGGCGCACGATGCGTCCGTCGGAAAGCTTTTGCGCGGCGTAGAGGGTGTCGGTCCCGATGGTTTCCGAATAGCGCATGCTCACCGCTTCGCCCGTGACCGCCGCCTGCTGCACCTCAGGACGCGTGGCGTGGTTGTCCATGGCCGAGGCGTCGGCTTGGCTGTCGTAAAGTACCAGGCCGCCTTGGCTTATGAGCGTGAAGCGCGTGATGCCGTCGAACTGCTGGGCCAGCATGGTGGTGACGTCCTCGGCAGGTGCGTCGTTGAGGTATTCGGCTGCCCGCTCGGCGGCATCGGTGAGGTTGCGCTCGGCGTCGTGTTCGTAGGAGTAGTAGAAAATGCTGATCATGGCAACGGCGAACGCCAGCACAATGCCGAGCGTGAACGCCAGCATGCTCGTGAACAGGCGCCCGGCCAGGCTTTTCGCGTGCTCGCTCGTCGGAGACATGTCAACCCCTTCCCTTTTTCGTCTTGCCGGTTCTACAGCGTGCGCTTGATGCAGTAGCCCACGCCGCGCACCGTTTGGATGTGGGCGTCAGCCCCGGGGCAGGCCGAGGCGAGCTTCTGGCGAAGCGTCTGGATATGCACGTCGACCGTGCGCGTCTCGCCCACGTAGGTCATGCCCCACACGTCCTCGAGCAGCTGCCCGCGCGTGAGCACGTGCCCGACGCTTTTCATGAGCGCGTGCAGCAGCTCGAATTCCTTGAGCGTCAGCTGGACGCTCACGCCGCCGACCGCCACCGTGTGCGCCGACACATGCAACTCGATGGGCCCGCAGGTCAGGTCGTCGTTGGGGATCATGGCCGGCGCCGAGGCGCGACGCATGAGCGCGTTCACGCGGCTGACCAGCTCCATCATGCCGAAGGGCTTCGCCAGGTAGTCGTCCGCGCCCGCATCGAGCCCGCTCACCTTGTCGAATTCGGTGCCCTTGGCCGTCAGCATCATGACGGGCACGTGCTTGCTCGCCGCATCTTGGCGCAGGCGCCGCAAGACCTCGAGGCCGTCCATATCGGGCAGCATGATGTCGAGCAGCACCAGCTCAGGTGTGCGATCGCGGCACGCCGAGAAGAACGAGCTGGGCGTTGAAAAACCCTCGGCCTCGAAACCTGCCTGCTTCAGTGCGTAGACCGTCAGGTCCCGAATGTTCACGTCATCTTCCAAGTAGTAGATCATTTTGACCTCTCATCTGGTGAAACGTTATGCTTCTTCCACAAGGCGGTACCCGACGCCGCGCACCGTCTCGATCATATCAGCGTGGTCGGCCAGCTTCTGGCGAAGCGTGAGCACGTGCATGTCCACCGTGCGGCTGCCGCCGGAAAAATCCCAGCCCCAAACGTTTTGCAGCAGCGCCTCGCGCGACAGCACGCGCCCCGCATGCTGCATCAGGTACGCCAGCAGGTCGAACTCCCGCATGGTCAGCGTAACCGGCTGCCCATCGACCGAAAGCTCGCGCGATGCGAGCGACAGCGAAAGCGGGCCGAGGCGCAGGTCGCCTGTGTCCTTATCGCCGGACCAGTCGGGCGCGCGACGCAGCAGCGCACGCACCCGGCTGACCATCTCCATCATGCCGAAGGGCTTGGTGATGTATTCGTCGGCCCCCGCATCGAGCGCCCGCACGATGTCCAGCTCCGAGTTTTTCGCCGTGACCATCATGACGGGGACGCGGGAAAGCTTGCCCGGCGTTTTGCGGATGCGCTGGAGGATTTCCAGGCCGTCGG
>CAVHFC010000029.1:11260-16167 GCA_963635025.1 Eubacterium sp. CAG:786
TAGTAGATCATCGGCTCCTCCGCATTCCCGGCGCCCGGCACATCACCTGCGGAAGCTCTGCCCCGCTTCGCGAAAGGCAACCTGCACCCTAGGCGTTTTTGTCGTCCCTAGAGTGTACCGCATGCTCGCCCGTCGCGCGGAAATGCGCCCAATCGGCGATGCGCTGCGCGTCGTCACCCATGCGCTCGAAATACTTCGCTACCATCAACAGCTCGGGAAGGTGCTTGGCTCCCGCCTTGTCGTCGCGAATGAGCTGCACCACCACCTCTTCGCAGCGATCGTAGAGCGCATCGACGTCATCGTCCATGTCCCACACGCGCTTGGCTAGGGCGGTGTCGGCGTCATCGAATGCCCGCACGGCGACCTCAAGCATCTCCGCCACCTTTTTGGTCGCTTCGGCGAATTCGCCGGAAAGGTGAGAGATCGCCTTCGGGGTGAGCTGCTGGGACAGATAGGCCACGTCGCGCGTCATCTCGTCGATGTGCGCCAGATCGCTCACCACGCGAAACGCGCCCGATACCTGCCGCAGGTCGTCGGCCACGAGCGGCTGTTGCATCAGCATGATGTCAAGGCACCCGTCCTCGATCTCGTCGCGCAGGCGGTGGGTGGCCTTGTTGCCGGCCAGCACCTCCTCGGCGATGCCTTCCTCGCCCGCCAGCGCGCGACCGACCGCGCGCACGTCGGCGATGGACTTCTCGGATAGCTGCGTGAGCAGGCCGTCAAGGTCTTCAAGCTTCTCAATGTACTTGCTGCGGAGCTGCATTTAGCTGAACCTTCCTGTCAGGTATTCCTTGGTCTTCTGTTCGGCGGGGTTGCCGAAGAGCTGCTTGGTTTCGCCGGCTTCGATGAGCTTGCCCAGGTAGAAGAACGCCGTCTTGTCCGCCACGCGCGTGGCCTGCTGCATGTTGTGCGTCACCACGACCACCGTGCGATCGGCGGCTAGCTGTACCATCAGCTCCTCGATGAGCGCGGTGGAAATGGGATCAAGCGCGCTGGTGGGCTCGTCCATGAGCAGCACCTCGGGATTGGTCGCCAGCGCACGAGCGATGCACAGGCGCTGCTGCTGGCCACCGGAAAGCCCCAGGCCGTTCTGACCGAGCTTGTCCTTGACTTCTTCGAACAGCCCCGCATCGCGCAGGCACTTCTCCACCAGTTCGTCCGCTTCGGCCTTCGCGAGGCGCCCCATGCGGCGCGGTCCGTACAGGATGTTGTCGCGGATGGACAGGGGGAACGGGTTGGGGTGCTGAAACACCATGCCGACCTGCACGCGCAGCGCGTTGGCATCGGCGGCGAAGATGTCGCGCCCGCCCACCTTGATGGTGCCCTCCGTGCGCACCGATGGCACGAAATCGCACATGCGGTTGAAGGTGCGCAGCAGCGTCGACTTGCCGCACCCAGACGGCCCGATGAAAGCTGTGGCCTGGTTTTTCGGGATGTCGAGGTTGATGTTGGTAAGCGCCTGGAAATCGCCGTACCACAGATTGAAGTCGCTGATGGAGATCATCGGCTCGTTTTCGTTCATGTTCGCTTCCCCGTCCATCAGCCGAACCTTCCGGTTAGATAATCCTGCAAACGCCTGTCGCGCGGCGCGTCGAACAGCTGCTTCGTCGGGCCGGTTTCCACCATGTCGCCCACGTAGAAGAACGCCGTGTTGTCGGAAACGCGCGTGGCCTGCTCCATGTTGTGCGTCACGATGATGGTGCAGATGCCCGAGCTGGCGATTGAGCGGATAGTCTCCTCCACCGTGAAGGTCGATATGGGGTCGAGTGCGCTGCACGGCTCGTCGAACAGCACCACGTCGGGATGCATGGCCAGCGTGCGCGCGATGCACAGACGCTGCTGCTGGCCGCCGGAAAGCGCCATGGCCGACTGGTCGAGCTTGTCCTTCACCTCGTCCCATAGTGCACCGGCGCGCAAGCTTTCCTCCACCAGCGCATCGCAGGCGTCCTTGCCGCGCACCAGCCCGTGGCGCTTCGGGGCGAACAGGATGTTCTCGCGGATGGACTTGCGAAACGGCGTGGGCTGCTGGAACACCATGCCGATGGATTTGCGCAGCTCGAAGAGGTTTTCCTTGCGCGTGTTGATGTTACGGCCGTGGTAGCGCACCTCGCCGCCGATTTTGCACTTCGGGATCTCGCGGTTCATAAGGTTCAAACAGCGTAGGAAGGTGGACTTGCCGCAGCCGGAAGGCCCAATGAGCGCTGTCACCTCGCCGGCGGCGAAGGCGAGGTCGGTGGAATGCAGCGCCTCGTTGTCGCCGTAGGTCACGGTGAGGCCGGCTGTGGCGATGAGGGGGCTTGCGGGCGCGCCGACTTGCGTGGCGACGTCGGCGGCCCGACCAGCTGCAGAGTTCACTTCGTTCAATTTCTCGCTCATTCGCTCGTCAGCCTCCTTTCCAGATGCTTGCCCACCACGCGGGCCAGGATGTTGAACGCTAAGATGCACACCATCAGCACGGCGGCGGTGCCGTTGGAAATGGCTGTCAGATCAGGGACAACGCCCTCCGAGTTGATCTTCCAGATATGCACGGCCAGCGTTTCGGCAGGCCTGAACACGTTCCATGGGCATGCCGTGCTCGTGAGGTCGAAATTGGTGAAATCGAGCACCGGCGCCGACTGCCCCGCCGTGAAGATGAGCGCCGCCGCCTCGCCGAACACACGGCCGGCCGAGAGCACCACGCCGGTGACGATGGCGGGCATGGCGGCGGGAAGCAGCACGTGGATGGTGGTTTCCCAGCGCGTCAGACCCATGGCCAGGCCGGCGTCGCGCTGGCTGCGCGGCACGTCCTCGAGCGCCTGCTGGATCACGCGCACCAAAATGGGGATGTTGAACATCGTGAGCGCCACCGCACCGGCGATGATGGAAAAGCCCCAGCCCATGTACAGCACGAAGAACAGAAAGCCGAACAGGCCCACAACGATGGACGGCAAACTCGACAGCGTCTCGATCGCCGTCTTCGCCACCGCCGTGGCGGCGTTGTCGGGGGCATACTGCGACAGGAAGATGGCCGCGCCCAGCGAAAGCGGCACGCTGATCAAAAGCGTCAGCACCAGCAGGTAGAAGCTGTTGAACAGCTCCGGCCCGATGCCGCCGCCTTCCTTGAACTGCTGCGGCTTGCCGGTGAGGAAGTTCACGTCGATGAGCTTCGGGGCGCCCGCCACCAGGATGTAGATGACGATGGCGGCCAGAACCACCAGCACGAAGCCGACGATGGCGGTCAGGATGCCGGTGGCTATCTTGTCCTGCCGGTTGATGCGGCGCACGTGCGCCTGCATGTCGAAGTTAGCCACGCTTCGTCCCTCCCTTATGCCCGATCAGGTGGATGATCAGGATGAACACGAGCGACATGACGAGCAAAAGCAGCGCAAGCGACCACAGAACGTCGTTGTACACCGTGCCCATGGCCTCGTTGCCCATGCCCATGGTCAAAACGCTCGTGAGCGTGGAGGCGGGCGTGAACAGGCTCGTCGGGATCTGGATGGAGTTGCCGATGACCATCTGCACGGCCAGCGCCTCGCCGAACGCGCGCGTCATGCCCAAGATGACCGCCGTCATCAGCGACGGCGCCGCCGAGCGCAGCACCACGTTCCAGATGGTCTGCCAGCGCGTGCACCCGAGTGCATAGCTGCCCTCGCGGTACTCGCGCGGCACCGCGGCCAGCGCGTCGATAGACAGGCTCGTGATGGTCGGCAAAATCATGACGGCCAGCACCACGGCACCGGAAAAGATACCGAAACCGGTGATGGTCTGCCCCGTCAGGCTTGCCGCGTCGCGCACCCACGCAACGATGACGGTCAGGCCGATAAGGCCGTACACCACCGAGGGGATGCCGGTCAGAAGCTCGACGAGCGGCTGGAACACCTTGCGCCCGAAGCCCGGCGCAACCTCCACCACGAAGATGGCGCTACCGAAGGCGATGGGCAGCGCGAACAGGGTCGACAGCAGCGTGACGGAAAACGATCCTGCGATCATGGGAAGCGCCCCTACTGTGGGCATGCCGTTGGCGTCTTCCTGATGCGGGTTCCACGTGGTTCCCGTCAGAAACGCCCCCAAGTCAATCCCATCGACGGCGAACGTGGCGATGCCGCGTTGCGCCACCATGGCGACGAGCGTGATAACAAGAAGCGCCACGAGCACGATGCACGCGCCCGTGACGCCCTGTCCGATACGCTCGACACGTGCTTTCGCCATTAAGGCCATAAGCGCGCGTCTCCTTTCTCTTGCCTTTTCGGCAAACGACTACTTGGTGGAAACCTTGCCGGAAGCGTCCTTCTCCACCTTCATGCCGGACATCGGGATATAGCCCTGCTGCTCCACGAGGCCGCCCTGCACCTCGTAGCCCATCATGTAGTCGATGAAGGCCTTGGTGGCCTCGTCGGGCTCGGCGGCGGTGTACATGTGCTCGTAGGACCAGATCTTCCAGGAGTTGTCCTCGACGTTCTTCTCTTCCGGCGCGACGCCGTCGACCTTGAGCGCCTTGAAGCTGCTGTCGTAGTAGGAAAACGCCACGTAGGAAATGGCGCCGGGGGTTGAGGAGACCATCTTGGCGGCCGTGCCCGAGGAATCCTGCTCCTGGGGCTTGAAGGAATCGGGCACCTTGGAAGATCCGAGCACGGCATCCTCGAAGGTTGCGCGCGTGCCAGAGCCGGAAGCGCGGTTGATGACGGTAATGGCCGCGTCGGCGCCGCCGACCTCGCTCCAGTTAGTGATCTCGCCCATGAAGATCTTCTTGAGGTTTTCAAGCGAAATGTCCTCGACGGTGACGTCGTTGTTGACGATGGGGCCCATGCCGACGATGCACACCTTGTTGTCGGCGATCTTGGTCAGGTCATCGGCGTTTTTGAGCTTGGATTCGGCGAACACGTCGGAATTGCCGATCTGCACGGCGGCCTGGGAGATCTGCGTGA
>CAVHFC010000029.1:16391-21869 GCA_963635025.1 Eubacterium sp. CAG:786
ACGCCCGCAATGCTCAGAAAACTGCGGCGGCTGATGAAAGAACCCTTCATGTTCGATGATCTCCCTTCGAGATGCTTTTTGCATACGTGCTTTGAAGCTTGCTTAAGCTTGCGAAGGGGATGTTACGCGCCGCCGCGCGCCCGAAAGGACGGCAGCGGCACGCCATGACCGAAGCATGACAAGGGTTTACCCTCGCTTTACACGAAGCTAGCGAAGGGCTTTACAAACAGGCGCTGTGTCGGCACGAACCGTTGTCGATCGCGGTCTTGAGATTTGCGTCGCGCCTAAAGGCGCTCTCGAATACGGTGCGAGCTTTCGCTCGCACCCACGAAAAACCTGCTGGAAGCGTTAACCCTTCCGCTGGAATCTGTAGGCGCGAGGCATGACTCGCGCAGTGCTAGGATAGCACCGAAGGTGCGTCACTTTTTTCCTCATAAACCGAGAGGCGAATGACTCGCGCTCACGGGAAAACCCTGCCGTATGCGCGCTTTGGCGGCGCGGTCGGAGCATCTCTGATTAAACTGGTGTAGAATACCGTTTCACGAAAAACGCCGGTCAGCGCACAGGCGAAAACGTCACGCCGGTGCGAAGCGAAGAAGCCCGGCGCGCAAGAAGCACTAAAGGGGATGCACCAACCATGAAGTTATCGGCAAGAAACGTCTTGCAAGGAACCGTTATCTCGCTCCACCCGGGAGCGGTCAACGCGGTGGTGCTGCTTGAGCTACCGGACGGGCAGATCGTCACCTCGTCGATTACGATGGAATCGCTCAAGGAACTTCACTTGAGCATCGGGCAGAAAGCTTACGCCGTGGTGAAGTCCTGCGACGTGATGATCGCCGTCGATGAGAAGGAAGCCAACGACTAGGACCTTGTCAGCGGGGCGACGGCGCGCAGCGCGACATCCTTCGCCTCGTTCACCAGCTTCGCGTCTTCCATATAGAACACCAGCGAGCCCTGAAATCCCACGTCAACCGCTTCCTTGAACCACAGGCGCGGAGGCTGCTCAACGGTGCCCACCTTCGAAGCGGCGGTGAGTGCGGCGGCCTCGATCTCGGCGGCGCGCGCGTTCAGGTCGGCTCCCGGGCCTTCCACGATAAGCGGCAGGACCACCTTGCCCGCCGGCGGCAGATGCGTGAGCGAATTCTTGTTGATAACCGAATTGGGCACCACGGCCGTTTCCCCATCGATGTTCTTGATGGTGGTATGGCGCCACGTGACGTCCTTCACCACGCCCTTCGAACCGCCCACGGAAATATGGTCGCCGGGCTGCACGATGCGCAGCAAGCTCACCTGCAGGCCGCCGATGAGGTTCGAAATGGTGTCCTGGAAGCCTAAAGATATCGCGATACCGCCGATGCCAAGCGCGGTGACCGCAGCGGAAACGTCGACGCCGAAGCAGGTTGAGAGCATGGCCGACATGCCGAGGAACCACACGACCACGCGGCCGATGTTGATGAAGATCGACGACGAGGGCAGGTCATCGGAATAGTTGAGCACGCGGCGCAGCAGCTTCGTGAGCAGATGCGCCACCGTGGCCGTGACCGCAAAGATGATCGCCGCCGTTATCGCGGTACCGATCCAGTGGCTTCCCGTGACGGAAATGACCGCGCTTTCGAAATCATCGATATCCATGAGCGTTCCCTACTCCACCGTTCCGTACACTTGACCCCACGCATGCCCGCCGATGGCGGAATTCAGCTGATCGCACAGGCGCTGACGCGTGTAGGTGCCCGGCGGCAAAAGCGAGATGATCTCAGCAAGGTCGTCGGGCAGGTCGAAGGATTCCGCCGTCACGACCACGTCGAGTCGGCGGACGAACTTCACCTCAGGGCTGGCGAACAGCGCGTTGATCACGCGTTGGAGCTGGCCGAAATGCTCGCTGCGTTTGGTGTTTGAGCGAAGCTGCTGTGCCATGCGGGCTACTCCGCGCGGGCGACGACGTCGCGACCTTCGACGGCAACGGCAAGGGCACCGGCATATGCTGGGGTTGCCGCACCGACCGCGCGCAGGAACTGCACGCCAGCCGCACGCAGGGTGAGTGCGACGTCTACCACGGCATCAGCGCAGTAATAGGGGTTTTCCGGCGTGGGCGCGCCTTGACGCTGGTTGACTTCGGCAACGGAAAGCTGCGCGAGCACCGGAAGCGACGTCGCGGCCGCTTGGGCAGCCAGCGAACATGCGGCCTCTTTGCCGGCCTTGGTCGCAAAGCCAGCGACGTCGGCCTCGAAGTCGGCCATGACCGCAAGCGCCTCAGCGAACGAGAAGTGCCCGCCGGCAAGCGTGCCATCCTCGGCGACGTCAACCGACGCGATAACGGGACGAGCGCTGACCTGGCGGATTCCCATGAGCGCGCATTTCAGGTCGCTCGGGTTGCGAAAACCGTTCAGGAAGAACGCGTCGTAAGGTTGACCTGCGGCCTCAACGGCGCGAGCGGCGCGGGCGTACTGGTCGCGGTTCTCGTTCAGCGACGCCTTGCTGGACGCGTCGAGGGGCAGGGCACATGGGCCCACTTCCACGATAGTATGCTGCGGGCGCAACTCGTTGACGGTGGCAAGGGCGGCGCGGGCAAGATCGTCAGCGCGATCGGCCATGCCGCGGTGCGCCAGGCGCGCGGGCGTGATGCCGGCGGTTTCGGTGATGAGGCAGTGCGCACCGGCGGTGAGGTTCAGGCGCAGGGCATCGCGTACGACCTCGGGTTCCATAAGCGTGACGTATTCGGTGTCACCGGCATCGGTGAAGCCCTGGCGGGCAAGCACCGGAGCGACGGGGCTGGACAGGACGAGCATATCGCGGTTGAATCGCAGCTGGATATCGGGCATGAGCGGTTCCTTTCGACGGGTGCTTATCATACCGCATGCGCACGCTCGGCTGGCGAGGATGAGTACAGGACCCGTCTTTATAGACGAAAAACCTGGAATATCCCTAGGTGTTAACTTTTTTGTTACAAACTGAGAGTTGCTTACACAAAACTTGCAAGTGCGTCACATATCGCCTTCAATGTCAACCCTTATCATATGCGACAGCAAGCGAGGTTCCCCTCCTCGAACTTGCTTCTGCTTTCCCCTATAAAGCAGAACGGTGCCACTCCTTCCCAAAATAAATGGCACCGCATCCCCTCCTTAAGGGCCCGGCGAGTTCCCCTCTCCCGGGCCCGCTTCATTTATACAGAGAGCCGGAGGCGAATCGCCCCCGGCTCTTCAATTCCGGAAATAGCGGCGGAACCTATTCGGCAATCCCCATGATCCAGGGGTTGGTTGCTGCCGCTCCGCGCACGTCCCACCACACGATGGCCGCCGCCGTGGCGATGCAGAACTCCACACCGGCGTCGGTTTGGCGCAGAAGCGGGGCGACGTTGGCCGCTACGCGCTCCTCGTTGCCGCGAGCGCGATCGGGGTCAAGCGTGCAGACCCAGGCGTTTGCTTCAGCTGCCGTGGCGAACGTTTTGCGGAAGCGCTCGGGCATGATGCGCACGTTGGGGTCGAAGCCCAGGTTGTACACCTTGTCGATAAGCTCTTTGTACGCGCTCGGCTTGCGCCCACTCGCACCCGCGCCGCCCGGGCCCATGGGACCAGGCCCGCCCGCCGGAGGCATCGGCGGCATTCCGGGGCCGCCCGGGCCCATAGGGCCGCCGGGCATTCCCGGGCCACCAGCAGGAGGCATACCCGGACCCGGCATCGGCGCACCCGGTCCGCCAGCCGGCGGCATCGGCGGCCGGCCCGGGCGCGGTGCGTCCTCGGGGCCTTCCGGCGCCTCGCAGCCGCTGAACAGCACGCCCTGCAGCGCGGGGATGGACGGCGCGTCGGCGAAGATCTGCACGGCGACCGTCTTGCGCGCCAGACTGGAAAGCTTCGCCACGTCCATCATGGCGCCGCAACGGGCCGCGAACACCACGTCGTGCACCTTGACGTTCTGACCGGGCAGCACCTGACCCCAGTCCTGCAGCACAAACGTGCAGCGCTCCCCCACGCCGCACGCCGCCGCGTTCTCGCGCGCGTGAGCCAGCATCCGCTCAGCCGAGTCGATGCCGGTGACGGCGCAGCCGCGCTCGGCGGCGGCGATCGACGCGCGACCGGGGCCGCAGCACACATCGAGCACGCTGTCGGCGCCGTCAAGGCCGATCGCGTCGAAGTATGCGCGCGTGTCGTCGAGCTCGCAGAGCGCAAACGCGCTGTAGAAGTCGGCGATCTGGTTCCAATCGGGACCGGGTCGTTTGGGTTTCGGCATGGTTTTCCTCCTCTAGATTCGCCAGAATTTCCAAAGCCAGCGCACGTTGCCCACGTAGCGGCGCGCGTTGGCGAAGAATGCTCGATAGTACGTCTTCACGTCCGAAAGCTCCTGGTCGGTGGGGGTATGCCCGCCGAAGCAGGTGCGCTGGTAGATGTCGGTGACGCGTACGAAGTCGACCCCGCCCGTGCCCTCGGCAAACTGCGCGAGCCTGCGCTGGCTGCCCAGCGCGAACTCCATGGGCGTGAGCGTGTCGGGGCGTTCGACCTTCAAGCGGGCAAAGCGCGCGCACAGGAAACGGTAGAGCCACCATACCTGCCAGTCAACAGGCTTGTCGGCGATTCTTGCCAATCGGCGTTCGCGTTGGCTGCGCCGCGCCCAAATGATCGACGCCAGCGCAATTACTACGACGATGGCCGCGATAAGCGCGCCGAGCTTCAGCTTCTCGTAGTCGATGGCGTTGAACGTCTGTTCCCAGCTATCGGAATCGAATTGCGAAAGGAATTGCTGCACCGGCGAGGTAGGATCGGCTTTCGGGTCGTCGGATTCGTCGGGATCCTGACCGCCTTGGGCGTCCTGGTTGGCGTCCTTCATCTCGTCGTTGGTCTGGTCGGTGGTGGCGTTCGGGTCTTCCACTTCGACCATCGAATACACGCCGGAGTATTCCACCACGGGAATGGCGTAGTAACGCTGGAACGGTCGCACGTCGGCGGTATGCAGCTCGGCCGGCGCGATCACTCCCGCGAACAGCGCAACGCCTGCGCCCGCGCACACGGCGACGATGCCGGCAGCATAGAGCAACACCACCAGAAACGAGGTCTTCTTCGCGCGTTTCGCCGAAAGCATGCTCGATCGATAGGTCTGGAACACGAAGAGCATGCCGATGCCCGCATACACGACAAGGGAGATGGCCAGCCCGTGGTTGTCCATCCAGTCGCGGTAGAGAAATTGCACCCAAGCGCAGGCGATCACGCCCGCAACCAGCAGAAACGCCATGCCGACCGTGCGGCGGGACAGCAGGAAGACCAAAACGGGGACCACGGCGGCAACCGAGGCGAACAGCAGGTAGGACTCGGGAACGTCGTTGACGGTGCCGTCGATAAACAGCGGCACATCGGCCGGCGTCAAAGCCACGCCCGCGCCGATGAGCACGGCAGCCCAGATGCATGTAGCGATAGCGCTCGGCAGCACGGCGGAACGGCTGCGGCTTCCCAAAAACAAGATGATGAGCGCCGGTACGCACAAAGCTGCATC
>CAVHFC010000030.1:0-4017 GCA_963635025.1 Eubacterium sp. CAG:786
CCCGCGCAAAAAAGTTCAAAGTTTTTTCGAATTGAGGGTTGCGCATGTTGGGATTCAAGCGTAATATCATTCCTCGCCTTGAGAGATAGGCGCCAATTCGCGGGCGTGGCGGAATTGGCAGACGCGTACGGTTCAGGTCCGTATGGGGGCAACCCCATGGAGGTTCAAGTCCTCTCGCCCGCACCATTCGCAAACAGGACCCAGCTTCGGCTGGGTCTTTTGCTATCTGGAGTTTCTTCATCGCCGTGACCTGCGCGAACAAGGGCAGCGTTCGGCATTTCGCCAGCGAAGGAGTTGCCTGTGAGCTCGTACACCACCGTCGAGGGGCGCGCCGTCGCCGAAATCGAGGAAAAGAAGAGCCGATTCATTGCGAGCCTTGCTCATGTGGAAACCGAAGAAGAGGCGCTCGCGTTTCTCGAGGAAATTCGTGCCGCCAATCGCATGGCCAGGCATAACGTGTATGCGTACATCCTTCGCGAAGGAGGCGCCGGCGCGTCGGGCCGCGTGCGCTATTCCGATGACGGGGAGCCGCAGAAAACAGCGGGCTTGCCGACGCTCGAGGTTTTGCAGCATGCGGGCTTGACCGATGTTGCCTGCGTGGTGACGCGCTACTTCGGCGGCGTGCTGCTGGGAACGGGCGGGCTGGTCCGCGCGTACACCGCTTCCACGCAGGCGGGCATCGACGCCGCGCAGCTGGTGGTGGTGTCTCGCTGCGTCGACCTGCGCGTGCGCATTGCGTATCCGCGTTACGAGCAGCTCACCCGCCTGGCGACCGATTGCGGCGCGAAGGTGCTTGCAAGCGATTTCTCCGATGCAGTCACCCTTGACTTGCGCATGCTCGACAGCACGCAGCAGCCGTTCCTGGATGCCCTGACGGCGCTCGAACGCGGGCAGGAAGATGTGCAGGTGAGCGACCCTATCGACGCCGCATTTTAGGGAGCGCCGCCCTTTTGTGGGCGTCGGGCTTCCTTAGCTGAAAGCCTTTGCGAGTGCATTTGCGATTGCGGGGACTGTTTCCGGCACTACGCTGTCGAAGCGGATAACGAAGCTGGGATGCTCTTCTTGCCGATCGGCGCAGCTCAGTGTTCCCAGCGGCGTCAGGCGAACGCCCTCCTGTAGGGCCGCGTTCGCAAGCTCCGCTTCGCTGCGGGCGCTCTTAACACGCAGAAGGAAATGCAAGCCGCCATCGAGCCCTTGGAATGCGAGCCTGTTCCCGATAGGGCTTTCGCGCAGGGCTTCTACCAGCGCATTCTGCGACTGCCGGGCTTTGGTTCTCAGCCGGTTCACGTGTCGCTCGTAACGTCCGCTCTCGATGAGGCGCGCGAGCGTGAGCTGGTCGATGGGGCTTACCGTGTTCGAGTAAAATCCCAGCTTCTTGTCGAAATCGTCCGCCAGGCGCTCGGGCAGCACCAGGTAGGCGAGACGAAACGCGTCGCCGAGGGTTTTGGCGAATGAGTTGACGTGCAGCACGCGATCGGCGGCGTCGATGCTGAACAGGGTGGGTACGGGGCGCCCGGCCATGCGGAACTCCGAGTCGTAATCGTCTTCGATGACGAAGCGCCCGTTCGGCGCACCCGTATTGTCGCGCGCCCAGTTGAGCAGCTCGCGCCGTCGTGCGGCGGAGGTGATGATGCCGGTGGGGAACTGGTGCGAGGGCATGACATGGGCGACCGACGCCCCGCTTTCCTGCAGAATCGCAACGTTTATCCCCTGCTCATCGAGGGGGATGGAAACCGTTGCGGCATCGTTTTCGCGGTACATGCGCACAAGCAGCGGGTATCCAGGGTCTTCGACGGCGTAACCTCGATGACGTCCGAGCAGCTGAATGATCAGCTGATAGAGCGTTTGAGATCCCGCCCCGACAACGATTTGCCCCGGCTGCACATCCATGCCGCGCGTTGCGCGCAGGTGGTGGGCGATGGCCTGCCGCAAGCGAAGCGATCCTGCGGCGCTGGCTGCCTGCGCGAGCGATTCCGCCGTTTCCGACGAAAGGGTTTCCCGCATGGCTTTCGCCCAGGCGGTGTAGGGGAACAGCGCGGTTGCGGCGTTGCTGCGCGTCAGGTCGGCGATGATGGGGATGCTCGCTTCGGCTGAATCGGGCGTTTGCCGGGGCTCTGGTGCCAAAGGGTTTGGGTAATTGATTTCCTTGCTGATTCCGCCGATACTCTGACCAGGGAATTCTTCTTGATTTGATGCATGGGAAGCGGGGCCGCCCTGGGCAGCGGACGCAACGTCACTCTTGGCGGCCGGCGCAAGATCGCATGCGAAATAGCCGCTTCGCTGCCGCGCGAACACGTAGCCTTCCGCAACCAGCTGGTTGTAGGCTCCTTCCACGGTGATGATGCTCACGCCTAAATGCTTTGCCAGTGCGCGCTTCGAGGGAAGCTTTTCCCCGGGCGCGATGATGCCGTGCGCGATGTCGTGACGAATGCGCTGGTAGAGCTGCTCGTAAAGCGGGGCGTTGCCGCGCTCGGAAATGTTGTAGGAAAGCATGGCCGCCCTTCTCAGACGAAAACTGGCTATAAGGAAAATACCAGAACTGACTATATCCCTAAGACCAGAGCAGCAGTACCCTCCTAAACACGCATAAACCCGTCAAAGGAGTAGGAAATGACCGAACCGCAGACCCCCGCCGAGCGCGTGGCGCTCAACCGTCAACTTGCCCAGATGCTCAAGGGCGGCGTCATCATGGACGTCACCACGCCCGAACAGGCGCATATCGCCGAAGAAGCCGGTGCCTGTGCCGTCATGGCGCTCGAGCGCATTCCCGCCGACATTCGCGCCGCCGGTGGCGTGTCGCGCATGAGCGACCCGAAGATGATCAAGGGCATCCAGGAAGCGGTGAGCATCCCGGTCATGGCGAAGTGCCGTATCGGGCATTTCGTCGAGGCGCAGGTGCTTGAGGCCATCGACATCGACTACATCGACGAATCCGAGGTCTTAAGCCCCGCCGACGACACGTATCACATTGATAAGACGCAGTTCAACGTCCCGTTCGTGTGCGGTGCGCGCGATTTGGGCGAGGCGCTGCGCCGCATTGCCGAGGGCGCGACGATGATCCGCACCAAGGGCGAGCCGGGCACGGGCGATGTGGTGCAGGCTGTTCGCCATATGCGCATGATGAACGCGGAAATCCGTCGCATCCAGAACCTGCGCGCCGACGAGCTGTTCGAGGCCGCCAAGCAGCTACAGGTGCCGGTTGAGCTGGTGCGTTACGTGAACGAGAGCGGCAAGCTGCCCGTGGTGAACTTCGCTGCCGGCGGCGTGGCGACCCCGGCCGATGCCGCGCTTATGATGCAGCTTGGCGCCGAGGGCGTGTTCGTGGGCTCCGGCATCTTCAAGTCGGGCAACCCCGCCAAGCGTGCGCAGGCCATCGTCAAGGCCGTGGCGAATTTCACCGACGCGAAGCTCATCGCCGAGCTGTCCGAGGACTTGGGCGAGGCGATGGTGGGCATCAACGAGGACGAGATCGCCCTGCTCATGGCCGAGCGCGGTAAGTAATTCCGTCCGCTAGTCGTCGAACGAATCGGTTGTTTGTCGCCCGGGAGGTTTTCAAATGGGAAAGAAAGTCGCCGTACTGGCTGTTCAGGGGGCGTTCATCGAACATGAGCGGGCGCTTGGCCGACTGGGCTGCGAATGCGTCGAGCTGCGTCAAGGATCCGATGTGAACCAGCCGTTCGACGCTTTGGTGTTGCCGGGCGGCGAAAGCACGGCGCAGGCGAAAATGCTGCGTGAGCTGGGCATGCTGGATGAATTGCGTCGTCGTGTGGTGGACGGGTTGCCGGTGCTCGGCACCTGCGCCGGCCTCATTTTGCTGGCGGAAAGCGTCGAGGAGGGCGTTCCTGCAGCTGGCGACCCGACGGGCCCCGTTGCCGCCGGCGCCACTGCTCCCGGGGCCATCGGCACGCTTCCCGTGGTGGTTCGTCGCAACGCCTACGGCCGTCAGCTGGGGAGTTTCCGCACCGTTGCCCCGTGCGCAGGACTTGCGGGGTCGAGCGCGGGCGAGGATGCGAAGAT
>CAVHFC010000030.1:4318-13942 GCA_963635025.1 Eubacterium sp. CAG:786
CGGATGCCAGGGCGAAGCAGGTGGCTGAAGCCGCGCCGCCGGCCTCGCCCCGCACGAGCGCTTCGGCGGCGAAGGCCGGGGTGGGGTTGAACGATGCCACTGCAATGAGCAGCGCATACGCGGCAAAGGGAACGATACTTGGCGTGCGTCCGGAAGCTGACAGCTGCCGGACGCACGTGATCGCCTCCCGAAAAACCTGCTCGAAGCGTTTCGCCGACAATTCTTGCCGCGCCCGCTTCACTTGCCCCGTTTCCCTCATGCTCGCCGCCCTTCCCCTCGGATTCGCTTTCGCAACAGCATAGGTGGCGAGCCTTGCGCCGTCTTTCCGAAAACTTTGCCGCCCCCTCGCGCAAACCTCGCGCAAGCCCCGCGTCCCCCTAGCGCAAACCCTTCGAGTCCCTTGCGCGTTCCTTGCGCGGATCTTCCGTCATCCCGCTCGCGACGTCTTCCTGATGTTTTCGCATATCATTCGCCGAATTAAACATTCGCAAAACTGAATAATCAGCCCTCGGAATAGCCTGAAACAATATAGAATGACTTCGTCATCAAGTTCGCAATATGGATGTTGCGAACGCGAAAGGAGGAGCGTATGGAGAACGCGAAAAGCATCTCCGGGAAGCTGCTGCGCGTGACCATGTCCGTGGTCATGGCATTCTCGCTTTCCCTGGGATTCTCGATCACGCAGGTAGGGGGTGCTCCGACTCAGGCCTACGCAGAGGGGACCGCTGCAACCGACGGCGCAGCTGCAGCCGACCTGAGCCTGATCATCATCAACGAGGCGGGCGACCAGTTCTACACCGGCAAGGCCATCGAGCCGTTCAGCGGTTCGGTCAAGGCCAAGGTCAACGGTGAGACCAAGCGCATCGTCGAAGGCAAGGACTACACCGTCACCTATGCCAACAACGTGGAAAAGGGCACCGCCACCGCGACTATGACCGGTATGGGCAACTACACCGGCACGGTCACGAAGTCCTTCAACATCATCGAGTACAAGCTGACCGTTGCCTCTGAAGATGGCACCGTCGTCGGCGAGCTTTCGAAGGACGAACTTGCCAAACTGGCCGCAAGCAGCACCGACAACACGGAAGCTGTGAACTATCAGTACGGCACCACGGTCATCAACGTGCCCGCCAAGCAGTACGTGACCATCGCTTCGCTGCTGGCAAACTTCGGAAAGACCGGCGCCACGAAGATCACCACCACCGCTTCCGACGGCTTTGGCTACACCTACGATGCGTCGCTGGCCACCGAGGGCTACTTCTTCCCGGCTCAGACCGCCGAGTCCAACAAGGTCACCGAGGGCAAGGTGCAGGTTCCCAACATCCTGACGCTGCAGTGGACGAGCGTCAGCATCACGTCGACCGCCGCCGATGCTTCCAAGACCGCCGCTTCCCTCGAGGAGAAGAACGACACCGTTCGCAGCCTGATGGGCGTTACCGAGGCTGATTACCTTGACGGCAACTTCGCCGGCAAGCGTTTCGTCACCAACGTGAACAACGTGACGACCGATGCCAGCAAGACCCTGCTGGAGTGGGCCGGCTTCAAGGACTGCGGCGACCAGTTCTACACGGGCAAGGCCATCGAGCCGTACAGCGGCAACCCGAAGGGCGTTAACGTTCATCGCCTGACCGAGGGCAAAGACTACACCGTCACGTATGAGAACAACATCAAGGCCGGTACCGCCACCGCGACCATGACCGGTATGGGCGATTACGTCGGCACGGTCACGAAGACCTTCGACATCGTCGAATACACGCTGACCGTGCAGGACGGCAAGGGCGATATCGCCGCTGTTCTGGGGACGGATGATCTTGCCAACCTGGCCAAGGTCAGCACCGACAACACCAAGGACGTGAGCTACCAGTACGGCACCACGGTCATCAGCGTGCCGGCCAAGTGCTACGTCACGTTCGATGCCCTGATGGAGTACGCGAACCGCACCGCGGAGGACGCCTCCAAGATCAGCGTTGCCGCATCGGATGGTTTCTCCTTCTCGTTCATGAATCATGACGGCGAAAGCCGCTACTTCTTCCCGGCTCAGACCACCGAGGGCTACTCCACTGAGGGTGCCGTCGAGGTTCCCGAGATCCTGACGCTGCAGTGGGCGAGCGCCAACATCACGTCGACCGCTGCCGATGCTGCGACCACCGCGCTGAGCAATGCCCTCGATCCCGAGAAGGCGCAGACTACGGTTCGCAACCTGCTTGGCGCCACCAAGGCCGACTACGCTGATGGCAACATTGCCGGCAAGCGCTTCGTGACCAACGTCGTGAACGTGTCCGCCGAAAAGACGGTGACGAACTTCACGGATGCCGATTACAGCCAGTATTACGGTGCTTCCCTGAGGTTCGTGAGCACCAAGGGCCTGATGAACGGCATCGACACCGCGACTGCCACCTTCGGCGTGGGCAAGAGCATGACGCGTGCCGAGTTCGCCACGGTGCTGTGGCGCAACGCCTGCCCCGAGGAGGCTGCGACCTTCGATACCGACGCGGACGTTCGTGCCAACACCAAGAACGAGACCGGTCTGGCCGATGTCGAGGACGGCGCCTGGTACACCGCCGCCGCCAACTGGGCTGTGAAGAGCGGCGTTATCTCCGGCTTCCTGAACAAGGAGACCGGCGAGCGCACCTTCGTGCCGAACGGCGAGATCACCATGGAGCAGATGGTGGCCGTCTACGGCAATCTTTCCGACCCTGAGGGCGTCGAGGCTGCCGACCTGAGCGTTCTGGATCGCTTCGCCGATGGCGATGCGGTTTCCGACTGGGCGCAGAAGTCCGTCGCCTGGGCTGCCGCTAAGGAACTCATCCACGGCTACGACGCTGAGGAGGGCCTGCCCACCATCGTTCCTGGCGAGAAGATCGCCCGCGAGCGTGCGGCAACCATCCTCACGAACGCTTTCGAGCTGAAGATCGTCGAGTAAGCTCACATCCGCGCATGCGTGGGTGATATGAGGGGGTCCGGGCGCTGGTCGCCCGAGCCCCCTCGGCTGTTTCTTCTGCAACAGTGCAGAGGCAGCACGTATTCGGAAGGCATCGAGGGGTTTTGCCGGCTGGGGGCTTGTAGCGCCCCGGCGTGCTCGGCGTGGCGCACGCCGCCCGCCCGGGACCCGGCCGGCCTCATCGAAGTTTTCCGAATGCGGGCTTGTGTATTGGAGGACGGAATATGACGGAACATGCGTCCGGCGCGAAGGGGCAAGCGTCGACGGCGCCGAGGATGCCGCAAACCGAGACAATGGACGAGGCGCTCAAGGCCGACCAGGAGACGCTTGCCTTGGCGCGCAAGACCTTCAAGTCGAAGGTGTCCCCGCTGACGGGGCTGGCCATCGCCGGGGTGCTTCTGGCCATCGTGGTGGTGTCGCTGTGCTTGGGGCGCTATTCGTGCAGCCCGGCCGATTTGTTCGGCACGTTTTACCACGTGCTGTTCGATCCGAATTCCGATTGGGACAGCAAGCTGATCACCGCCATCTTCAACGTGCGCATCCCGCGCGTTTTGTGCGTGGTGCTGGTGGGGGCGGCTCTTTCCGTTGCCGGGGCAAGCTATCAGGGCATGTTCAAAAACCCGCTGGTGTCGCCCGACTTGCTGGGGGCCAGCGCGGGGGCGAGCCTGGGCGCGTGTTTGGGGCTGCTGCTCAACTTCGACAACCTGACCGTGCAGCTGATGGCGTTCGCGTTCGCCATGGCGGCGGTGGGACTGGCGGTGCTGCTGACGCGCATCGTCAAGACCGACCCGATGCTGGGGCTGGTGCTCGGCGGCATCTTGGTGTCGAGCCTGTTTTCCAGCGGGTCGTCCATCGTGAAGCTGGTGGCCGATGCCGACGACAAGCTGCCCTCGATCACGTTTTGGCTCATGGGGACGTTCGCCAACATCAACATGAAGGACTTTCTGCTGGTCATCGGGCCCATCACGCTGGGTTTCGTGCTGCTGATGTTCGAACGCTGGCACCTAAACGTGCTGTCGTTCGGCGAAGAGGAGGCGCGGTCCTTGGGCGTGAACACCCGACGCACGCGCCTTATCGTCATCTTCGCGGCCACGCTCATCACGGCGTGCTCGGTTTCCATCTCGGGCATCATCGGCTATGTTGGCCTGGTTATCCCCCATTTGGCGCGTGCCATCGTGGGACCGAACTACCGCGTGCTGCTGCCGACGAGCATGGCCGTTGGCGCGGCGTTTCTGCTGGTGGTCGACAATGTGTCTCGCCTGATGTACGCCACCGAGATTCCCATCGGCATCCTGACGTCGGTTATCGGCATCCCGTTCTTCGTGTTCATCTATCGTCGCAACATGAGGGGGTGGTAGCGTGCTTGAGGTCAAGGATTTGCGTGCAGGCTACGACAAGACCGAGATCGTCCACGGTGTGTCCTTCACGGTGGACGATGGCGAATTCGCCTGCATCATGGGCGCGAACGGCTGCGGCAAAACCACCACCATCAAAACCATCCTGGATATCCTGAAGCCCTTCGGGGGGACGGCGACGCTTGACGGCGCCGACGTCTTTTCCATGAGCAACGCCGAACGTGCGCGCAACTTCGCCTACATTCCGCAAAGCCACACGCCGCCGTTCCCGTTCACCGTGGCCGACGTGGTGCTTTTGGGGCGTACGCCGCATATCGGGCAGTTCGCGCACATCAAGGACGTGGACCGCTACATTTCCTACCAGGCCATGCGCCAGCTTTCCATCGAGGGGCTGGCCGACGCCACCTACACCGAGCTTTCCGGCGGGCAGCAGCAGCTGGTGCTCATCGCGCGCGCTTTGGCGCAGCAGCCGAAGCTGCTGGTGATGGACGAGCCGACGGCAAGCCTGGACTTCGGCAACCAGCAGGTGGTGCTGTCGCGCATTCGCCACCTAACCGAAAACGGGACCAGCGTGCTGATGATCACGCACGATCCCGGCCAGGCGTTTTTCTGCGCCGACAAGGTCATTCTGATGGAAGAGGGCAGGGTGTTGGAATCGGGCGCGCCGCAGGATTTGATCAACGAGGAGTCGCTGGAGCGCCTGTATGGCAACAAGGTGTGCGTGGCCGATGTCGCGCTGCCGACGGGGGAGACGACGAAAGTGTGCGTGCCGCTGCTTCTGTAGCGCGCGCAAAAGGAGAAGCTGATGGTTGATTCGCTATCGAGACGAGCATTCGTGAAAGCCGCGGCGGCCCTTGCCGCCACGACGGCGGCCGGCGGGGCCCTGGCGGGGTGCGGGGTTGCCGACAACGTGATCATGCACGAGCGCACGATCACCGACGACTGGGGTCGTGAGGTGCGCATCCCGACGGTCGACAAGATCAAATCGGCGTTCGTGACCAGCGGCCTGGCCCAGGTGTACCTGATCGCGCTGGTTCCCGACCTTTTGGGCGCGTCCTCGGCGAAGTTCACCGCCGAAGAGCTCGAATTCCTGCCGAAGGGCATCGACAAGCTCCCCTACCTGGGAACGCTGCACAACAACGACGAAATCGACCGCGAGGCGCTGCTGTACGAGGACATCGACATCATCTTCTCCATTTCCGGCGTGGCGCTCACGCAGCAGAACTATTCCGAGGCCGTGGAAATCCAGGAGCAGACGAACATCCCCGTGGTGCTGGTCGACGGGTCGTTTGACAAGGTGGGGCACGCGTTTCGGTTTTTGGGCGAGATCTTCGAGCGTCGCGAGCGCGCGGAGGAGCTGGCCAGCTACGTCGACGCGGTGTACGAGGAAGTGCATGCCGTGGTGCAGGACATTCCCGAGAGCGAGCGCATCGGCGTGTACTACGCGGAAGGCCCCGAAGGCTTGCAGACCGAGCCGGCGTCGTCGCAGCACATGCTGGCGTTTTTGGAGGCCGGTGCCATCGATGTGGCGAACTGTGAGGAAACCTATGGCGGTGGCATGACCGATGTGTCGCTGGAATCGGTGCTGAAGTGGAACCCCGAGGTCATCGTGGCGTGGGACGAGCAGATTCGCGGCGGCGCGGACGACTACATCCGCACGAGCAAGGACTGGGCCGACATCATGGCGGTGCAGGACGGGCGCGTCTACACGATGCCGAACCTGCCCTGGGCCTGGTGCGATCGCCCACCGGGAGTCAACCGCATCATCGGCCTGGAGTGGATTTGCAACTTGCTGTATCCCGACCGTTACGACATCGACATGGTCGAGCGCACGCAGGAATTCTTCAAGGTGATGCTCGGCGTGGACGTGAGCAGGGAAAAGGTGATCGAGGTTTTGGGCAACAGCTATCCGCCCACGCCTCGCGTCAAGCATTAGAAGGGGAAAGACGTGCGAAAAGGCGGCAAGGGGCGCGGAAGTGGGGTGAAAGAGGGAATGCGAGGTCGGATGGACCGTGATGACGCGGCATGGCGCTTCGGGACCGTTGCGCGCAGCGTGCTGATGGTGGCGCTGAGCGTGGTGTTGGTGCTGGGGTGCACGCCAGCGGGCGCGTGGGTTGCGCTGGCGGCCGACGGCGGCAGCGATGCGACGTCGGGTCAGGCTGGCGAAGCGGACGGCGGCAGCGGCGGCACGGGTGCGGATGCCGGCACCGGCACCGATGCGGGCAGCGGTAACGATTCGGCGTCCGGAAGCGATACCGCGCCGGAAACCGTTCAGGTGTCCGAACTGGTGCTGCAGTGGGACGATAGCTACGGCAACCTCACCAAGCAGTTCGTCGGCGAAGGTTGGGACATTCCCTCCATTTCCGTTGCCAGCAAAGGTCAGCTGGTGAAGCTCAACGGCTGGTATCTGGACAACACCGGATCCGGCGAGCTGCTGCAGACGGCCAGCGGCGACACGCAGCTCGGTTCGTTCGCGCTGAACTTCACCTCCAGCGATCAAAGCGTGGCGACGGTCGATCCGAGCGGCCTGGTCACGCCCAAGGGAAACGGGACGGTGACCATCACCGCGTCGGTTGCCAAGCCGGAAAAGTACGGGCGGGCCGAAACGTCCATCGAGATAACCTTCGACGGGCAGGAAGGCGAATACGTGTCGTTCGTCGAGATCATCGGCCAGGATGACACGCTGCTTGAGGGCATTGATGATACCGGTGCGGCCGTGAGCGAGCTTCTGGAGCTGACGTCGAACAGCGACGGCGTGCTTCGCTACCAGGTGTACGCGCGCGTGCACTGGATCGATTCCGACGGCACCGAGGTTCGCGTTGAGGATACGCGGACCGACAGCGTGTCCACCACGCTGCGTTGGGAAACGGCGGGCAACAACGCCGTGGTCGCCATCAACGAGAAAACCGGTCTCATTTCCACGCAGAAGCGGGGAACGGGTGCGGTGCGCGTGGTGGTTGCGGGCGGCCTGGGCGGGGAAAATGTGACGGCCACGCTGCGCCTGCGCGTCGAAACCCAGCAGGATCCGGCGGGCATTCCGGCAAACAGCCTGACGCTCAAGGTGGTCTACGACGATTACCCCGATGTCGAAGTGGCGGAGAAGACGTTCACACCGGAAGAACTTGCCGACCAGCTGAAGGAGCAGGACTACCTGTACACGGTGATCGGCGGCGCAACGAGCTCCGGCAAGAGTTTCGCGACCGTTCGCGCGCACGGGTATCTGTTCAAGGACGTTTTGGGGTTGATGAACGTCGATCTGGACGACATCTCCCAGCTCAGCTTCCTGACCACGGACGACTATCCCGAGCCGGTCAGCCATGAGTACCTGTTCGGCAACAAGCGCTACTATTGGCCCGACTACGATCAGGGTATCACCGCAGGTGGGGAAGTGGTTCCGCCGCTTTTGGCGACGTCTGCGTGTTGGACATGGGGCGGGCTTGCCGACCCGAACGGGACCATGACGGAAGAAGATCGCTTCCAGCTGGTTTTCGGGGCGAAGGATACCAACGACACGAACTCGAAGAAGCAGATCAAGTACATCTACGGCATCACCATCCACATGAGCGGGGCGCCGCCGACGCCCACCCCCACGCCGCAGCCGGATCCCGATTCCGGTTCAGGCGGAACCGACGGCGGCTCGGGCAACGGCTCGGGCTCCGGCGGTGGCGCGGGGGCCGGGACCGGCTCCGGGGGCGGTAGCGGTTCCGGCGGCAGCGTCGGTGCTGCTTCCGGCACCGCCGAGTCGAACGCCAACAGCTCTTCGGGCGGGTCGGGTTCCGCAACGCAAGCGTCGTCGACAGCCTCGGCGGCGTCATCCGCAGGGTCGGGCGCTTCTGATTCCGGCGGAAGCCAGTGGCGCATCTACCAGATGATGTCCAAGTCGAAGAGCGACCCCGGTGAGCTCGACCTTGAAAATCCCTTCGCGCCCTACGCCCTGCCGGCGGGGTGCGCGGTGTTCGCACTTGGGTGCATGCAATCGTTCGCAAGCTACAGAAGGAGACTGTTCGCATGACGTTTTCAGCCTATATCCAGGAGATTTTGGCGCAATTCGCGCAATCTCTCATGGTCCCCGCCATGCTCGTGCTCGTCGCGCTCATCGCGTTGGCCATCTTCAGCATCGGGTCGGTGTTGGTCGAGCTGGTGTGCGAGCGCCGTCACTTCCAGGTGGCGCTGCCGGAGGCCATCACGGCGCTCGAGGGCGCGTCCTACGCCGACGTGAACGAAACGCTGCTTGCCACCCCGCTTCTGTGGTCGCAGAAATCGGCGCTGCTGACGGTGGCCAACAATGCCGGCTTACCTGAGGATGCGCTCTATGCCCTGGCGAAGTCCGAGGTCAATCGCGTGATCACGCGCTACCGCAAAATCGTCGGTCGCACGGACCTCATCACGAAGATCGCCCCGATGATGGGCCTGATGTGCACGCTCATCCCGCTCGGCCCGGGCATCGTGGCCATGGGGCAGGGCGATGTTTCCACGCTGTCCAGCTCGCTTGGCGTCGCGTTCGACGGCACGGTTGCGGGCTTGGTGTCCGCCGTGGTCAGCATGAGCGTTTCGCACGTGCGCAAGGTGTGGTACGGCCGCTACCAGTCGGCGCTTGAGGCGCTGATGACCACGCTGCTGGAGAAGATCGAGCACGAGCGCGCCGCCGGAACGCAGCTGCCAAGCGGATTCGGCGCGAAGGACCTGGAACCGCTGCGCCTGCGCGCGAAGGAGCTGGCGAAGGGGTCGGCCGCAACCGGGAGCGCGAACGCAACTGATGCCGCCCCGGCAGCCACTTCCACCGCAACCAAGGCAGGCGAGTAACCATGAGCTCACGTGCGCGCGACTTCGCGAAAAGCAGCTTCGAGGACTCGACCTTCGCAGAGCAGGAGGACGCTGATCCGCGCGTCGGCTTGGTGAACCTTGCCGACGTCATGCTGGTGTTCGCCTGCGGATTGATGGTGGCGCTGGTGGTGAACTGGAACATCAAGTTGCCCCAGTTCAGTGAGATCCAGGAGGCGCAAGACCTGTCCGAGGTCAATCAGGACGACATCGACTCCATGGCGCAGAACATGCTGAACGGGTCGGGAACCGGGTACCAGCAGAAGGGCATCGTCTACGAGGACCCGACCACGAAGAAGCTCTACATGCTGGAAAGCACGGAGGACGACGGTGGTTCGTCCGGGACCCAGGAGGGTTCCGGTTCCAATCAATAGGGGAAGGCGCGCCTAAAGCTCAGGCGCGCCTCGAAAAAGATGCCGCCCATGTGGCGGCGCGGGAAAGAAAAAGGAGGTAGTTCATGGGAAACAGCGTTTTGCAGGGTTTCGGGCAACGCATCGGCGCGAGCCG
>CAVHFC010000030.1:14255-21344 GCA_963635025.1 Eubacterium sp. CAG:786
AGCATCACCTTCACCACCACGCATGAGCCCATCGGCACGAAGGATCGCCCGTTCAACGGCACGTTCGACGGTAACGGATCCATGTTCTATCGCATGAACCTGACGTCGGGCACGTCGTATCTGGGCCTGTTCGGCCACGCTGGTTCCGCGTCGGTCATCAAGAACGTGGGCGTCACCGGCAAGATCGCCATCGACAAGCTGGTGGCAAGCGGCGCTTCGTCCACCGAGTACATGGAGTACATCGGCGGCGTGGTGGGCGATTCGGAAGGTTCTCTTTCCGCTTGCACGAGCGCGGTGAACATCGACTTGTATTCGCAGGTACCCGTGACCACCGACAAGACCACCGACATCACCTACGTTGGCGGCGTGGCCGGGCGCGTGGTGGGCGACTTGACCGCCTGCCGCACCACCGAAAGCGCCTCGGTGAAGGTTGAAAGCGCCGTCGGTGCGAAAAGCGACAAGATCAAGTACGTCGTCGGCTTCATCGGCGGCGTGGTGGGCATCAACGGTGTCGATCGCAACGTGGTCGATTCCGATGACAAGGCCATCCAGGACAAGGTTGAGCAGCTGGCGCACCCCTACACCATCTCCGACTGCGAGAACAACGCATCGGTGCGCGTGCTGACCTATGCCGAGGGTGAGCTTGACCGTTTCAACGAGAAAACGCAGGCCAGCTCCGGATACGTTGGCGGCGTTGCGGGCTATTCGACCAGCAACATCGCGAATTGTGCGAACAACGGCAACTTGAATTCCGGCGTGAATGCCGACAACGTCGGCAAGGGCGCGCAGAAGGGCGATCAGAAGGCGTACCTGGACGACCCGGCCGACGCCACCGACGGCAACTACGGCTATTCGGCCGGTTACGGCACCTCGTGCATCGGCGGCATCGTCGCCGGATGGCGCACGAACGCCGCTGCCACCGCGGTTGCGGCCGACCGCAGCGACGATATCGGGCTGGTGTATAACAAGACGATGAAGGGCGCGACGGCCGATCTGACCCTTTCCGATTGCACCAACACCGGCATGGTCTACGGCCTCGACGGCCCGGGCGGCATCGTCGGCGGCCAGGGTTCGTACACCACCATCACCCGCTGCGCGAATTCCGGCGCGGTCACGGCGGCGCGCTGGAACTCCCCGGCTGCGGCCGGCATCGTGTCGGGCGCGAAGGGCACGGTCAGCTACTGCTACAACACCGGCGACGTCATGTCGCTGACGGGAAAGGCCTACTACACGTCCGGCATCTGCGGTTCCGTGCGCTCCATCGGCAAGGACTACAGCGGTGTGGAGGTCACGCCCGAGGTGTACGCCTGCTACAACAGCGGCATGATCCTGGCGGAAGACGGCTACCGTTCGGGCGCCATCGTCGGCACCATGTCCGAGGGCTACGTGCACGACAACTATTCGGTGAAGGGGCACTGCGCTCACGAGGCCACCAAAGACGGCACCGAAACCGTGTGCGGCATGGATTCGCCGGGCGGCACCATGACGAACAACCACCTGATCGACGCGAAGGAGTTCACGTCCGCCGAAACGCTGGCGAAGCTGAACGCGCTGTGCGACAAGGACGGCTGGAACGTGTATTACGCGCTTCCCGAGGGCGCCGACTATAAGGCAAACACCTCCGGCGAGGGTACGCTGTTCCAGCTGGTGAAGCAGCCGTATGCCAGCGCAACCGACCTTTCCGCCCAGGAAGCGACCGTGACCACTACGGCCGCGGCAAGCTATTCGGCATCCGCCGACCCGGCCCCGCAGGTGAGCGTTACCGTGGGCGGCAAAACCCTCGTGCAGAACGCCGATTTCCGCGTCATCGGGCAGGCGGGCACCAAGGGCGCCTCGGTGAGCGATACGAAGTACCAGGCCACCATCGTCGGCATCGGCGCCTATCAGGGAACGCTTGCCAAGACGGCCGAGTACACCATCGGTCAGGGTTCGTTCGCCGAATGCACCATTTCCACGAACACCCCCGAGTACAAGTACGTCAAGCAGAAGCCCGAAAAGGTGACGGTGTACGACGCAGCCGGCAACGTGGTCGACCCGAGCCAGTACACCTGGACGGTCGACGAGACCCTGTACAACCAGACCGAGCAGGGCTGGACGACGCTTGATGGCAAAACCTACGGCAATATGGTTCCCTATCAGGACGCCATGGATAAGACCATCCTGAACGGCTACCCGGTGACCATTACGGCCACGGCGGGCAGCAACTATGCAGGGTCGCTCACGCAGAATTGCTTCAAGATCAACCAGGTGGCGCTGGTGTCTTCGAGCAAAGACGTCGAAGAGGGCGTCGACGTCAAGATGAACGACATCACCGTCAACGGCCAGACCTTCAAGTTCGACGATGTGTGCGACGTGAATCCCAACGGCGGCCTTGGCGGCGCCACCTTGCGCGGCACCATGAAGGTCACCTACTCCGGTGCGCCCATTCGCCCGGAGCTGAACAACGTCACGTACCTTGGACGCCAGCTCAAGCAGCTGACCCCGCTCGACGACTGGTTCTACGATTCGAAGTCGTGGGGCTACAAGGTCATCTACGGCGATCCGAACCCCGAGGACGAAACGCACATGGGCGACGCCTCGACGAACCTGACCGACGTGACGGGCGACGACTACGCCATCATGACCATTCGCGGCGTGCCGTATTCGAACTTCGACAACTTCGTGACCGTGTATTACGAGATCACGCCGAAGGATCTGTCGACCGAGGGTATCAACGTCATCGGTTTCCGCAGCCACTTGGACTCGGCGGACGAGGCGCAGGAGATCACCGTCAAGTACACCAACGACTACGGCTGGGAGGAAACCACGCTGCTCGATGAGTCGGGCAACGTGAAGAAGACGAACCCCTATGGCAAGCAGGTCCGCCAAACCCTGACGCTTGAGGCGGGCAAGGATTACGACGTGTCCACGACTCAGACGGCCACCCCGGGCGTGTACGAGATGACCATCACGGGCAAGGGCAACTACACGGGCAGCATTACGAAGACCTACGCCGTGGGCGCCGCCGCGACGCCTGGCCTGACGTTCCCGGATGTCGATTACTCGCAGTGGTATGCCGCGGGTGTGACGTTCTGCGCCGACAAGGGCCTGATCACGGGTTATGGAAGCGGTCCCGACACCGGAAAGTTCGGCGTGGGTCGCACGATGACTCGCGCCGAGTTCGCGGCTATCCTGTGGCGCTATTCGTGTCCCGACGAGGAAGCGGCCTACGATGGAGCAACGACGGCGGCCACGAAGAACACCACCGGCATTTCCGACGTCGAGGACGGTCAGTGGTACACCGCTGCGGCCAATTGGGCGGTGAAAAACGGGGTCATCAACGGCAAGGAAATCGACGGGACGCGCCACTTCGACCCGTATGGCCAGGTCGACTTCGAGCAGATGATCGCCATCATGGCCAACCTGACCTCGAATGGGGCGAGCGACACCGCCGACCAAAGCGTCCTGGATACGTTTACCGACGGCGCTGAGGTTGAGACCTGGGCGCGCGGCTCGCTTGCGTGGGGCAAGCAGATCGGGCTGGTGAACGGCTACGAGAACGAAGACGGATCGCGCAGCCTGCGTCCGCACGAGAGCGTCTTGCGCCAGCGTGCGGCCGTGGTCATCATGAACGCCTTCGACGCCGGCTCCCTGGCTGCCGACGATGAGCTGGCCGAGGGGGTCGGCGAGCCCGTCGCTACCGACGCGACCGTCGAGCCTGGCGAGCACGGCGAGCCCGACGCGACTGAGGCGACTGTCGCGACCGTCGAGCCTGACGCGACTGCGCTAACAGAAGCGCAGTAAGGCTCGAAGCCGGAACAATCGAAAGGGGCGCCCTGCTGACTGGCGGGACGCCCTTCCTTTTCTACAGCATGCCGTTTCTTGCTGCGAGGAAGACCACGACGATGATGGCGGCTGCGACGGTGACTCCCAGCGCTATCGCGCGTCGTTTGTTGTCCTTCTGCATGGCGAAGATCATCACGAGGATGGACACGACGCACACAATGGTGGTGAGCAGGTGATACGGCGGGTTTTGAAGCATCATGCTGCCGTAGTAGAAAGCCAGGATCGCCTGGATGGCGCATCCAAGGCCCAGAATCACGCTGCCCAGCACATTCTGCTTCGTGATGAAGTACGCGATGGCGCCGCCCGGCAGGGTTAACAGCGTCATCGGACCCCAAATGCTCTTGTAGTAGTACACGGCCATATCGAAGGTGAGCGGGTTTGAGGTCAGCCCCGGTGCCAGCGTGCAGATGATCACCTCGACCGCGTAGCAAAGCGGCTGGCTGATCAGGAAGAATACGAACACCTTCAGCGCCGACTCCCAAACCTTCGAGCAATTCGATGCAATGACGAAGGCGAAAATCAGCCACCATTCGTAGGAGATGGCGATATCGCGAAACGACGTGTTCTCGGTGAAGGGGAGCACGGCGACGATCCCGGTTACGGCGCCGGCTGCAAGCGCGAAGATGATGACGGCGCGCCAGGTCATGCTCAGCCCGCCGAATAGCTTTCTCATGGTTTGCATTTCGATCAACCTTTCGTTCGGGTGGCTAACATGGCGACGGTCGCCACGGACACTTTACCGGAAAAGGATGCGGCGCGGGAACTTCCGCCGGGAAACGTCAGCTCGACCGAGCCCGGTCACCCGATCGGGCTGAACAATAAATCAAGGTAACGATTTCGGCGTATCGTCCCATTTGAGCGGCGTTTCCTATTACACTGAAGGGATATGAATCTACCTTATAAGGAGGCGCCCATGCTTCGTTATTCATCTTCTTCCACTGAAGCTCATCGCCAGGTCGTTCCGGTGCGATCACGTCTGCTGCGCGGCGTTGTTGCGGTCAGCCTTGCGGCGTCGATGACCGTATCGGTGCCGGTTGCCGCGTCCGCCGACGAGCAGGAGGCCGCCACCGACGCCGCCACGGCGGCCGTCGTGCAGTCGTGGAAAGACGCGCTTTCCGCTTCCGAAAGCCCCGACTATTCTGCTTACTCCTCGTCAAGCGAGGAAGCCGCCCTCGCCTCGGAAGCCGCAAGCGGTACCGACGCGACCAAGAACTTCCCCGCCAGCTTCGACTTGCGCGACCCGAACGGCGATGGCGACACCTCCGACAGTGTGGTGACCCCGGTGAAGCAGCAAAACCCCTTCAACACCTGCTGGTCGTTCGGCGCCACTGCGGCATCCGAATCGAGCATCCTTTCCGAGCTGGGCAAGACCTATGCCGAAACCGGCCTCGACCTCTCCGAGCTGTATCTGGCGTGGTTCGCCTATACGCCCGTTCCCGAGTCGTACGCCGGCGCTGCCCAAGCGGGCGAGGGATATCATGCGGGGGGCGAGCATGCAGCCACCAGAGGCGCTTTGAATGTCGGCGGTTACCCGTACTACGCGACCAACCTGTTTTCTTCCGGGGTCGGCCCTGTTTCGGAAAGCGTTGCGCCGTATAAAAATCATCAAGATGTTATGACGTGCAATGTTGCCAAGCCTGGTGAAACCAAGACCGAGAAAAAGAATCTGACGGCAACCGAGGTAGCCGACTTGCGCGCTCAGGGGTATACGGTCAATCCCTTGTATTACGCCTACGATGATTGGGGAACGTCGAAGTTCGTCTGGGGTCTTGACGAAAGCTTGTACGGTCAGTCGGAATATACGCTTGAGGAAAGCTATATCTTGCCGGACCTTCGCACCTATAACGAACGCGGCGGCTATGCCGGCGTCAACCAGGAAGGCGTTAACGCGGTGAAGACCCAGCTGCTTGCGGGTCGTGGCGTTGCCGCTGATTCGTTGGTCGACCAGGCAACGCCCGAATACAAGCAGTACGCGAAGTACATCAACCTGGACACATGGGCGGTATATGCGACAGGCACCCTCGAAACGACGAACAAGGGCGACCTTCATGCGTATGCCATCGTGGGCTGGGATGACAACTTCTCGAAGGACAATTTCCTTGCGGTCGATGGAACGACTCCGAATGGAAATGGCGCCTGGCTGGTGAAGAACAGCTGGGGCGCGTCCACGAACGATTTCCCCAACCATGGTGACTGGGGCATCAAGGACGCCGACGGCAACAACACCGGCTACTTCTGGATTTCGTACTACGATCAGACCATCCGAAATCTGGAAGCGTTCAATTACGATGTTGGCACCAGCACCTCGAACGAGAAATTCGACTACGACCAATACAACTACATCGCGACCGCGGACAGCACGGTGACGCATTCGTCCGAGAAGCCCCTGTACTGCGCTAACGAGTTCACGGCGTCGGATGACCGCGTGATGCGCGCGCTCACCTGCGAGACGGCGAAGCCGAACACCGACGTCACCTACGAGCTGTACCTGCTCGATAATGACGATGCCCAGCCCACCGACGGCAAGCTGGTGCTCACGAAGAACGCCCATTACGACTACGGCGGCTACCATCGCCTGATGCTTGATGCGGCGGACCAGGTCCCCATGCGGGCCGGCCAGCGCTACGCGGTGGTGGTGACGCAGAAGTGCGCAAGCGACGGCAAGTACTACCAGATCGTTTCCCGAGCTGACAATAGCAACTACACAAGCCAGGTGGGGTCGGTTACGGCGAAGGTGAACGCAGGCGAAAGCTGGGTGTCCTACGACGGGCAGTGGTACGACTGGAAGCCCATTTCCGAGATGATGACGCTCGACACCACTTATGTGGTCGACAACTTCGCGATCAAGGGTTTGTCGAAAGAGCATGATTGGGCGAGCGTTGAGGAGCTGGCCTTGCTGGACGAGGCGATCTCCGAGGCGAAGGGCGTGCTGGCCGCCGCGCAGGTGAGCGCCGACGGCTCCGACGTGTACGCGTGCGACACGTGGATGACGCAGGCCGAGCACGATGCGGCGGCAGCCGCCGTGGAGGCCGCCGAGAAGGCGATTGCCGCTGCGGGCGATTACAGGAACGAGCTGGCGAACACCACGCCGTCGCCGGACGAGGTGGCCGCGGCCGAGAAGGCGCTGGTTCTGGAGGCGAAGCGGGGCTCGAAGGCCGTGCCGACTTTCCCTGACGTCGACTACACCGAGGGCAGTTGGTATGCCGACGGCGTCAGCTGGTGTGCGGCGCACGAGCTCGTTTTGGGTTACCCGTCCGGCCTGTT
>CAVHFC010000031.1:0-8953 GCA_963635025.1 Eubacterium sp. CAG:786
GAATCGCCCGGTATGTAGACAGAGGTTCGCAAACGCATACGGCGCAGTATACCGCACGGCTCCGCAGCGCAAAAAAGGAAGGCCCCGCGATATGCGGAGCCTTCCTTGCAAGTAAGCCAATGTCGGCGAAAACCTATTCGGCCTTCTCCTCGGCAGCTTCCTCAGCCTTGGGGGCCTCGGCCTCAGCAGCCTCGGTCTTCTCCTCAGCCTTTTCGACCTTCTTCGGAGCAGCCTTCTTGGCGGCCGGCTTCTCAGCCTTCTCCTCCTTCTTGGCCACGGGCTCGGTCACGAGCTCCATGATGACCATGGGGGCGTTGTCGCCCTTGCGGTTGCCAAGCTTCATGATGCGGGTGTAACCGCCCGGACGACCGGCGAACATGCCCTGCGCGACCTTCTCGAAGATCTCGCGAACCAGTTCCTTGTCGCCACCCAGAGCAGCGATGGCCAGACGACGGCTATGCAGGTCGCCCTTCTTCGCCCAGGTGATGATCTTGTCAACGTCGGGGCGAATCTCCTTCGCGCGGGACTCAACGGTCTTGATGCGGTCGTTCAGGAACAGCGCCTGCACCAAGCTGCGCTTCATGGCCTTGGTGTGGGCGAAGTCGGTGCCCAGCTTACGGCCCTTGTAGTTATGCCTCATAGTGAGTATCTCCTATTACTGCTTCAAATTGAGGTCCATGGAAATGAGCTTGTCCTTCACTTCCTCGATGGACTTCGCACCAAAGTTCCTGATGTTCAGCAGGTCGTTCTCGGAGAACTCGACCAGCTGGCGCACGGAGTGGATACCGGCGCGCTTCAGGCAGTTGTAAGAGCGGACGGACAGGTCCAGATCCTCGATCTGCTTGTCCAGCTCGGCGTTCGACTCCTGACCCTCCGGGGCGAAGATGGAAGGCGTTTCGACTTCCTCTTCCTCGGGGGTGCTGGTCAGGCTGAGGAACGCACCCATGTACTGGTTGATGATGTTCGCGGCACGGGTGACGGCGTCGACCGGCGCCAAGGACCCGTCCGTTTCCACCTCGAGAACCAGCTTGTCGTAGTCGGTGCGCTGACCCACGCGAGTGTCGGTCACGTTCATCGTGCAACGACGAACCGGCGAGAACAGCGAGTCGACATGGATGATGCCGATCGGATCCTCCGTGCGCTTGTTGCGCTCGGCGGACACGTAACCGCGGCCAACGCCGATGCGGATCGTCAGGTCGAACGTGCCGCCTTCGGCGACCGTCGCGATGACGTGCTCGGGGTTGATCAGCGTAAACTCGGTCGGCACCTGCAAATCGGCACCGGTAACCACGCACGGGCCCTCGGCGGACACATGAGCCGTAGCCTCTTCGATGTCGTCGTTCAGAGCGGAGAACACCAAGCCCTTGACGTTCAGGACGATATCGGTGATGTCCTCGATAACGCCTTCGGCGGTGGTGAACTCGTGCTGCACGCCCTCGATCTGGATGGCCGTCGCCTTCGCGCCGTCCAAAGAGGACAGCAGAACACGACGCATGCTGTTACCCAGCGTATAGCCGTAACCACGTTCCAGCGGTTCCACGATGAAACGCGCAACGGTGTCGTTGACTTCTTCCGTTGTTACCGTCGGCCTCATGAACTCTGTCATGTTGGGTAAGCCTCCTTACTATCGCGCGATTACTTGGAGTAGAGCTCGACGATGAGCTGTTCGCGGATGTCGAGATCGATCTGATCGCGGGTGGGAAGAGCGAGAACGCTGCCCTGCAGCTTCTCGATGTCAACCTCGAGCCAGGCCGGAACCTGGAAGCGTGCGTTGGAAACCAGGGCGCTCTTGATAACCAGAAGCTCCTTGGACTTTTCGGCGACAGCCACGACGTCGCCAGCCTTGACGCGGTAGGACGGAACGTTCACGCGACGGCCGTTCACGGTGATGTGGCCGTGGGTCACGATCTGGCGAGCTTCCTTGCGGGTGCGAGCGAAGCCCAGGCGGAAGATGACGCTGTCCAGGCGGGACTCAAGGATGATCATCAGGTTGTCACCCGTGATGCCCGGCATAGCCTTGGCCTTGTTGAAGTAGCCGTGGAACTGCTTCTCCAGCACGCCGTAGATGAACTTGACCTTCTGCTTCTCGCGCAGCTGCAGAGCGTACTCGGATTCCTTGCGGCGACGCTTGGGCTCGCGGCGAGAGGTCTTGGAGCTGCTGTAACCCAGCACGACGGGATCCAGGCCCAGCTGGCGGCAGCGCTTAAGAACCGGAGTTCTATTGATAGCCATAGTAAATAGATCCTTTCAGTTACACGCGACGACGCTTCTTGGGGCGGCAGCCGTTGTGCGGGATAGGGGTGCAATCCTGGATGCTGGCGATTTCCAGACCAGTCGCCTGCAGGGAGCGGATGGCGGTCTCACGACCGGAACCCGGGCCCTTGACGTAGACGGCGACCTTCTTCAGGCCATGCTCCATTGCCGTCTTGGCAGCGGCCTCGGCGGCCATCTGCGCGGCGAACGGCGTGGACTTACGGGAGCCCTTGAAGCCGACGGTGCCGGCGGACTGCCAGGAGATCACGTTGCCCTGAGGATCGGTGATGCTGACGATGGTGTTGTTGAACGTAGACTTGATATGCGCAGCACCAACGGCAATGTTCTTGCGCTCGGAGCGCTTGATGCGCGTGCGCACGTTTTTCTTAGTTGCCACTTCTTAGCTCCCTTACTTACTTCTTCTTGCCGCCGATTTGCTTGCGCGGACCCTTGCGGGTACGGGCATTCGTGTGGGTGCGCTGGCCGCGAACGGGAAGACCCTTGCGGTGACGCAGGCCACGGTAGCAGCCGATCTCCATAAGGCGCTTGATGTTCTGGGAAACCTCGCGATGCAGGTCGCCCTCCACCTTGATGTTGTTCTGGATGTAGTCACGCAGCTTGACGAGTTCCTCTTCAGTGAGGTCGTCGGTGCGCGTGTCAGGATTGATGCCCGTTTCCGCCAAGACCTTCTTGGAGGTGGTCAGGCCAATGCCGTAGATGTAGGTCAAGCCGACTTCAATGCGCTTGCCGCGAGGAAGGTCGACACCAACAAGACGTGCCATAGGTTTATCTCCTCTTTCTTCCTAGCCCTGACGCTGCTTATGACGGGGGTTCTCGCAGATAACGAGTACCTTGCCATGGCGTCGGATGATCTTGCACTTGTCGCACATTTTCTTGACCGAAGGACGTACCTTCATTTCAATTTCCTTTCGGTTAATGCGGTCCTATATTTCCACACCCAGCCGCTGGTGATGATTCTCGGGGACAGTAGCGCGCCGGCTCACGCGCAAGCTTGCTGGCGAACTACTTGAAGCGGTACGTGATGCGGCCGCGGTTCAAGTCGTAGACGGACAGCTCGACGGTCACCTTGTCGCCGGGCAAGATTTTGATGTAGTGCATACGCATCTTGCCGGAGATATGGGCCAAGATCTCGTGCCCGTTTTCCAGCTCTACCTTGAACATGGCGTTCGGCAGGGCCTCGATGACCTTACCGCCCAGTTCGATTACATCTTGTTTGGCCAATGGTGCTCCTTAAAGCAAATCTGTCTATACACAGCAATCCGGTATGTTACCAAACTATTTGATTGTGAGGGTGAAATACACAAAGCGCACAAGACCAATGAAGCTCTTGGCTTTTTGATACCTGCATGTCAGGCGTGCGGTCTAGATGCCGCGCAGCTCGCATCGCTTGGATTGGATGGAGCCGCCAGGTATTCGCGCTTTCGCGCAGCCGCCTTGTCGGCTTTCGCTCCTTTGGGCACACCGACCCGGAGCAATCAGATTCCCCTATGGTAAACGTTTCGGAAATGCCGTCAAGGGCGTGTGCAGAAAATGTGCGGGATGCCTTCATGGAGGGCACGAGAGAATCCCTATCCGGAATTGACCTGAGACGCTTGCGTTGTTGAAGGGAATCGAGAAATGGCTGGGCCACTAGGATTCGAACCTAGGTAGCTGGTACCAAAAACCAGAGTCCTGCCGTTGGACGATGGCCCAGTCTCATTGCGGGCGCATGCGCGAAAAGTGGTGGGCCGTGAGGGACTCGAACCCTCGACCTTGGGATTAAAAGTCCCCTGCTCTACCAACTGAGCTAACGGCCCGATGCGTTATGCGCGATTGATTATGATACCGGGCAGGCGGCAGCGGGTCAACGAGTATTTCTATGTGCTTCTTGTTATAGGCTTTGCAGAATGCCGGGTATACAATGCAAGAGAGAAGAAAGCGCAAACGACCACGACGAAAGGCGACGAACATGACGCTGCAGCAATTACGATACCTGATCGCCATCGCCGAATACGGCTCCATCAACGCCGCGGCCCAAAACCTCTACGCCTCGCAGTCGAACCTATCAACCGCCATCAAAGAGCTTGAGCAGGAGCTGGGCATTTCCGTATTCACGCGCAGCAATCGCGGCGTGACGCTGACAAACGACGGGACCGAACTGCTCGGATACGCGCGCCAGGTGGTCGAGCAGGCCAACATGCTCGAGGCCCGCTATGCGAAGAAGGAAGCTCCGCATGAGCGCCTAGCCGTTTCGACCCAGCATTACGCCTTCAGCGTGGAGGCGTTCGTGAACGTCGTCGAACAATGCGACGACGACGACTTCGAATTCATCATGCGGGAAACGACCACCGCACACATCATCGACGACGTGCGGTCGTTTCGCAGCGAGGTGGGCGTGCTGTACCTGGATTCGTTCAACCAGCGCGTGCTGCACAAGGCTTTCGACGATGCCGGGGTGACGTTTTACCCGCTGTTCGAAGCGGGTGTGCATGTGTTCGTGGGCGAAAATCACCCGCTTGCGGGCCGAAAATTGATCGAGCGCGAGGAGCTGACGCAGTGGCCGCGCTACAGCTTCGAGCAGGGAACCACAAATTCGTTCTATTATTCGGAGGAGCCCTTCAGTTACGTTCAGCACTCGCGCAACATCCGCATTTCCGACCGCGGCACGCTTTCCAACCTTTTGACCAGCTACAACGGATACACGCTTTCCACTGGCGTGCTGTCAAGCGAAATGCACACGGGCATTGTTTCCATTCCGCTGAACACGAAGGAAACCATGACCGTCGGCTACATCATGCACAACGAGCGCAAGCCTTCCGAGCTGCTGGATCGATACATCGAGGAGCTGCATCGCATCATCGACGAAAGCGAGGGCGTCGAGGCTCGTTAGGAGGTGGCGAGCGTCGAGGCTCGTTAGGAGGTGGCGAGCGTCGAGGCTCGTTAGGAGGTGCGGCGTATTGTCCGAGATCGCACGGGCGCACCGAGGCCCGAGCCGTCACCACCCCGCGTTAAAGCCAGTGGCGCACCTTCGGTGCTTTCTATTTTTGTGCGAGCCATGGCTCGCACCGACGATAAACCAAGCTGAAGCCTTTGCTTGCAGCTACCATAAACCCAGTCGAGGCCTTTGATCGCCCGAACAGATGCTTGCCCAGGCGCTGAAGACCTGCTGGCGCATTTTACCTTGCAACGAAATCGTGGGTTTGAGCGAGAGCTCAAACCTTATTAGAGAGCACCGTTAGGTGCGACGGATGTTTCATGGACGGGCGAGCGGTCGATCAACAGCTGACGGTTGCTCCCGCCCGCGTTTTTGAAAAAGGTACCGTGACGCGTCCTTCGGACGCTGACCCATTACGGTGCGAGTTGTCGCTCGCACCCACGAAAAACACCTGGTGAAGTTGCCTTTCTTGGTGTTCAAAAAACGGGTGCGCGGCGACGTTTCCGTTGCCGCGCACCCGTGTGAGAGCAGCTGCGCTTAGCGCATGTTCGACGCGTAGGGCGCCTTGTCCTTCAGCAGGACGTCGTGCGCGCCGCCTTCGACGATGGACGTGGAGCTGATGACGGTGAGTTTGGCCTTGTCCTGGAACTCGGGAATGGTGAGCGCACCGCAGTTGCACATCGTGGACTTGATCTTGAGCAGCGTGACGGCGATGTTGTCCTTGAGCGGGCCGGCGTAGGGCACGTAGGAGTCAACGCCCTCCTCGAAGCTCAGCGACTTCTTGCCACCCAGGTCGTAGCGACCCCAGTTGCGGGCACGGGCGGAACCCTCGCCCCAGTATTCCTTCATGTAGGTGCCGTTGACCATGACCTTGGCCGACGGGGACTCGTCGAAGCGGGCGAAGTAGCGGCCAAGCATGACGAAGTCGGCGCCCATGGCCAAAGCCAGCGAGATGTGGTGGTCGTAGACGATGCCGCCGTCAGAGCAGATGGGCACGTAGACGCCCGTTTCCTTGAAGTACCCGTCGCGTGCCTTGGCGACCTCGATGGTGGCCGTGGCCTGGCCGCGACCGATGCCCTTGGTCTCGCGCGTGATGCAGATGGAGCCGCCGCCGATGCCGATCTTCACGAAGTCGGCGCCAGCCTCGGCCAAGAAACGGAAGCCCTCGCCGTCGACCACGTTGCCAGCGCCGATCTTCACGGTATCACCGTAGTGCTCACGCACCCATTCGATGGTCATCTTCTGCCAGTCAGAGTAACCCTCGGAGGAGTCGATGCACAGCACGTCGGCACCGGCCTCGACCAGCGCGGGGATGCGCTCGGCGTAGTCACGGGAGTTGATGCCGGCGCCCACCATGTAGCGCTTGTGACCGTCAAGCATCTCGTTAGGGTTGGACTTGTGCGAATCGTAGTCCTTGCGGAACACCATGTAGGCGAGCTTGCCCTCGGCGTCCACGAGCGGCAGGGAGTTCAGCTTGTGATCCCAGATGATGTCGTTGGCTTCCTTGAGAGAGGTTTCAGCCGGCGCGGTGATGAGCTTTTCGAGCGGGGTCATGAACTCGGAGACCTTCTCGTCGCCGGTCATGCGGGACAGACGATAGTCGCGCTCGGTGACGACGCCGACCAGCTTGCCGTGCGCCGTGCCGTCATCGGTGACGGGCATGGTGGAGTGGTCGGTGGCCTCTTTCAGGGCGACGACCTGGTTCAATGTCATGTCGGGCGAAAGGTTGGCGTCGGACTCGACGAAGCCGGCCTTGTAGTCCTTCACGGCCTTGACCATGGCAGCTTCCTGCTCGATGGTCTGGTTGCCGTAGATGAACGACATGCCGCCTTCGGTGGCCAGCGCCACGGCCATGTTGTTGTCGGAAACGGCCGCCATGATGGCCGACACCATGGGAACGTTCAGGGAGATGGGGCACTCTTCCTCGCCCTTGCGGTACTTCACCAGGGGAGTCTTCAGGCTTACCGACGCAGGGATGCACGTTGCGGGCGTATGCCCCGGCACCAACAGGTACTCGTTGAACGTACGGGACGGTTCGTCGTAGTAAAACGCCATTTGAGGACTCCTTCGTTTCAGCACGGGTTTTGATTTGAGCCATTATAGGCGCGCGCGTGCAAACCTGACGAGATGCAGTCAGGAAAAAACGCCGATTATGAAGAAACGCCTGCAACCACGGCGGTTGCAGGCGTTTTACGGACGAGAAGGCGGGCGGGGTCCACCAGGCAGCGGACAGCGGGCCCGGAAGCGGAAGGCGCGTTACAGCCCCAGCCAGGTTCCCACGATGGGCGCGTAACCCATCACGAACACGATGATCATGCCGATGGGAAGCACGTAGCGCATGTAGCCGTACGACCAGGCAGGGAAGCGCAGACCGCCGCCGGTGTCGGCTTCGGCCAGGAAGTTCTTCCATCCCCAGCCGCGTTTGCTGGTGACGAACAGCACCAGGAACAGGCCGCCAAGCGGCAGGATGTTGTTCGAAACGAGGAAGTCCTCGATGGATTGGATGTCGCCGATTCCGGGGATGGTAACACCGGAAAGCACGTTGAACCCGAGCACGCACGGCATGCTGAGCACCAGGATGCACAGGCCGTTGACCAGGCACGCCTTCTTGCGCGGCGTTCCCCATTGGTCGATGGTGAAGCTCATGATGTTCTCGAACACAGCGATGACCGTTGAGAGGGCCGCGAAGGTCATGAACAGGAAGAACAGCGTGCCCCAGAGCTGCCCCAAGGGCATCTCGTTGAACACGATGGGCAGCGTGATGAACACCAGGCTCGGGCCGGAACCGGGCTCCACGCCGAACGCGAAGCACGACGGGAAGATGACGAGGCCCGCCATGAGCGCCACGATGGTGTCGAGCACGGCGACGCGCAGCGCCTCGCCCGTCATGCGGTGGTCTTTGCCGATGTAGCTGCCGAAAATGGACATCGATCCCATGCCGACCGATACGGTGAAGAACGCCTGGCCCATGGCCGCGTAGACCGCATCGCCGAAGGTCGCCCACTGCTCGGCGGGTGTGGCGCCGGCGAACAGCTTGCCGAAATCGGGCAGCAGGTAGAAAGCCAAGCCCTCGCCCGCCCCCGGCAGCGTGACCGCACGCACACACAGCACGAGCAGCACCGCGAACAGGGCGACCATCATGACCTTCGTCACGCGCTCGACGCCGTTTTGCACGCCGGCGCGGGTGGTGAGAACACCAATGGCAACGATGATCAGGGTGTATACGGCCATCTGCAGCGGGTCGGCCAACATTTCGGAGAACACGTTGGCAACCTGCGAGCTGTCGGCGCCGTTGAAGGTGCCCATGGCCGACTTCACCATGAAGGCCAGCATCCAGCCGGCGACGCAGGTGTAGAACATCATGAGCAGGTAATTGCCCGCAAGGCCGATCCACTTGAAGTAGTGCCACTTCGTGCCCGCCGGTTCCAGAGTGTCGTAGCTGCGCGCGATGGATTTCTGGCTGGCGCGCCCGGCCGAGAACTCCATGATGAGCACCGGGAGCGCGAAGATCGCCAAAAACACCAGGTAGATGAGCACAAAGGCCGCACCGCCGTATTCGCCGGTGATGTAGGGGAAGCGCCACACATTGCCCAAGCCGATGGCGCAGCCAGCGCTCACCAGAATGAAGCCGAGGCGCGAGCCGAATTTCTCGCGTTCCATCGTTTCGTTCGCCTTTCCATGGAAAAGCGCCCATCCCACGATGCGGACGGGCGCTGCGTAAACGTTTAAGGCAGTGTAGCGGAAAGGCCGAGGATGCGCCAGAGC
>CAVHFC010000031.1:9252-21167 GCA_963635025.1 Eubacterium sp. CAG:786
TGCTCGCGCCGATGGAGCGCAGGATGCCGATCTCCTTCTTGCGCTCAAGCACGCTGATGTAGGTGATGACGCCGATCATGATGGAACTGACCACCAGGGAAATGGCCACGAAGGCAACCAGCACGTAGCTGATCATGTCGACGATGGTGGTCACGCTGCTCATGAGCGCGCCGACGATGTCGGTGTAGCTGACCACCTTGTCTTCGTCTCCGGCGGCCTTCATATCGTCGTTATAGCTGTCCAGGATATCGATGACGTGCTGCTTCGATTCGAAATCCTTCGGATAGATGTCGATGCTGGCCGGTTTGGCGTAGTCGGCCCAGCCGAACTTCTTCATGTTGTTGTCGAAACTGGACTGCTCGGTGGACATGAGGCTCGACATCAGCTCGGAAAGCTCCTGCTCGTCCACGTTCATGCTGAAGGCCTTGGCGAAAGCGGATTCGTCGATGCTCATGGCCTGGGACATGTTAGACGCGAGCTTGGACGTGTAGCTCTGCATGGCGCTTGAAACCTGCTGCTGGATGGCCGCCCCCATCTGCTTCATGGTGGTCTGCGTCACCTGCGTCATGTAGCTTTGCATGGCGGACGCGAGCTTGGTTTGCAGCTGCTGGCCGATGGCCTGAGAAAGCGCCGGCACCAGCTGCTGCTGCATCTGCTGCGACATCTGCTGGCTCAACTGCTCTTGCAGCTGCGACTGGATCTGATCGCCCATGCCGCTCATGTCGATGGAATCCGCGATGCCTGCCGCAAGCTGTTGCTGCGCCACGGGCTGGGAAAGGTAGTCGTCCATGGCGCGCTGCATGCCGTCGCTGGCGGCGTATTTCGTCGGGTCGTTCTTCATCTGCTCCTGGTACCAGGGGAAGAATCCTTGCATGACCTGGGTCATCGACTGAGACAGCTTCGAAGCGTCGACGGTGGGTTGCGCGCCGTCGAAGTCAAGCTGCATGCCGCCGAAGTCGAGGTTCAGGGCCGAAAGGTCGAGCGCCGACGGGTCGATGCTTATCGACGACGCGTCGAAGGCAGGCAGGCTGGACATGTCGATGCTGGCGCCACTCAAGTTCAAGCTGCTGGAAAGATCGGCGGAGGAAAGCCCCGCGGTCAGCTTGCTTTGGTCGATGGTGAACGCCTGCTGAATGGCTTGGCCGTCAACAGTGAACAGACTGGACATGTCGAAGCTGGAGCCCTGCTCGTCCTCCTCTTCGGCAAACGACTTGCCGGTGATCACGTTCGTCGAAGGGTTCGCGCGCTGGTCTTTGACGATCTGCGATTCGCTCGCCTGGTCGATAAGGTGGCTGACCAGGGAATCCGCGTAGTAGATACCGGTTTTCAGGCTGGTGATCTTGGCACCTTCCTTAGGCTGCACCACGCCGGCAACCTTGATCGTCTCGCCACCGTTGACAAGCCCGCGCATAAAGTCGGTATCGCTCGACTTGTCCTTCCACACCTTGTACTCGGAATCGTACTGGTAGAACTTCGTGGCGTTGACCAGCTTGAACTCCACCCCCATCAGCTCGCTGTAGTCCAGCGACAAGCGGTTTTCGGGGACCGTGACCTCTTCCTCATTGGCGAACTGACGCACCATGGCGTCGAGCTCGGAACGGTCGCGCAGCCCCATGGCATAGAGCATGAAGTCGCTCACCGAGCCGCTGCTGGTAAGGACGACCACCGTTTCATCGTAGTTTTCCGGCCAATGACCAGCCACGACGTCGTATTGGTTCTCAACCTGCGTCATGTCGGCGGGAAGCTTGTAGAAGATGTCGGTGCTCATCATGGACGACATGATGCTGTTCGTCGACGAGCCAAGGCCCACGCTGGAAAACGACTTGTCGGGGTTGACCTGGTGCACGCCGTTTGAGGTGTCGGCGTTGAAGATTTGCGGCGTGACGCTGTAGCCGTATTCGATGGAGCTGACGTAGTCCTCGATCCCCGTTTCCCCGGTGTCAAAATACGACTTGAGGCTAGCAAGGTCGTTGCTGCCGATGCTGCCGAACATGCCCGAGACCATCTTCGCCTCGTGCACGGGCTTGTCGCCATCGCCAGACGAGCCGGAGTCGTCGGAAGAGTCCGAATCGGTTGAACCGCCCATGGTCATGAGGCTGGTCATGTCGAAGCCCTGGTCCTCGATCTGCAACGGGTACTCGGACAGCGTTTCCTCTTCCACGGTGGCGATGTAGTTGTTCACGCCGTTGGCCAGCGACAGGATGGCGGCGATGCCGATGATGCCGATGGAACCGGCGAAGGCCGTCATGAGCGTGCGGCCCTTCTTCGTCAGCAAGTTCTTGAATGACAGGGAAAGCGCCGTTGCGGGCGACATGCGCGTCGCGCGCGCCTGCTTTGCGGCGCGGAGCGGTTCGGTTTCGGTTGCCGGGTCGAAGGGGCGGGTGTCGGCGCGGATGACGCCGTCGGCCAGCGTGACGATGCGCGTGGCGTACTGTTCGGCCAGCTCAGGGTTGTGCGTGACCATGATGACCAGGCGGTCGTTGGCTATTTCGGTGAGCAGGTCCATGATCTGGACGCTCGTTTTGCTGTCGAGCGCGCCCGTCGGCTCGTCGGCAAGCAGGATTTCCGGGTCGTTGATGAGCGCGCGGGCGATGGCGACGCGCTGCATCTGACCGCCGGAAAGCTGGCTGGGCTTCTTGTGCACGTGGTCGGCAAGCCCCACGCGACCAAGCGCGTCGATGGCGCGGCGGCGACGTTCGGCGCGACCGACGCCCGACAAAGTGAGCGCCAGCTCGACGTTTTCCAAGATGGTTTGATGCGGAATGAGGTTGTAGGCCTGGAACACGAAGCCGATTCGGTTGTTGCGATAGGTGTCCCAGTCGCGGTCCTTATAGCGCTTGGTGGAAACGCCGTCGATGACCAGGTCTCCCGCGTCGTAATGGTCCAAGCCGCCCACGATGTTGAGCATGGTCGTTTTGCCCGATCCCGACGGGCCGAGCACCGCGACGAACTCGTTGTCGCGGAAGGCAACCGACACGTGGTCGAGCGCCGTTTGCGTGAAGTCGGCGGTCGTGTAGGACTTGCAAACATCGATAAGCTGCAGCATGCGGGGCCTTTCGGTTCCATGGGTGAATCTTTTCGATTATGCCCCGCCGCGATGCCGAAAACCCGCGGCATCACCAAATCGCGCAACTTCCGTTACTGTTCAGTAAGGAAGAGCGTGAGGCGACCCGGCTTTCAGGGTCCTTTCAGGCTGGCTCAGGTTTCTTTCAGGAGCGACCGGTAGTGTTTGCGGTGTCGATTCGAAGCGCCGGGCAGCAGGCGCGACGCGGAGAATCGATGCAAGCCCGCAACACGAAAGGAAACGCACCATGGCTTCAGACAAACGAACGAACGCACTTTCCGCTTGCGCATTGGCAACCGTGCTCGCCTTCGGTCAGCTGCCCGCAACGGCATTCGCCGCGCAGGACGCCGATGAGGCTGGCGAGGCGGCCGAAATCGCTTCCGCGGCCACAGCCGCAACGACCGCCTCTTTCACCTTCTCCGATGACGGCATCTCGGCCGAGGGCGGCACCTCCGGCTATAAGATCGACGGCACCACGCTCACCATCAACGCGGCCGGTACGTACGTGATGTCCGGCGCCTGCGAAGACGGCGCCATCAAGGTGAAGAAGGGCACGACGGGCGTTACCATCGTGCTTGACGGCCTGACGCTGACCAGCTCGACCACCGCTCCTTTGACCTGCAACAAGTCGACCGGGGTCACCATAGAGGCCGCAACCGGGACAGTGAACACGCTCACCGACGCCGCCGCCAACAACGACGACAGCTACCCTGACAATTCCGACGCCGAAAACGCCGTCATCAAATGCAAGGACGGCTCGCAGGTGGAGCTGACGGGCACAGGCGTGCTGAACGTGGTGGCCAACGGCAAGAACGGCATCAAGTCGGGCGCGACCACCGATGAGGAGGGTGAGGCGTCGCTGACGATCAGCAACCTTTCGCTCAACATCACCGCGAGCGTGAACGACGCCATCAACGCCGAGCAGACGCTGAACATCGAAAGCGGCACGGTGACGGTGAGCGCGGCCGACGACGGCATCCACAGCGACTACGTGCTGAACGTGGGCGCGGAGGGCACGGCGGGGCCGACGATCAACGTGAAGGAAAGCTACGAGGGCCTGGAAGCCGCCACGCTGAACATCTATTCCGGCGATATCAGCATCCTGTCCTCGGACGATTGCCTGAACGCGGCCAATTCCGACCTGACGGATTACGCGTTTGAGATGAACATCGCCGGCGGCACCATTTACGCGTACAGCACCGAGGGCGACGGGTTCGACTCCAACGGCACGCTGACGTTCACGGGCGGCACCACCGAGGTATGGACGGCGAACACCGCCGACAACCAGCCGCTTGACTCCGACGGCGAGCTCATCATCAACGGCGGCACCGTATTTGCGGCAGGCGGAAGCGCCGGTATGGGCGAGACCATTTCCGGCTCGCAGACCTTCGTGACGTTCGGTGGGTCGGGCCAGGGCGGACAGCCGGGCGGCCAAGGTGGCCAGGGCGGCCAGCAGGGCGGGCAGAACGGCCAGCAGCCCAACGGGCAGGGCAATCAGAACGACCAAAACGGCCAGAGCGGCCAGCAGCCCAACCAGCAAGGCGGGCAAAACGGTTCAACCGATCAGAACGGCACCTCGACGCAGCCCGGCCAACCTGGCCAGCCCGGCGGGCAGGGCGGCGCTTCCTCGATCGTTGCGGCAGGCAACGCCGTCTCCGTCTCCGACGCTTCGGGCAACGTGCTGTATTCGGCAACCGCCCCCTGTGCGGCAAGCTACGCGTTCTTCTCTTCCAGTGATTTGAGCGAAGGCGCCACCTACAAGCTTTCCGCTGCAGGCGAAGAAGCTGCCACCGGCACCGCCGGCGAGAATTCGACCGGCAACGGCGGCGGGCAGGGCGGCCAGCCGGGCCAGCCGGGCGACAACAACCAGCCCGGCGACGACCGCCCCGACGGCCAACCGGGTCAGCCCGGCCAGCCTGGTCAGCCGGGCGGCATGCAGAGCTTCACCGATGTGAGCCCGGATGCATGGTATGCCCAAGCTGCCCAGTTCTGCGCACAGAAAGGCCTGATCACCGGCTATGAAAACACCACGTTGTTCGGCCCTGGCGATTCGTTGACGCGCAGCCAGCTGGTCACTATCCTGTGGCGCGCGGCCTGCGCGACCGATGCGGCGGCATACACCGGCAGCGCCGAGAACGCCACGGCATGGGGCGATGTCGCCAACGATTCCTTCTACACTGCGGCGGCAAATTGGGCATACGAAGCCGGCGTGGTGAACGGCATTGACAACGGCGACGGCACCACCTCGTTCGCCCCCAACAGCACGGTCACCTTCGAGCAGCTCATCACCATCCTGGCGAACTACGCGGCCGCAACCGGCAAGGCCGACGTCGCGTCCGCCGACGTAAGCGCCCTTTCGGCCTTCACCGATGCGGAATCGGTTTCCACCTGGGCCGAGAGCTCCATGGCTTGGGCCGTCCAAGCCGGCCTGGTCAACGGCTACGACAACGCCGACGGCACGCATAGCCTGGTTCCGGGCGAGGACGTCATCCGAGGGCGCGCCGCCGTGGTTCTCATGAACGCCTGCAACCTGGGCGTGGTGGCGTAGCTTCAGCTTCAACAGCACAATCGTGAACAGGGCGAAAAAAAACGGGCGCCGCACTGAACTGCGGCGCCCGTTTCCATTTTCCTATGCGCGAAGGAACGCTTCGTAACCGCGTTCGGCCTCGTAAATGTCGGCCTTGCTGGTGGCCTCCCAGGGGCTGTGCATCGAAAGCACCGCCACGCCCGAGTCGATGACGTCCATGCCGTACTTCGCGGGGATGTACGCGATGGTTCCGCCGCCGCCTGCGTCGACTTTGCCCAGCTCGCAGGTTTGGAACTGCACGCCGGCGTCGTCCATGACCTTGCGGACGTAGGCCATGTACTCGGCGCGAGCGTCGTTGCTGCCCGACTTGCCGCGCGCGCCCGTGTACTTGTTGAACACCAGGCCGCGGCCCAGGTAGGCGCTGTTCTTCGGCTCGAAAACGCTTGCGTAGGCGGGGTCGAAGCCGGCGGAAACGTCGGAGGAGAGCATCGCCGACGCGGCCAGAGCCCGGCGCAGCGGCAGCGGGCCGCCCTCGCCGGCAAGCTCCATGACCTCGGCAATGGTGTTCTCGAAGAACTGCGACGCCATGCCGGTGGCGCCCACGCTGCCGATCTCCTCCTTGTCAACCAGCACGCACACGCCCGCGCGGTCAAGCTCGTCGCCGGCGACGGAAAGCTGCGCGACCATCGACGTGTAGGCGCACACGCTGTCGTCCTGGCCGTACCCCAGCACCATGGAGCGATCAAATCCCAGGTCACGCGCGCGACCGGCGGGCACGACCTCAAGCTCGGCGGACAGGAAGTCCTCTTCCTCGATACCGTATTTCTCGTTCAGAAGCTGCAGCGCGAAGGCCTTGACGGGATCCTTGTCGGGCTTCGCGGCGGCGTCTGCGGGCGCGGAGGCGGTCTCAGCTGCGTCATCGTCGGCGGCCTCGTTCGCGTCGTCCGCGCGCACCACCAGCGGACGGTTGCCCACCAAGATGTCGAGCGCCTCGCCCTCAACAACCTCGTTGGCCTTCTTGCCCATCTGAGCGCTGCCCAGGTGCGGGAGCAGATCGGACACGCAGAACACCGGATCGTCCGGATCTTCGCCGATCACCACGTCCACCACGCCGCCGTCCTTCTTGGCAACCACGCCATGCAGCGCCAGCGGGAGCGTCACCCACTGGTAATGCTTGATGCCGCCGTAGTAGTGCGTGTCCAAGAAGGCGAAATCATTGGATTCGTACAGCGGGTTCTGCTTGACATCCAAGCGGGGGCTGTCGATGTGCGCACCCAAGATGTTCATGCCCTCGGCGAGGGGCTTGCGACCCAACTGCAATAAGATGATGGCCTTGCCGCGCATCGATGCCCACAGCTTGTCGCCGCAGACAAGCTTTTTACCTGCGGAAATGGCCGCATCAAGACTTTCGTAGCCAGCGGCTTCGGCACTGCGGATGGCCGCCGCGGCAAATTCACGTTCGGTCTTGTTCTCGGAAATGAAATCGATATAGCCCTGCGCCAGCTGCTCAAGCTCGGCCAGCTGATCGTCGTCGTAGCGCTTCCACGCGGATTCGCGTTCCATGCATGCTCCTATCGTGCTTGCGGTTTTCGTTCCCCACGATAGTACGCCAAGCCAAACCCGCACGCCAGCATCCATCGGGTGAAAAGAGACATCGGGGCAACGTTTCGCTCCGATGTGTTTGAGGCCAAAAGAGTGACTGCCCTTCAAGTTCGGCCGCAAACACTCCGGTGTTCGTGGGCACATTCCCCTTATTTGCCCAGCTCCAGCAGCACGTCCCCCGCAAGCGACTCGACGCGCGCGGACAGGACGCGTCCCGCTTCCAACTCCAGATACGCCACGCTTGCCGGGAATCCACCGCGCGGGCACGTGGTGCTCCCCGGGCACAAAAGCAGGCTTGCCGGATATGCATCGCGGCCGGTCAGAAGCTCGGGAATATGCGTATGCCCGTGCACGCACACCTGCGGAAGCGGATCGCCGGGTGCCAAGGCGCGCGACCCATGAAAGCCGATGCAGACATCGTTGGGATAATGCGCCACCAAAAAGCGCACCCCTTCGATCACCGGATGCGCGAACCGCGAAACGTCGCTGCCGTATTCGTCGAAGTCGTTGTTGCCGAGCACCGCCGTGACCGGAGCCAGCGCACGCAGCTCGGCCAAAATTCCCGGATCGCAGATATCGCCCGCGTGGATGATGTGATCGCAGCCAGCCATGGCCGCAAGCGCCGCGTCGGGCAGGCACCCATGCGTATCGGAAAGCACGCCAACAAGCGTCATGCGCTCACCCCTTCCCCGCTAGGCTCGCCCTGCTCCACCAAGTCGATCAGATCCTGATGCGAATGGATGTCGAGCTTCGCATAAATATGCTTGACGTGCGCTTTCACCGTGTTGCGCGAAACTACCAGCTGCTCCTGGATGTATGCGCGGTCGCGCCCGCGCGCGAGCATCTGGAATACCTCCAGCTCGCGCGGCGTTAGGCTGTAGCGTTTCGCCAGTTCGGCGCAGCGCTCGTCGAACGTCTGCTTCGGCGCCGTCGCCACCGCATCGACCGCAGCCGGGGTGACGCCATCGATGACGGACGCGAAGCTGAAATTCTTCAGGCCGATGAGGGCATACCCCACGAAGAGCAGCACCAACGCAGCGATGAACAGGTCGAACAGCTGCGATCCCTGACTCAGCATCGCGTTCGCCTGCACGCCCACCGCCGCTCCAAGCGTGGTTCCCAACCCGGAAACGCCGCGACCCCATGCGAAGGTGGCCACCGCGCCGCGGCTGTTGCGCGACGCCACCGCGATAAGGGCCAGCCAGGCAACCACATCGAACAGGGTGTTGCCCATCGAAAGGAGCGACACGCTCAGCACGTTCGACCCGTTAAGCGACATGGACATGGCCAAAAAGCCTGCGACCACGGCGAGCACCGAAATCTGCACGATCAGATCGAGGGGAAGGCGCTTGCGGGAAAGCAGCGCGAAAACGGCAAGGACGCCGGCGGGGAAAATCGCGACGAACGAAGAGAGCGGCACACCGTCCACCTCGCCGAAACGCAGCGAACAGCCGAACGCGACGCGAAACAGGAACAGGCATACGAACAGCTGGCTGGCCAGCGGCAAAAACGACGAGGGCCGCGTGACGGAAAGGTCGCTCGGCGAAGCGCCCTGTTCGGTCCCTTCCAAAATCGGAAGCGCATCTGACCAGGTCAGCGCCCAAGCAGTAGGAATGAAAACGAAAAACAGCAAGATGCCGACATACATCGGCATCAGCCAAGCGAACGCCGAAGCAGCGCACTGCGGAACGAACGCCAAGGGCACCAACACACCAGCTTGCGAAAGGCCGAGACGGGAGACCGCAACGCCAACCACCAGCATGCACCATGCGCGGCCGATCGCCATGGCGGAAGACGACAACGTCAAAAGCACCGGAGAGCACACCGAAAGCGACAGGAAGCAGAGCGCACATCCGGCAACAAGGGCAACGAGCATGACGACGTTCAGGCGGCGAACATGCAGAAGCGCCGGCCGAAACGTGGCAATAAGGCCGATGACCAGCAACGAGAGTGCATTCGCTGTCACCGAGATGTCGCGCGCGTAGCCGAAGCAATCGTCGAACAGGGGGAACAGGGAAATGTTCATAAGCGACGTTGCCATGAACGAAAGGGAAAGTGCCAGGAGCATGCGCCAGAACCGCCGCGTGAACAGCGCCCCGGAATCCGAGCTATCGCCGTTTGCGGAATCTCCTACGAGATTGCTTTGTTTTCCCTGTTCAATCATGCGGTGCATTCTATCATGCGCCGCCAAAGCGAAGCCACCGTACGCTCGCACATAAGCAACGGGCAACAAAATCAAGCCAGGGAGGTTGCGGCCCCGGCGGAACGTCAGGCGGGCCTATGAAAAACCTGGCGGGAACGTTGAACGTGCCATAAGAATTTCGTGGGGTTGAACGACAGCTCAACCCCTATTCGAGAGCGCCGCAGGTGCGACACACATTTCCCGGATGAGCATGCGGACGGTTGACGGTCAGCATAACCGGTTCCGCCCGCGTGTGAAAAAACTGACGCGCCTAAAGGCGCTGGCTATTTAGGCGCGAGTCATGCCTCGCGCCTACGTAAAAACACCTGCTGAGGTTGCTTTTCCCGAAAATTCGTGGGGTTGAGCGACAGCTCAACCCGTGCTCAAGAGCGCCCGTAAGGGCGCGACACTCTTCTTCGAGGCCGGCCGGCGAGCTTGGCTGCTCGTCGGCCGGCCGTCCGCGAACTTGCGCTCAATCACGCTACGCGCGCGACGCGATTTTCTACTCGGCTTGATAAGTAAAAGGCAAGTACATGATAAGTAGACGATAAGAAGAATCCGGCGTGGCGATTCGCGTTTTCCCAGGTCAGAGGATTTCAGGTTTTGCAGCGGGGCCGAAAATGTAATTGAGTGATAAGAAGAAAGCGGCACACATACCCAAACTAAGGCTTACGCCCAAGCGGGGATGTAGCGCCGGTATTTCGCCCCCGCTTCGGGATCCTCCTCTTTGATAAGACCCTCTTCGCAGCAATCGCGTATCAAGCGTGAAATGGCCACCGTGTTCTTGCTTTCCGACGACAAACCGAAACGATCGCGCAACGACTGATTGCTCATCGATTCGCCCTGTGCGTACATAAGGCACGCGTGCCAGTATGTTGCGTCGACGCGCTCACGCTTCGTCATACGCTGGAACCCCGCGCCCTGAAACAGCGCCACTTTCGTTCCCAGGTCCTCGCTGCTTTCGATGCGTGGCGCGATCAGGTGCGCCTCCTCGCACGCCTCAACCGCACGATCCCAGCCCGTGCCGCCTTCCTCACACAAATCCATCTGGCGAAGTAGACCGACAAGCGCATTGTTCCTGGTTTTCGGCTGGGCATTCAGCACGCGTTGCGGGGGTATGAGGCTGGCACCTGGGTTCGAGAATTCGATACGGTTCTCGTATATGCCAATCAGCGGACCCGCAGAGGCATCGCCGAGGTCCTGATGAATGACGATGTTAGCCAAAAGTTCACGAACGGCACGCTGCGGATATGCATACACGATGCGGCGGAACGCCCCGTCGTCAACCTCTCGGGAGGGGATGATGGACATGATGTGCGCCTCCACCTGCGACAATGACAACGCATACCCCGCTTCAAACGTGCGATCATCAAGAATCTCGGTGTTCCCTTTTCCTTGGAAGCGGATGACGCGCACAGCCCTTTTCCGCAAGCTGAAGAACTGAGCCAGCGAGCGCGCCAGCAGCAGCGCGCCGAGGTTCGTGATTGCGAATTTGCCGTTGTCCTGGGATTTCACGATGCTCTGCTCAAGCAATGCTGGCAACGCGGCGTCGATAGAGCTTGGCTGGCGAAGCCCCAGGCGCTCGAAATACGCAGCGATGTCCAGCAACTCGGCGATATCGGCAGGCTCGAGGTTTTCCTCGACCGTTTGCAGTTCGTAATCGTCGCGCTGCAGACGGTGCCACAGCTCGGCTTCGCGTGCGGAACCGGTTTCCAAGACACACGTGCTGCTGCCTATGCGGATGTATGCACGCTTTTCGAAGTATACCGGCTGACCAGAAGCTGCTTTTATCTTCGCAACAACGAAATTCTTGCCGTTGTTGCTGATTCGTTCGAAATTGAAGTTCGCACCCGACGAGAGCATTCGCTTGAGCCAAATTTGGAGATCCTGATTGCCCTTCGCTTTTTTCGAAAGCGGATCGAATCGCGTTCCGCAAAGTTCGTGGGTGCCGTCCGCCACGCCCCAAATCTTGTAGCCCATTTCGCGCCCAAAATACGCCGCGGAATTTGCCAACGCGGAAATGTCCCGACCGATTTGCTCGGGGTCGGAGTTGCCTTCCTTGAATTCAATCCATTCGGTTTCGTTCGGATATCCCACGAGCGAGTAGATCAAGTCCATCGGATCGGGTTTCACCACAAGAACCGCTCCTTCTTCAGCCATGCGTTAACCATCCGAAGTGATTCTACTGGATTTGATAAGTAGAAGGCAAGTACGTGATAAGTAGATGATAAGAAGAATCCAGCGGCGCGATTTGCGTTTTCCCAGGTCAGAGGATTTCAGGTTTTGCAGCGGGGCCGAAAATGTAATTGAGTGATAAGAAGAAAGAGCGCCGTCAGGCGCGACAGATAACCCAAAAGCGCAATCGGCGCACCGCCGCAGTCCATGAAAAGTCTGACGCGCCTAAAGGCGCTGACCCAATGATGCGCGAGTCATGCCTCGCGCCTACGTAAAAACACCTGTTGAGGTTGCTTTTCCCGAAAATTCGTGGGGTTGAGCGACAGCTCAACCCGTATTCGAGAGCATCCGAAGGATGCGACACA
>CAVHFC010000032.1:0-4154 GCA_963635025.1 Eubacterium sp. CAG:786
GTCTTTCTCTTCATGAACGACGGACGGTTGATATGATTCCGCGAAATTCATCGTTTTCGTTAGGCCAGGGGATAACCTGAAACCATGCGGAGCGAAAGACGGAAGCCAAGCTGCGTGGCGGACCTGCATCTCAAAGGCGCGATCTTCGGCTACCATGGCTGTGTCAAAGAGAAAGGGTGATCCCATGCGCGCAACGCCGCAACTTTCCAGCATCGAGCAGGTTTCCGAGGGCTGGATCAACAAATATATCCTGACCTACACGCTACCCGATGGTTCGCAGTTTTCCTACGAGAGCGCCTCGCGAAAGAAGCTTGCCGCTTACCAGGCCGAACTTGAGCGCCTGCAAGCGCGCAGCCAAGCCGCCATCGAGGCCATCGACGACGGCGCAACCGACTTCGGACACGCTGCCGTCACTGCGGCTGAAGCTGCCACCCCCGCGCGCCGAACCGCCGATGCGGTGTCCATCGTTCCGCAAACCAACGACGGCAAGCTGGTGCTCATCCGCGAATTCCGCTACCCGCTGAACAGCTGGGTCGTTGGGCTGCCCGCCGGGCTCGTGGAGGCCGGCGAAGATTTGGCGCAGGCCGTCGACCGGGAGCTTCGCGAGGAAACCGGTTACGCGTTGCGCCGCGACATCCCCGAGCGCGAGGCGCTCGAGCTGCTGCCGCAGGCGGGGCATTCGTCGACCGGCATGAGCGACGAATCGGTGCAGACGGTGTTTGCACAAGTGGAGAAAGCGGGCGACGCGCACCCGGAGCCGAACGAGTTCATCGAGGTGTTCACGTTGCCGATCGCCGACGTGCCGCGCTTCCTGCAGCAGAACAAGCTGCCCCTGGGCACCCGTTTGCAATTGGTGTTGGAGATATTCGCCAGGTTGCAACGCAAGGGTTAGGGTCGAACGCCGCCCCGCACGCGCAATCCTTGCGTAGGCACGCACCGGCAACCGGCGCGGCAGCCATCCGCTTGCGAGCCGGACCTTTCCGCAGCCGCCGCCCCGCAAGCCACGCGCCTACACGAAGCGCAGCGCGTGCGTGAAGCCGGCCCAGGACAGCGGGTCGGTGTCGCGCACGAACGCGCCGAAGGTGGGCGCGTGCACGTAATGGGTGCCGCCCTCGTTGCAGGCGATACCGACGTGGCCGTTGTAGCCGTCGCCGTAGCTGATCCACAGCACGTCGCCCGGCTCGGCATCCTCCACGGGAAGCGCCGCGGCGGCCGAGTAGTACAGCGATTCCGTCTGGTGCGGCAAGGACACCCCCACCTGCAGATACGCCCAGCGAACAAGCCCCGAGCAATCGAACGTCTCGGGGCCTTCGGCACCCCACACGTACGGGCAGCCGATGCGCGAAAGCGCGTAGTCGACCACCGAGCCGTTCGACGGGATGGCAACTGAGGGAATGCTGTAGGCGTACTGCTTGCGAACGGCCGCCGACGACGCGGCCGCCTCTTCGGCGCGGTCGCGATCCTGCTCGGCCTCGAGCGCTTCTTTCGCCTCCTGGTCAAGCTGCTCCAAGATGGCCTGCATGTCCTGCACCTTCTGCTGCGCCTCGTTCTTGATGCGCTCGGCCTCCTCGGCCGCATCGGCCGCCGCCTGCTCCTGCTCCTCCAGCACCACCTTGTCGTCGGAAATCTGGTCGCGCAGGGCGCGGTTTTCCTCGATCATCTTCTCGTCGTTGTCGTTGAGCGCCTGGTACATGTCCAAGCCCGTGGCGAATTCCTTCCACGACGCCGAGCCCATGAGCAGGTCGATGAACGTGAACTTGCCAGCTTTGTACATGCCGATGCAGCGCTTGGCCAGGCGATCCTGCAGCTGGGCGATGCGCTCGTCGGCGCTGTCGATTCGCTGCTGCGCGTCGTCGACCGACTTGACCGCCTTTTCGTGATCGTCGAGCGCGGCGTAGTACTTCTGCGCCGCCTCGGCCAGCTCGTGCTGCAGCGACGTGACGCGCTGATACACGGCGTCGGCCTGAGCGAGCTTTTCCTCGGCGGTCGGCTCGTCCTCTTTGGAATCGTCGGAATCCTTGTCGGCGTCGTCTTCCGAGTTTTCCTCGTCTTCGTCGGCCCAGGCGCGCCCCACGCCCAGCAGCGTCGAGGCGCCGAAGAGCGACGCAGCCGACACGAACAGGCGTCGATCGATAAGCAGGCTTTTAGACATGCGGAACACCTCGGAACACGGAGACGGGAACGCCCGGGCGCGCGGGCGTTTTGATCGCTTGCATAAATTAGTATACGGAGTTATTTTCCAGCGAGCATCATTTGGGGGCCGAAGGGACGATTTCTTCAAGAAGCGCCGACATTAAGGGGTACCGGCCGGCGGCGGCCGCGGCACCGCATAAGACACGCATTTGTGACGCGCCTGGCGGCGCTGATCTATTACTGCGCGAGTCATGCCTCGCGCCCACGAAAAACTGTTGCGTCCGCGAAAATCCTGGTAGAAGCATTAAAGCACCTGCAAGAATTCGTGGGTTTGAGCGAGAGCTCAAACCTTACCAGAGAGCGCTCGAAGAGCGCGACAGACTATTCAGAATGCGGCCGGCGATGAGCCCGACGCCACGCCGAAACACACATGTGTGACGCGCCTGGCGGCGCTGATCTATTACTGCGCGAGTCATGCCTCGCGCCCACGAAAAACTGTTGCGTCCGCAAAAATCCTGGTAGAAGCATTAAAGCAACTGCAAGAATTCGTGGGGTCGAGCGAGAGCTCAAACCTTACCAGAGAGCGCTCGAAGAGCGCGACACCGTATTCACAAAATGCGGCTGGCGACAACCCCGCCCCGCAGGCCGCCCGCGGCAGGTGACAACCCCGGCGACCCGCAGGCCGCCCGTGCCGCTAACAAACCTTACTTCTTGGCGTCGTCGAGGACGTTGAGGGCTGCATTGTAGCCGCCTGCGCCGTAGCTGAGGCATTTCGACACGCGCGCGATGGTGGTTGCCGAAGCGCCGGTGAGCTTTTCGATGGCAGCGTATGATTTCCCGGCATCAAGCTGGCGCGCTACGGCCAGGCGCTGCGACGTTTCGCGGATCTCGCGAATGGTGAACAGGTCCTCGAGCAGCGAAAAGATGGTGTCCTTGTCTTCCAGCTTCGCCAACACGCACAGAAGGTCCTCGACCTCCGGGGTTCTCAGCTCGCTCATCCGGCACACCTTCCTCTTCGCATATCGACGGTATTGTACTCCATCATGCTAAAGCACCCCGGTCAATCCGCGAACGGCTGCGCGACATCTCCGCAAGCGCAAGCGAGGACCGCGATAAGCAACGACAAGCGGAAGCGGGCGCCGCCAGACGGCGACGGCAGTCGCAAGCGGACTCCAGCGGGCGGCGGCAGCCGCAACCGGGTACCTGCAAACGCCAACGGGCGGCAGCAAAAGCCACCGCCCGCCATATGCATTCAGAATCGTACGCCAGTCCTCCGGAAGAAACCGGGGCAAGAACGGCTGTTCGCAAAGAGGCCTTCGCGAACAGCCGCCGCGTCACACGAGGGGCTGATGCCCAGACCGAGCCCGAGCCAACACCACGTCGCGCGAATCTCGACCACGCCCAACCTAGCGTCGCTGCACGCGCACGTCGCCGCCCTGGCCCGCCGGCATCGCGCCGCCGCCCTGGCCCAAGCCGCCCATGCCGCCAGAGGCCGTGGTGCTTGCAGAAATCGACGTGGTGTCACCGCCGGAAACCGTTCCCGAGCTGGTGTATCCATCCGCATTTGCGCCGCTCACTTCCCCGCCGATGACCAGGGAATACTCCTCTCCTTCGGAGAACGCGGGGCTGGAGACGAGCACCATGCCGAAGCTCTTGGTCGCCGCGATGGACGCCACCACGTTGCCCGAAGCGTCGGTGACGGCAACCGTCTGGCCGGCGCTGCCCGAAACCGAGGTGGTCATCGCGAAGGGCTGCGTGCCGCTCGTGAAGTTCTGCGCCATCTCGGTGGAGCCGACCGCGAGCACCGTGCCGCCCGTGATGGTCGCGTTCAGGTCGTAGTCGAAGGCGCTGTCGCCGCCGGAAGTGGTGCCGTTGATGAGCAGCACGCCACCGTTGATCTCCACGTTTCCGTTGCTGTCGATGCCGTCGCCCTGAGCGTCCACGACCAGGTAGCCGCCGTTGATCTGGATCAGGCAGTTCTCGTCGCCCATGGTGTTGCCGGCGCCGTTGCCGCCCGCACC